>CAIOOA010000044.1 GCA_903859815.1 uncultured Methylococcaceae bacterium | reverse complement strand
TGCCACGACCTTAATTTGGAAAAATGGAGCCATTCTGTCGGGTGACGACAATTGCCGCAGGGTTCCACTGGAAAAAATGGCTTTTGGCAAGCCAAAACCAACTTGGATCAATGAAGACTCTATAATTTTGCAAGAGCCTCAAGGGATAATCAATTTCCATCACGCACTAGACGCACCGGTGTGTCATCCCATTCAAAAATTCCTCCACTACTCCCATCGTAAAAACTTACAAATCTTGGCTCACCAAACATGGTTGAAGCCCAATACCAACTAAGTGGAGTTTGTGGAAAAACATCACTAATAATCGTTGGTTTTGTATATTTACCAGTACATCCATCCGTTATTATATTAAATATTTGAGGCTCCCCACTGCTGCAATATACAATTGTTTTCAATTCCACTTCTTTTGGTATACGCCAGTCATTATGTCCAGCGAAGCCTTCATTTGTATTAAATAACTTTACTGTATTCAACACATCAGTCCATTCGTATTCTGTTGCTTTTCCACTACATTGAAAAAGGGTATCGACACCTTCTTTACCTTCCTTAAAGGTTTGTCCTAAACTACACTGCATCCATTGCAATTTCGTTCTTATATCAGTAATTGTTCCATCTTGATTATCATGATAAATACCATTTATCTTATATCCACTATTGCGATGTATTTTTTTCCTTAAACTATAAGGCACTTGTGCGTCTCCATCTATAATTAATTGTGATATTTGTTTTAACACAAATAATCCCCCGTATGCTTCATCTATTGCAACGGAACCATTTCCACTTATATTCAGCGTACCTAATTGTGGTAAATCTCCAGCAAATGGCAATATTGAAATGCTATTATCTTGTAACTTTAATTCCTGTATTGATACTATTGGCACATCAAGTGGATTGAAAGTTGTTAGTTTGTTTGCAGACAAATCTAACTTCCTTAAGTTATTTAACATACCAAGTCTAAGAGGTTTGATATCTTCTATCCAGTTGCGTGATAAATCTAATTTATCTAGATATTTAAGTGAAGATAAATCTCCTATATAGAACGCATTGCCACCGATATTAGATAAACTTAGGACTCGCAGTTCAGGTAAGGCGACCCATAGTTTACTTAGTGACCCACTTCCTTGCGTAACCTGCGTAAATAGTGGATTATTTGATAAATCAAGCACTTCAAGATGACTAAACGATGTGAGTTTCAATATTTCATGATTAGTTAATCCAGCATTGTGTAAGTCTAGTTTTCGTAACTGAGCGAACTTGAAAATCCAATCTGGAATTGTGTATACTGCTGCACCGTTAAAATCTAAAATTTCCGCTTTCATTAGTTCGGTAGGAGCTAAATTTGCTGGCACTACCCGTGCTGCCTGTTCACCTACCAAAGCAATGCGTACCCCCGCAGCACGCATTGCAATAATATCTTCAGGGCTAAAATCTGCTTTCAAAACCGATGGCGACGTTGACAAAAACAAAATTAAAGCCATTAACCACTTTTTCATCACTTATCCCGTATGCCATTGATTAAATACGTTGACTTTGGTTATTTGCTCAAGATTGGTATAATGCTGTGCAGAATTTTCACCCATAACAAAATAATCCACTGTGAACAAATCATCTGGTTCAAGGTCAACTCCTATAGGATAGGAAATTTCCTGATCCGAAGTCTTTAAAGCAATTTTTTCTTCACGTAAATAATCTCTAATCAAATTAAATCGATTATAATCAACAGCATTATTTAACAATAAGCGTATTTGTCGTTGTCGATGCTTTTCATAATCGGCTACCCCCAATGTTACGATTGCTGCTTTATATGCCGGATGATTGAACAAGGTCTCATTGGTCAGAGACTTATAAGCTTCGCTATCATAAATACTGTAATGACCGCTAAACAAATCGCTTACACCACTAGCTACCCAACGAACAGCAACGGGAGCAACTTCGTCAAAAATTAAGCCAGCTATAATTCGTGCTGGTTGTAACCTGAAGATTGACCACCAACTTAATCGACAACAGTCAGCTTGAGCTAGGGGCAAATAACATAAAGCCACCCCAGTTAATGAAAATTGGCTCATTGATATAATAAACTCTCGGCGGGTTAGTTTATTCATAATTACAATACTCAATCAATATTTGAAAACGTGATTATACTGCTATAATCTTGGTAGTTTAAATATGGTCAGAATCATTCAGTATTTGACTATACGCGACAAACGACCATCAACTTTCAGTAGAACCTATCCTTGATTCAGCCTTATGGTCTTAATATGATAGGCAAACAACATGGCTGATGAATATTCACATCGTCAAACTCACCACATTACTCGCCTCGCTATCACCGGCTATGTTGGCAGAGATAACCCGATATTCCAGCATGATTCCCCTAGGTTGATTGGTCAATGTCGCTTCCGTGGTGAAGGACATGTCGCAAACCATCCATTCGGTGTCGGGACCGTCGGTATGGATTTCACGGCGTTGGATTCGGTAAGCTTGCACTTTGCCGCCTCCCTTGGGGGCAGTCCAACGTAAATGCACCGTGCCGTCCCCATAACGCGGGGCTTGCAATGAAGTGGGCTGTTCTGGCGGGGGTGTGGGGGTCGGGGCGCTGCGATTCGACCAGCCGATTAAATTCAGTTCCCGCTCTTCTTGGGTGACGTGAATGGCGTAGGCGATATTGGCTTTGACCATGTTTCTGATCTTTTCCAGTCTTCGCTTTTCCTTTTCTTTGGCTGTTTCAGCTACCGCTTGCGCTTCCAAATTAGCGGTATGCTCTTCATCATAGCTTGTCCCCTCGCCATTGAGATCGTCTGATGGATGGGGTGGGTTCGGGAATATGTCGGGATGGGCGCTGAAGCCAGCCGCCATGGTTTTGAGTAAGGCAATAATTTCAGCGGGTTTGGTTGGAAAAGTGGGCATAACAACTCTCCTAAGTCATTAATGGGTTGAACCACGATTTTTTTGCCACCATAACACAGTGCTTATTCGCTTGCAATCACCAATGTTTTAGTAGGAAATTAATAATTGAACTGGAGCGTCAACGCTTGCTTTGACATGATTGGAGCGTCAACGCTTGCTTCGACAATAGATTTTGGAAATGCAGCTTGCTTCGCCTGTCAAAGCAAGCTTTGACGCTCCGTTGCCGGTTTTTTTCTGTCAAAGCAAGCTTTGACGCTCCGATGCTAGGTCTTTTCTGTCAAAGCAAGCTTTGACGCTCCGATGCTGAGTCTTTTCTGTCAAAGCAAGCTTTGACGCTCCAAAATGATTTTTATCGTTTGATTTCAAGCTTCAAATTGCCATTTAAAATTTGAAATGGCTGTTTTAAGCTTAATTTTGCGATTTGAAGCTTATATTTAAAAATTTTTAACTTTATTTTGAATTTTCAAGCTTAAAATTAAATTTTGAGGCATGATTTTGATTTTTTAAGCTTGATTTTCTATTTTCAAGCTTGTTTTGGCGATTTTAAGCCTCTTTTTTTGGATTTCAAGCTTGATTTTTGGATTTGAAGCTTGAAATTTCGATTTTAAATTGGTTTGCTGGATTTTAAAAATGCTACCACACCATCGGAACGAATCCTGCATCATTGCGGATGTTCATTCGCGAAACAGTCGCATGATGTCATCAAAGGTAGGTTGCGTGCTGGACATGAAAAATAGGCTTCAAGATGAATGAGACAGACTTCCATTCTAGTCAATAGGGAAAATCCATGCAATAAAAAAACGCCCGGTTGTTTCCAACCGGGCGTTTTAGTCAAAACCCACATCCTTGTGGCTGATGAAAATTATCAGCCGCCGTTAATCATCAAATGCACAATGATACTGGCTATGTAGCCCAATACAATGGCCCAAGTCCATTTCAAGTGGCTGAAGAAAGTGTACATGCCACGCGAAGTGCCCATCAAAGCCACGCCGGCGGCGGAGCCGATTGAAAGCATGGTTCCACCCACGCCGGCCGTCAAGGTGACCAACATCCATTGATAAAGAGGCATGTCGGGGTTCATCTGCAACACGGCGAACATAACCGGGATGTTATCGACGATGGCGGACAACACACCAATCAACACGTTGGCGGTGGTCGGTCCTAAGCCCTCGTACATGGCGGCGGAAGCCAATTGTAAATAACCGATGAAACCCAAGCCGCCGACGGCGAAAATCACGCCGAAGAAGAACAGCAAAGTATCCCATTCGGAATCTTTGACATGTTGATATACATCAAACTTGTCGCCTTTGTAGCTGAATATCAGTTTCAAACGGTAGCCATACATCATTAAATAGCCCAAACCGACCATCATGCCCATGAATGGCGGCAAATGCAGGAACTGCTTGAAGCTGACCGCAGTGGCGATAGTCAAGACGAACAAACCGGCAATAGCAATCGCACCGGGTTTCAGGTCAATCTGTTCGTCTTCTTCATTAGGGATAGGTGCTTCGTCGGGGATGGAAAAATGCATGATCGCCGCAGGAACCACGAAATTGACGACGGAGGGTATGAACAGCGTGAAGAAGTCGAAAAAGTCTGCCTTGCCATCCTGCCACACCATTAGCGTGGTGATGTCGCCAAACGGGCTGAAAGCGCCGCCCGCATTCGCCGCACTGACCAAGTTGATGAAGCCCAAGGCAACGAATTTCGGACTGTTGACACCCACTGCCATCACCACTGCGCCGACCAATAAGGCCGAGGTCAGGTTATCAGCCACCGAGGAGAGGAAGAAGGTGATGATACCCGTTATCCAAAACAGCTTGCGATAACCGAAACGTCGATTGATTAGCCATGCGCGCAATGCCTCAAAGACATTTCGCTCAGCCATGGCATTGATGTAAGTCATCGCCACCAACAAGAACAGCATCAATTCGGCAAACTCGCCGAGATTGTATTCAAAAACTTTATGCACAGTTTCTGCGGCGACGCCATTGGTGCTGGCCATCCAAGCGATCTGCGCCCAGATGATGCCCGCCGCCAAAATGACGGGTTTGGATTTGCGCATGTGGGTAAATTCTTCGGCCATCACCAGAGCATAGGCAATGATGAAGATCAACACACAATACAAACCGCGTTGTGTGCCGGTCATGCCCAGAATTTCCATCTCCTCGGCGAATGCCACGCCGGGCAGCGCTAATAGTAGCGATATAGTCAGAAGTTTACGTAACAATTCCAGGCCCTCTCTATTAAAATGTATGAAAAACAGTCAACTGCCCGTCCGAACGCTTCAAGCGAACCGAACATTGCAAGCTACAACCAACCAAAAATACTGAATTATAATTGAGAATGTTGGTTAGGATGAATAAAAATGCGCTTCGGCTGGTACAATTGACTGTCAATGGAGGCAAAAAAAAACCGCCCCGGCGATCTTCGTGATTTACTTTTACTGTATTTATAAAGTAAATTCCTAAGCATAGCAATTTTTTTCATTATCGTTTGTTTGTCTTTCGAGGCGATTTTAGGGGTTTTGCCAAGGAACACGCCTACGAATGCCAGCATTCACAACAGAGCCACCCATGTACCAATACGACCATTACGATCAAACACTAGTCAATCAGCGGGTCGCCCAATTTCGCGACCAGACTCGGCGCTTCCTTATCGGCGAACTTAGCGAAGAGCAATTTCGGCCTTTGCGCCTTATGAATGGTTTATACATTCAAACTCATGCACCCATGTTGCGAGTCGCCATCCCTTATGGGCTGCTATCTTCGAAGCAATTGCGCATGTTGGCGCATATTGCCCGAAAATATGACCAAGGCTACGGTCATTTCACCACTCGCCAGAATATTCAGTATAACTGGCCTAAGCTTGAGGAAGTCCCTGATATTCTTGCCGATTTGGCGACGGTGGAGATGCATGCCATTCAAACCAGCGGCAATTGCATACGCAACACCACCAGCGACCATCTGGCGGGAGTTTGTGTGGATGAGTTGGAAGACCCAAGGCCGTGGTGTGAAATCATCCGCCAATGGTCGACCTTGCACCCGGAATTTGCCTTCCTGCCGCGTAAGTTCAAAATTGCTGTCAGCGGTGCTGCAAAGGACCGTGCCGCCACTCAAGTCCATGACATTGGATTGCACCTAGTGAAAAACGCAGCAGGTGAAATTGGCTTTGAGGTTCTGGTTGGCGGTGGACTGGGACGCACTCCGATCATCGGTCAGACGATCCGACCATTTCTGGAAAAGAAACACTTGCTTTCCTATTTGGAGGCGATTTTGCGCATTTATAACTTGTTTGGTCGCCGTGACAACAAGTACAAGGCACGCATTAAAATCCTACTCAAGGAAACGGGCGTCGAAAAATTCACCAAAATGGTCGAGGAAGAATGGCTGCATATCCGTGATTCCCTAGAAATGGACGAGAAGGAAATCGAACGGGTGAAAACCTTCTTCACCTCGCCCGCCTACGATCCAGACGCAGCCAAAGATGAAAGCTTTAATGCTTGCCTAGCCAAGGACAAAGCATTTGCCGCTTGGGTTCGGGTGAATACGGTTGAGCATAAAGTTCCAGGGTATCGTGCCGCCTTTGTGTCGTTAAAAGCCCCCGGTATACCGCCCGGAGACATGACCGACGGGCAAATGGAAATTGTTGCCGATTTGGCAGACGCATACAGTTTCGGCGAATTGCGTGTGACCCATACGCAAAACTTATTGCTGGCGGATGTTAAGCAAGCAGATTTGTATGAGCTATGGCAAAAGCTGGGTGCGGCGAATTTAGCCACGGCTAACATCGGCAAGGCTTCGGACATCATTTGCTGCCCCGGTTTGGATTTCTGTTCGCTTGCCAATTCCAGTTCGATCCCGGTTGCCTTGGAAATCGCCAATCGCTTGGAAGATGCCGATTATCTCTATGATTTGGGCGATATCCGAATTAACATTTCCGGCTGCATGAACGGTTGTGGCCACCATACCGTAGGTCACATTGGCATTCTTGGGGTTGATAAGAAAGGTGAGGAATGGTTCCAATTGACCTTAGGCGGCTCCTCTTCCAATGATGCGAGTTTGGGCGACCGCCTCGGGCCATCCGTTCCGAAAGCTGAAGTTGCCAGCACAGTGGACACTATTTTAAAAACCTATATCGAATTGCGCGAAGGCGAAGAATCCTTCCTCGACACCGTAAGGCGTACCGGAATGGACCCTTTCCAGGAGAAAGTCTATGCAAATCATTAAAGATGGAAAAATCACCCCTGATGACGTACAGCATCTAAGCGATGATGAAGCCCCATCAGCAAACCGGTTCACCGTGTCTTGCACTCGCTGGAAGGCTGAGAAGGATGCATTGCTTAAAAGCGGTCATTTGGTGGGCATTCGTTTGAAAGGTGACAATTCAATCGCCGACATTGCCGAAGATTTGAATCATTTTGAAGTCGTCGTGGTTGAATTCCCAGCCCTAGCCGATGGCAGGTCATTTTCCTTGGCCCGCCTGTTGCGCGAACGCTTTGGCTTTAAAGGTGAAATCAGGGCCCTAGGCGATTTCATACGTGACCAAGTCTATTTTCTGGCCCGCGTCGGGGTCAATGCCTTCGAGCCAGTGGCAGGAACTGATTTGGAAAAACTGCTTCCGGCTTTTGCTGATTTCACCCTCAATTATCAAACTGCTGCCGATGGGGTTAAGCCTATCTTCCGCCAGCGCATCTGAGCTGTGCCTTATGTGCCCGCCGCTTCAAGCAAGCGGCGTGGCCCACTGGCACATTCAGTGACTCAACTATAATAAAGGCTCTTTCAATGAATCAATTTTTGTCTATTAAACGCTGGCATCTTTTGCTGGTGGGACTGATTTTTGTGTTTTCGGCGGAAGTTTCCGCCCATGCGGTGGTGACCGAATCCTCCTTGAAACAACACCCTATCGAAGTCAACCATCCCACCGAAGTGTCTTTGCATTTTAATTCCGGTGTGGAATTGGCTCTTTCCAAGGTGTTCTTGGTCAGTAAAGGCGATGTTTTCCATCCCTTGGACATTGCCAAGGGTAAGAAGCCCGGCCAGATGTTAATTAAAATCCCCGCTTTGGAAGAAGGCGATTACGCCATCAAATACAAAGTCTTTGCGGCTGACGGTCATTTGACCGAAGATGTCATCCGTTTCAAAGTTTCAGCGCTGCGGTAAACCTCTATGTATATGCAAGGCTTGGCTAATTTCATCGACGACTTCCTCGGTGGATTGATGCTCATCAGCTATGCGCTGGTGGTCGGGAGTGTGTTGTGGAGCTTTATCATCCTGCGGGTTGCCAGTGCCAACCGGGCCTGTGATGCGGCAATCCTCAGCAGTGTCAACATGCTGCATCTGGGTGCGGTGTCCTTGGCTGCCACGGTTGGAACCAAACTTGTCGTCAAAGGGGCGGTGTTGGCATCCACCTTGGGCGAGTTGCCCATGGGGGCTTATGCCAATACGGTGCAATTTCAAGCGGGCTTGATGCGGCTGGCGCTGGCGCTGGGTTTTGTTTGGGTTGCCAAACAATTGAGGAAAGAACCCGCCAAGTCATCATCATGGATCGCCGTTGCCCTACTGACGATTCCTTTGGTCATCAGCGGTGCGTGGCTGGTTCATGCGGTTGGACGCTTTGAGTCCCGCGGATTGTTAATGTTCACCACGGTGATGCATCAGTTTGCCGCCGCCGTTTGGTTTGGCTGCGTCGTGCAATTATTGATGCTTTGGCGCGCCGGTCTTAAAGATGCCGGGGCAAAGGCACTTTGGCCGCTCGCCATCACCCGCTTTGGCTGGTTGGGCATGTGTTCCGTAGTTTTGCTGATTATGACAGGCTTGTTTTTGGCGTGGACATACATCGGCAGTTGGGACGGACTATTCGGCACGGGTTATGGAAGCTTGGTGGTCACCAAAAATTGGCTGTTCTTGGTTGCCTTGGGGTTTGCCTATCTGAACAACCGGGCGGGAAAACGCTGGCGCGAAACCGGCAACGCAGACAATCTGACCAAGAAAGTGCCTTTTTATATCGAAGCGGAAACTTTCATTTTGGTGGGTGTGTTGTTCATCGCCGCCACACTCTCATCTCAGCCACCGTCGGTGGACATTCCCGACCGCACCGCTGCCGTGTCGGAAGTCGTCGATATGTTCATGCCGAACATGCCAAGAATCACCTCTCCTAGCCATGAAGCCTTGCTTGCCGGGGAAGCGGGGCGGGTGGCGGTGGTGAATAAAATACCTTCAGTCGCCGGTAAAGAATGGTCGGATTACAACCATAACATGTCAGGCATTTTCCTCGCCACCATGGGTTTTTTGGCGATGTTGTCTTATTTTCATATCAAAGGCTTCGGTTGGACACGTTATTGGCCGGCGGGGTTCTACTTGATGGGCATATTCCTGTTTTTCCGCAGTGACGCGGAAACTTGGCCCTTGGGACCAATAGGCTTTTGGGAAAGCACCTTCGGCAATGGCGAGGTATTCCAACACCGAATAGCAACCTTGATGTTATTTGTGTTGGCTTGGATGGAATTGAAAGCCCGGACCAATCCAGACGCAGCCAAATTAAGATACGTTTTCCCGGTGTTATGCGCATTTGGTGGCATCCTACTATTGACCCATGCCCATGCCCAGTTTGAATTGAAAAGCGAATTCCTGATTCAAACCACCCACACCACCATGGGTTTACTGGCCATGATACTCGCCAGCGGTCGTTGGATGGAATTGCGTTTGGTTTCCCCGGAAGCCTATAAGGAAGGCCAAGTGGCTGGTTTTATCGGAACGGCAGCAATGTTTTTGATTGGAGTGATTATGATTTTTTATCGGGAACCTTTGGTTTGATAAGAATCAACGTAAACACCAAACAATAAGAATATTCTGACGAGGCAAAGCCATGTTTAATCGCGTCATAAAAAAACCCGGCCTATACGACATTATCCGCCAAGTCGATGGCAAACTGTCCATTGGTCGTTTTCAAAACTTGCCGGATATGTCGGTCAATTCCAGTATTTGTCCCACTGCCGCCTTTCTGGGACCACATGCCGATAATCACAACATACTGACCGAACTAGCCAATGAAGTATTAGCCAGCATTGTCGATTTTCGGACGGGCATTTGGGAAGGACCCAGTCTCTATGAGGATAAGGAACATAAACAATCGGTACAGGATTTAAAACACCGATTCAAGGGTCTTCTGGCTTATCTCGAAGAACACAGCACACCCTTCTCATCCCTGCGCTATCTCGCGCACATGACGGGTGATCAACTATTGCCGGCCTTAGCCGCCTATTATGCCGGCATGATTTACAACTCCAACAATGTGACTATCCAAGCCTCGACGGCAACCACACTCTTGGAAATGCTTGCCATGCGAGATTTGTGCGACATGGTGGGGTTTACCCGACGCCCAATGTTTTTCGATGAAGCCGGCAACATCCCCGACCGTTTCGCGGACCCTTGGGCACATATAACCTCAGACGGTTCCATCGCCAATATTGAAGCGGTTTGGAGTGCAAGGGAATCAAAACTGCTGCCCTTCGCTGCCCTTGAAGCCCTCACCCATAATCCCGACCTCAAAAAGGCCGCCAATCTTAAGGTGCTAACCTGCGACCGGCGCAAGGTCAAACTGGTCGATGCGGAACCTTGGGAATTATGGAATTTGACCCGAGACGAGCGATTGCTGATTCCCTTCCAGATCGCCAAGTTGCTCGGTCTAAAACTGGAAGATACCTATCAAGTATGGGAGATTTTGACACACTACGATATTAATGCCAAAGGTTGGCAAGGGTTCAGTCAATACTTCTATGACCATCAATGGCCCATCGTGCTAATTCCCTCGACAGCCCATTATTCATGGCCAAAATCGGTCGCAGTCATGGGCTTGGGGACTGGCAATGCCCAAAATGTCATGGTGGACGAACTTGGCAGGATGAACCTTAGTGAATTGCGTCATCAACTCGACCATGCATTGCGCAACAAGCAACCGATATTGATGACTGTCTCGGTATTTGGCAGTACTGAGGAAAGTGCAGTTGATCCATTGAAGGGGATCATTTCCATACGCGATGAATATCGACTCAAGGGCTTGGATTTCGACATTCATGTGGATGCCGCTTGGGGTGGATATTTCATTTCGACTATCCGCAAGGAATTCAAAATGGAAGAAGTCCCCAACTCAATGGAAGGGGTCAATTCTTTGTCATGCTATAGCCCGTTCTTGGATGATACCCGTCAAGTGCTGCTCAATGATTATGTGGTGGGCCAAGCAAAAGAGATATGCCAAGCCGATTCCATCACGATTGATCCGCACAAAATGGGCTATGTCCAATATCCGGCGGGTACCATCCTGTATAAAAATGGCGATGTCATTAACTTGACAACCTTCACCGGGACTTACATAGGTTCTGCATCTGATCCCACCGTCGGCTTGTTTGGGCTTGAAGGCTCGCGCCCCGGCGCTGCTGCGGCTGCCGTCTATTTTACCCATGCCTGCTTACGCCCCGATTATAAGGGGTATGGAGAAGTCATTACCCGGTCCCTCTATAATGCCAAACAATTTTATGCTGAATTGCTGTTCATTGGGCATCAAGACCAGTTTAAAACTGCGCTATTAATGCCATTTGACCCGTCAAATTACGATCTCGTCAGGGACAAAATCCTGCGCAAGGGATTGGACGAAATTCGTCAAGATGAAGAAGCCATGCCTGTTTTCCGTAAGCTTGGCCCGGACCAGAATATCATCGATTATGGTTTTAACCCAATCCATCACGGGGTATTGAATAACAAGGTCGACATCTATAATCAATTCACCAAAAAAGTTTACGACAAGTTGCGGATAAAATACGACGAGGAAGGCCGTTCGCAGAAAAACACTCAGAATCAACCTGAATTGATGCTGAGCATGACTACGTTTATGAAAAAGGATTACGGCGATGAGTTTATGAAAAGCTTTGCCAATCAGCTTGGCTTGACCGACACGCCCATACCCGACGAGTTGAATTGCTTACGTTCCACGATCATGAGCCCCTTCACTTCGGATATCAAGGAGTTGCAACATCGTGGTTCATATTGGCCCACCTTGATGACTGCGCTTGCCGATAATGTGGCGATGCTAGTCAAAGCTTAGTGTCAATGATCCTAAATCCGGCAATTGGAAAAGTTGTGTAGGGGCGAATTCATTCGCCAAAATAACGTGTTAAATGCGAATGAATTCACACCTACAACATTTTTCATATTCAAATTGAATGCCGGATTTAGATTAATCTTGAATTTTTGAAACCAGCAGCTTATCCACCCGGTTTTTGTCCATATCCACCACTTCGATGCGCAAACCCTCCCACTCAAAACAGTCTGTGGCTGTGGGGACATGCCCTATCTTGGTCATGACGAAGCCTCCTACCGTATGAAAATTGCCTTTTGCTTCGTCCATCAAGCCATCGACATCGAATAGGTCGATAAACTTGTCCACTGGCAGCAAACCGTCAATTAGCCACGAGCCATCCTCGCGTTGAACCATCAGCGGCTCTTCAATCATATCGGCTGAGCCAATATCCCCGACAATGGCTTCCATCACATCGTTCAAGGTCACCAAACCCTCAACTTCGCCATATTCGTCCACGACTAAGGCAAAATGCACCCGGGTTTTCTTGCATTCTTCCAGAAAATGCATCAAGGAGATATTCGACAATACGTAAAGCGGCGGTTTGGCGACACTCGGCAAGTCAATGGGTTCGCCCTGAAATTGGCTGTTCAGAATGTCTTTGGCACTGACGATGCCTAGAATTTGATCGAATCCGCCACGACACAACGGGAAACGGGAATAAGGGCTGCCCATGAGCTTTTCCCGGTTCAATTCGAAGGAGTCTTCCAAATCCAACAGGAATATATCTTTTCTCGGAGTCATGATGGAGGCAATCTCTTTATCATCCAAACTGAATATATTGGAGACCAATTCATGTTCGGATCGAATGAAAATACCCTCCTCAGCGCCCTGCTCCATCATCACTTGAATTTCTTCTTCGGTGATTGAAGGCTCCTTTTTCTTACCCCGACCAAATAACTTCAGTGCAAGCTCGGTGGAGACACTGAGCAACTTGACTAAAGGAAATGCGATTATGGATAAGACTTGCATAGGCCCGGCAAAAAACGATGCGATGGGCTCGGGGTTGCGCATGGCTAGGCGCTTAGGAACCAATTCCCCGACGATCAAGGAAAAATAGGTGACAATCAATACCATCAAGGCCACAGAGATGCTTCTACTGTAGCGAGCCAATTCAGGTATTTGACCAAAATAAGCATCCAACTTATCGGCGATAGCCGATTCGCCTATGGCCCCGTTCAACACCCCAATGAGCGTAATGCCGACTTGAACCGTGGACAGAAAATGGGAAGGGTCATTAGCCATTTTCAACGCTCGGGCCGCACCCGTTCGCCCTTCTTCTGCCCAGTGCTGCAAGCGGGTTTTGCGCGATGAAATTAATGCTATTTCAGACATGGCAAAAATGCCATTCATGACAATTAAAGAAAATATTAAGAAAATATCCATGGAGCTTAGTAGTGAGAGGTCAATATTTTAATATAAAATCCCATTGATTAGGTGCGTTTGGATAAGATAACCCCCCCTAAATGTTTGTCTATATTTAAAATATGGTTGACTAGCCAACCGTTTAAAAAAGACAATAACTCCTTGTGTTGAAGGTCTATCTCGTCAACACCAGTCAGCATGGTATCACTCCATTCTATTAAATCATAATCGTTCATCGTCTATTATTGACATTACTGGCCGAAGAAATTGGATAAGAATCACCCGACAGAAGCTGGCTAGGCTGGAATCGCTTTATCCATGGCAATAGCTGACTTGCAGGCAAGGGACGGGAAATGATATAGCCCTGCATTTGGTGGCAACCCAGTTCCAACAACTTGCCTATATGTTCCGGGGTTTCAACCCCCTCGGCGACGATGGACCTTTGGAATGCCCGACTCAGGCCAATAATACCCTCCACAATGGCCAAGGCTTCGGAATCTATCAACATGTCTCGAACAAAACTTTGGTCAATTTTCAGCTCCGCCACCGCCAAATTGCGCAAGTAATGCAGTGAAGAATATCCCGTGCCGAAATCATCCAGAGAAAAACTTACGCCTAGAGCCTGACATCCGGCGATCACACTCTGAACCACTTCAAGATCGGGTAATGCGGCGGTTTCGAGAATCTCTATCCGCAGTCGGTTAGGGGGGATGGCACTGTGTTCGCCAAGCAGGTTTTGCAAGCGCTGCACGAAGCCTGGTTCATGCAATTCCCGGGCAAACACATTGATACTGATCTGTAGGTCTAGCCCATGATCCAGCCAGCATTCCATCTGCCGCAAAGCTTCGCCAACAACCCAATTGCCAACCTTGATGGCGATATCATGGTCTTCGACAAATGGGAGAAATTTGGCCGGCTCGATCAAACCCAGTATCGGGTGGTCCCAACGAATTAAAGCTTCCGCGCCTGTCACGGCTCGGAGGTCAAAATCGACTTTGGGTTGGTAATAAAGTTGGAATTCACCAGCGGCAAGCCCCTTATCAATAAGCCTGAGCATTTCTTGTTTGGACTCGACGCGTTGGTCCAGATAGTTGTCAAAATAATGACAGCAGTTTTTGCCCCTTTGCTTGGCGCTATACATGGCGTGGTCTGCATGACGCAGCAAAATTTCTGGCTCTGCGTTATCGCTAGGGTACAAGGTGACACCAATACTGGACGCAATGGTGATGGTATGGGATTCATCGGCAACATAGGGGGTGGCTATATTGTTTACCATCCTTTCAAGGATTTGCTGGCATTCTTCTTCACTATTGAGGTCACAAAGGAGAATGACAAACTCGTCCCCGCCTAAACGCGCCACCGTATCACCACCCCTCACGCTGGACAGCAACCTAGCAGAAACTTCGATCAAAATGCGATCACCGATGTCTTTCCCAAACTGGTCGTTGATCTCCTTGAAACTATCCAAATCAAGGTAACACACCGCCAACAAATGCCCGTCCCGTCCGCACTTGGCAACCTCTTGGTGCAACCGGTCGTTTAACAATCGTCGGTTTGGCAGTTTGGTCAATAAATCTTGATAAGCTGCCAAACGCACTTGCTCTTCGGCATGTTTCAATTCCGTAATATCGGTGACGAAACCAACATACCCAATGATTGACCCAGCCGTATCGAAAATGGCATCGGCTTGGCTTATGATCCAAATCACCGAACCATTTTTATGGACAAATCGACACTGGGTTTTAAAAGGTTTATGCTGTTGCACCGAATCGTACCAAGCAGCAAGCGCCATTTGTCGGTCTTCCGGGTGGATGCAATGTTCAAACCCGGTGCCCATGGCATCCTCCATTGCCATGCCTGTCATTCTGCAAAGCTGCTCATTCCAATAGACAGTTTGGCCTTTCGCGTCAGTACGAAAGATGCCGGCAGGGGAGACTTTTGCTAGTGAGCGAAACCATTCCTCACTTTCCCGCAATGCCGTTTCATTGGCTTTATGAGTGGTGATGTCCAAGCAAATTCCTGCCATCCTCAAAGGTTTGCCGTCTTCCCCATAGTAGGTTTTGCCTAATGCACTAATCCAAATTATCCCCCCTTTCCCATCCAGTATGCGATATTGATTTTCAAGTGGGACTTTATTTTCGATGGACTGTTTGATATTTTCCAAAAAAGGCTCGCGGTCTTCGGCAAGCATTATATTCAGCACGGCATCAAATGACGGATCTGTCGAAAGCGGCAAATGAAACAAGGCGTAAAACTCTTCCGACCATTCAATCTTGCCTGTGCTGATGTCCCAGTACCATATCCCTGCATTGGCAGCCTGCTGGGCTATCCGTAATTGTTGATTGGCCTCCAGCAGCGATTTTTTGGCAAGCCTGGATTCGGTGACATTTTCACTGTAGAAATTTGCATCCTCTAAAATTCGCAATTCGGACTTGGGATTTACAATAGGCAGTTCTGTTTCCAATTGCTTTGGATCGAATAAATTTAAGTCGCCATCCATTCCGTTGCCACAAGATTTTCCTAGTGGAGCGTCTATGTTAAAACCATTATCGCTATAGGTATAATTTTGTTCTGCCATTTAGCCGGAAGACAAGTTCAAGGATGAGTTAAATGTTCGCGATGGTGAAAATCGCTAATCAGGATAGCATAAGCTCGCACTCCCCGCGCTAAGGATGATTTAAACAACGCGAAAATTTGGCAGGGCGAGCTTCACTGCCATTAAGTTATGCCGTCATACCGGCATGGCTCCGGTATCCGAATTGCTTGGATGCCCCAAGCTCCGCCATCCATGGAGCCTAGGTTCAGGCGGTTCATGCCGGAACCACGAAGTTTTTTTACTCAATGCCAATGAGGGTGAGCCAGCATTCTTGAACCCCCAACAAAAAAGTCTAGTTCTTCTTGTGAGTTTGAGCCTAAAATATTCCCTTGCCAGTGGACAACTAAATGACTGAAAGAATTCTCAAGAATACCGACATTCTATTACGTGCGATTGAACGCTTGCGCAGGGGCGATATCGACGTGGTCAATGAAAGCGATTTGACGGTAAACGATATCATTGAGGCTCTCAAGGATTATAGGGAGATAAGCGAGCAATATCTAAAGGAACGAATTAAAGGGATGGACACCCTTTACACAGTGTCCAAATTGACTCGATCCATGCTTGGGCGTGGCGATTTTCTGTCCGAGGTGATGGAAGCCTTGCCTAAGGCGATGCTCTATCCTGAGGATGCCAGGGTCATGATCCGATTGGCAGATCAGGTATATCAGTCGGACTCTTTTGTTTCAAAATCTCAGCGACTCATCGCCGACATAATCACTCAAGAAGGATTCGCTGGGCAAATCACCTTGGCCTATGCCAATCCCCACCCCGGCAGGGACATTGGCCCTTTCCGTCAAGAAGAGCAAGACTTGCTGGATGAAATTGCAGCCATGGTGAGTTATTTCATCGAACGGCAGAAGACCGAGGAAAAACTAAAGCTGACGACAAAAGTCTTCGAATGCATCAAGGAAGGAATATGCATCACCGATGCCAATGGTCAAATTCAGTCTGTCAATCAGTCTTTCAGTCAAATCACCGGTTATAGTTTTGCTGACGTATACCAGCAAAACTTGAGAATGCTCAAATCGGGAAAACATCCGCAAGAATTTTATCTTGACTTGTGGACACAACTTGAAACCAAGGGGAATTGGTCCGGCGAAATCTGGAATCGTCGAAAAAACGGCGAGGTATACCCAGAATGGTTGAGCATCACCAAAGTGACGGATGACAATGATCGGGTCCTCAATTATATTGGGCTTTTCATGGACATCAGTTCGCTCAAAGAAGCCGATGAACGGATACTTTTCCTGGCCCACCACGACCCTTTGACTGGCTTGCCCAATCGTACTTTGCTGCGCGACCGTGTTCAGCAGGCATTTTGCCAAGCAGACCGTGAAGGCACAAAAGTGGGTTTCCTATATCTGGACCTTGATAATTTCAAATATGTCAATGATAGCCAAGGCCATCCTGCCGGGGATAAATTGCTAAAGCAGGTGTCCGAATGCATTCGATCCTGTGTTCGTAACAGCGATACCGTCAGCCGTTTGGGAGGCGATGAGTTTGCTGTGGTTTTGTCCAATATGCGTTCACCCTTCTATTTGGCGGGCATCGCTGAAAAAATACTGACATCGGTTTCAAATGCAGTATCCATCGACCAGCAAGCCATGCGCGTATCATTCAGCATAGGCGCGGCAATTTATCCTGATGACGGTGAAGACTTTGACACCCTGCTCAAATTAGCCGACACGGCACTTTATGAAGCCAAGGAAAGCGGAAAAAACACTTACAAATGTTTTACCCCGGTCATGGCCCAAAGCATGCTCCAACGAGTCAGCATAGACAAGGATTTGCTACTAGCCATCAAGTTGAATCAGTTTTTTCTGGAGTATCAGCCACAATTCGACATAGCCAGCGGTAAAGTCATCGGTATGGAAGCCTTTATCCGCTGGCAGCACCCCAAATTAGGCATTATACCCCCTTCCCGCTTCATTCCCGTCGCCGAGCAAAGCAGCCTGATCGGGGAGATCGGCGATTGGGTGCTGCGGGAATCTTGCCGCCAGAACAAAATTTGGCATGATGCGGGTTACAGTCTGCCTATAGCCGTCAATTTATCACCCTGCCAGTTTGCCCGCTACGATATGAGCCGATTGGTGAAAGAAGCGCTCGAATTATCGGGTTTGCCGCCTTCTCTGTTGGAGCTTGAAATCACCGAATCGGTATTAAGCAAAAACACCGAGGTTAATCTGAAAATCGTACAAACCTTGCGAGCCCATGGTGTCCGCTTTTCAATTGACGATTTTGGCACTGGTTATTCCAGCATGACCTACCTGCAACGGTTTTCAGTCAATCGACTGAAAATTGATCAATCCTTTATCCGTGATGTCATGACTAACAAGGACGATGCGAACATTGTGATAGGCATCATCAAAATGGCCGAGAGCATGGGAATGAACACCATTGCCGAGGGAGTGGAGACCCAAGAACAGTGTGATTTCCTGAGGGACACGGGCTGCACCGAACTACAGGGTTTCTTGCTTGGACCCCCTCTGAGCCAGCAAGAAATGACACGATTATTGCTCCAACAAGCTAACCAAACCCACCCTGCCATCAGCCAGGCTATCCAATAATCAGCAATTCTCGTTATGCTAAAACGCCGTCATTCCGGCAGGGATGCAGGAATCCAGATTGATGGGACGCTATAAACCCTTATCCTTTGGGAGAGTTTGCCATCCTTGGACGATGGATTCCGACATCCCTGATCGGAATGACGTGGTTTTTGTCCCTTGAGTTAATGGCAGTGAGCCGGAGCATGGGAACGATCTATTCCTCAACTCTTTGGAGGCACATACCCTTCAGGGACAGCAGCACCGACACCGAACAAGAATTTCTCCCGCTCAGAGGCCAGATATTGCTTATCCTTGGCTTGAAAAGGGGTCAGTTTATACTCGTTAATCAACATGGTTTGCAATTTAAGCCATTCTTGCCAAGCTTCCGCCGACACATTTTCAAAAATCCGCTGGCCTTGTTCGCCCGGAAATGGAGGATTGTCCAAACCTTCCGCGACTTTGCCCAGTTTTACACAATTGACTGATTTGCCCATGGCTGTTTATTCCACCTGTAGGTTGATGAAGGTTTTGTCGCTTTACGAGTTAGCGTTTATTAATAGATTCAATCAAACTCCTCACCGGAGCGGGAAAAGGGCTGGATTCCTCTGCCCTAAACCACGAAGCTCCTGCCTCGGCAATTGCCAAATTCCGTCCGACTTGCCCGATGATGGGCGTGAAGTCTAAATGATAATGGCTGAAAGTATGCCGCCGTTGGGGCAAGGACTCAAGCTCGGTGGCAATTCTTTTTTGTAGACACCAATGGGCAAGGTCATCGGCATGGGTAAATTCGGGGAAACTCCAAAGCCCTCCCCAAACTCCGCTCGGCGGTCGTTTTTCGAGGTAGAACTGCCCTTCCCCGTCATGTAAAACCAGCATCAGGCACTGCCGAACAGGAATATTCTTTTTGGGTTTGGGGGAAGGCAACACTTCAGTAAGGTTTAACCGGAGCGAAACACAGCCCTTCCGTAAAGGGCAAACGCCACAATTCGGACGGCTGCGGGTGCAAACGGTAGCGCCCAAATCCATCATGGCTTGGGTGTATTCGGCTACCCGTTCGTATGGGGTTAGATTTTCGCTGATGCTCCATAATTCTTGGGCAATCTTGGCATCGCCCGACCAGCCTTCAATGGCAGCATAGCGAGACAGGACTCTTTTGACATTGCCATCCAAGATAGCGGCTCTTATCCCTAAGGACAAGCTCATGATTGCCCCGGCGGTGGAACGGCCTATGCCGGGCAGTGCGGCCAATAATTCGGCATTGGTGGGTATTTCCCCGGCATAATCCCTCAGCAGGGTTTGCGCGGCCTTTTGCAAGTTGCGCGCCCGTGCGTAGTAACCCAAACCAGCCCAATGTCCTAACACTTCGTCCTCCTTGGCTTCAGCCAAGGCTTGCAGGCTGGGGAAACGCTCCATGAAGCGCAGAAAATAAGGAATCACCGTGTTGACTTGGGTTTGTTGCAACATGATCTCAGACACCCAGACGCGGTAAGGGGTTGGGTCAACCTGCCAAGGCAAATGTTTGCGCCCTTCTTGATCGAACCAAGCAAGCACAGCGGATTGGAACTCTGGTATCTGCAACATCAATCTCACTATTGGGGGTCAGGGGATCAATACTGTTGAATTAAGCACTCATTCCGGCATGGATCGCCGGAATCCAGATTGCATGGATGCTTCAAGTTCCGACGGTCCCTGTAGCCTAAGTTCCGGCGCTCCCTGCCGGAACGACGAGGCAAACCTGCGTCAACAGCATTGGGTCATGGGATGCTTCCCGGCAATCATCATACCGTATCTCATCATCGCCAGTAAGAGAGTCGATTTGTCTTGGGCGCTATGGCAGTTAGAACGAATTGGAAGCGCCAAGTTTCTCCTGCCAAAGCAAGCTTTGACGCTCCAACACTCTGCCTGTCAAAGCAAGCTTTGACGCTCCAATCCTAGGGAGATTCAAAGCTCGCATTCCCAAGCGGGAGATATCATCGTTATACACAAATCCTGCTAAGCCGTAGTGCCGTCATTCCAGCAGGGATGCCGGAATCCAGTGCCATGGACGGTATCGGGTCGGCTGCTTAAGCGTTTGATTAAGCGCTGTGAGTGAACCCAAGTTTCACGTCCCTGTGACTGGATGCATTCGGAACATCCCTGTCTCAAACCCTACGGGCGGCTGGCCTAAGCAAATCGGCTGTCCAGCCGATTTGTCCTGCTTCCCGGCAGGAATGACGGGTTACCTGTCAACACTTTACCTCATTGAGAATTGCTGGACTGATTGGGTAATGACAAGATTTGCTTTAGAATGACAATCAACTCAGAAACTGGAACCGTTCTGTTTCCATTGCATTCCTTTTAACGATTAACCTCACTCAGTGATTATGAACTCAAACGCCCGTCTTTTAGCTTGTTGTGCAAGCGTGCTGATGCTCAGCGGCTGTGGTCTGAAAGGGCCGCTCTACCCTCCGCCCCCCGAAGTTGAGGAAAGCGAACTCCCGGCAAGCAGCACTTCCACCCAACCCAAAACGGCTACATTGAAAAAAAGCCAACAGGCTAAGAACCCGTCAGGCTCCACCACTGCCCCAGTTGATTCGTCAACCCCGGCAGTCAGCCAGCCCAAATAATTTCAACTTTCCGCCCCTAGCACAAGAATAGCTCAACAATGGATTATTTTAATTATCATGATGGCAAGCTTTCAGCCGAATCCGTGCCGTTAGACCAGATCGCCGAGCGCTTCGGAACTCCCTGTTACGTTTATTCCCGCGCCACCTTGGAACGTCATTGGCATGCATTCGACCGCTCGCTGGCTAGTCGGCCTCATTTAGTTTGTTATGCGGTCAAGGCTAATTCCAACTTAGCCGTTTTGAATGTGATGGCCCGTTTGGGTTCAGGCTTTGACATCGTTTCAATAGGTGAATTGGAGCGTGTCCTAGCGGCAGGCGGGGTAGCCAACAAAATTGTGTTTTCCGGCGTGGGCAAGCGTGAAGATGAATTGCGCAGGGCCTTGGAACTCGGCATACGCTGTTTTAATGTGGAAGTGCCGGGGGAGTTGGACCGGCTCAGCCGGATAGCGGGGGAATTGGGGGTTGAAGCCCCAGTGTCTTTGCGCGTCAACCCGGATGTGGATGCGAACACCCATCCTTATATATCCACAGGATTAAAGGAAAACAAATTCGGCATCGACATCAACCATGCCGTGGCAGAATATGAACGTGCCTCCGCCCTGCCCCATCTGCGTGTGGTCGGTGTCGATTGCCATATTGGCTCGCAACTCACGAGTACTGGCCCATTCTTGGATGCCTTGGATCGGGTGCTGGAATTGGCAAACACCTTGCAGCAACGCGGAATATCCCTGCACCATTTGGATTTAGGCGGCGGCTTGGGTATTCGTTATCGTGACGAACACCCCCCCGAACCAGATGAGTTGGCCTTGGCAGTCAACGCGAAGCTGAAGGACACGCCTTACGAAATATTGATAGAGCCGGGGCGGGCCATTGTCGGCAATGCAGGAATTTTGCTGACGCGGGTGGAATATTTAAAATCCAATAGCGTCAAAAATTTTGCCATCGTCGATGCGGCCATGAACGATTTGCTCCGCCCTGCGCTTTATAATGCTTGGCAAGCCATTTTGCCGGTGCACGAGGGCGGCAACGGCGAAGCCAAAACCTGGGATGTCGTCGGCCCGATTTGCGAGACTGGGGATTTCTTAGGGAAAGAACGTGAATTGGCAATCCGTGAAGGCGATTTGCTCGCCGTCCGCTCGGCTGGTGCGTATGGATTCAGCATGAGTTCCAATTACAACTCCCGCCCACGCCCGCCTGAGGTCATGGTGGACGGCGATAAAGCGTACTTGGTCAGGGCGAGGGAATCTTTGGACAGTTTATACGCTGGTGAGGCCGTGCTGGCATGATGTTGAAATTTACTAAAATGCATGGCCTGGGCAACGACTTTGTGGTGATTGATGCCATTAGACAAGAAGTCAATTTGAGCGCTGAACAAGTTCGTTATCTAGCTGACCGTCATTTCGGCGTGGGTTGCGACCAATTGTTATTGGTGGAAAAACCTTCCGATCAAAGTGCCGACTTCCGCTATCGCATTTTCAATGCCGACGGGGGCGAAGTTTCCCAATGTGGCAATGGTGCCCGCTGTTTTGCCCGATTCGTCAAAGAGCAAGGGCTTAGCGACCAACAGGAACTGAGGGTGGATACGAAAAATGGACGTTTGGTACTGAGACACAGGGAAGATGGTAATATTATGGTTGACATGGGCGTACCCCGGCACGATCCAGCACTTATTCCGCTTAAAGCCTTACATGAGGCAAGCATTTACTCTATTAATATAGCGGGGAAAGCTTGGGAATTCGGCGCAGTCTCCATGGGCAATCCTCATGCGGTTCTGTTAGTTGACGATATCGACTGTGCGCCAGTCACTTCCATAGGTCCGGTCTTGGAAAACCATGAAATGTTTCCCGAACGTGTCAATGTCGGTTTTATGCAAGTCTTGAACCCTCATCGGATCAGGCTGCGGGTGTTTGAACGCGGCAGCGGTGAAACTTTAGCCTGTGGCAGCGGCGCTTGCGGCGCGGTAGTCGTAGGAATCGAGCAGGGCTTGTTGCAAAATCCGGTGCAGGTTGATTTGCCCGGCGGTTCCTTATCCATTTCTTGGCTTGGTCGCGGCGAAAGTGTTTTGATGACTGGACCAGCCGTCACTGTATTTGAAGGTAAAATCGAAATATGAAGTTGAACAATGCCCAGCAAGCCAGCCCCGATGAAATCTTGGCATCCGATGTAGAGGACTGGCTAATCCGACACCCTGATTTTTTCCACCATCATCCCGATTGTTTGGAAAACCTAAGGCTGCCCCATCATTGTGGCGAAGCAGTCTCCTTGGTGACCCGCCAAATCGAATTGTTGAGGGAAAAAAACCGCAAATTGCAAACCCAACTGAATGAAATCCTGCAAATTGCCAGGGACAATGATTCCCTGCTGCGTCGTTTTCACCAACTCACCCTTGCCATGCTCGACGCAGACTCGCTGGACGAAGCGTTGGCGGCCTTGCGTTGGCTGTTGCATGATTGCTTTCAGGCCGATTTTGTCGCGGTGCGCTTGATCCATCCGGTGATAGATTGCCCGGTTGGCAATCTCTGCATCAGTGAGGATTGTCCTCAACTCTCGCATTTCAAGCAAATTTTGGAAGTGGGCAAGCCGGAATGTGGAAAGCCTAGCCATGAGCAAGCCGTGTTTTTATTCGGCGCAGATGCCATCGAGGCCGAATCCTACGCGCTGGTTCCACTGCAACACGCCGGACTCAAAGGCATACTGGCCATTGGCAGCCGCGACCCTGACCGCTTCGAACCGGGCATGGGCAATCTATTCCTATCGCAATTGAGCGATGTCGTGGCGGCCCGATTCGTTTCACTATTGGAAGCCATCAATCAGAAGTCAAAATGAACCTCGAAGCGCAACAACAACTTGATCGCTATTTGGAAATGCTGCAAGTGCGTCAACGGGTATCCGACCACACTTTTGATGCCTATAGCCGGGACTTGCGGAGATTCTCCGACTTTTGCACAATGACCAAGCTAGAGGCTTGGGAAGAAGTGAGGGACCACCACATCAGAGCGCATATCGCCACCCGCCACCGTGCCAACATGGGAAGCCGCAGCTTGCAAAGGGAGTTGTCGAGCATTCGTGGATTCTTTGAGTTTTTAGTGGGTGAGCGGCGGTTGGCCCTAAACCCGGCACGAGGGGTTCAAGCCCCAAAATCTGCACGTAAACTCCCCAAGCCTTTGGATGTGGACCGCCTGACCGCGATGCTAGACGCAAAGCAGGATGACGCACTCGAAGTTCGCGATGTCGCCATGTGGGAGTTATTCTATTCTTCGGGACTACGTTTAAGCGAATTGACCGGGCTGGATTGCCATGATGTCGATCTGGTTGAAGGCTTGGTTTTTGTCCGCTCAGGCAAAGGCAACCGTTCACGATATGTCCCTTTAGGCACTAAGGCTTGCGAGGCGATCACCCTTTGGTTGAAAAATCGGGGGGGTTATGTGACGGGCATGGAGACGGCATTGTTTGTCAGCCGTCTCGGCAAGCGAATCGCCCCACGTAGCGTTCAGCAACGTTTGGAGCGCTGGCGGGTCAAACTGGGCTTGGATACCCATGTACACCCGCACATGCTGCGCCACTCCTTTGCCAGCCACATGCTTGAAGGAAGCGGCGATCTGCGTGCAGTTCAGGAAATGCTCGGTCATGCCAACATATCCACCACGCAAATTTATACGCATTTGGACTTCCAGCGGCTGGCGGCAGTCTATGACCAAACTCATCCCCGTGCAAGAAAATCTAAAGATTGAAATGACTACCCTCTGCACTAGCAACACGAATAAGATATAATCGCCCAATTGGGGAAATCGCCACAGGACCAACTATGTCAGCGCCAAAGAAAACAGCAAGCCCAGTAAAACCACCCAACGCCGGTGTGTTGGATATTTTGAATCCGAAAACGCTTAAAGAAAAAGGCCCACTGTGGACGGTGGGTGGCGTGATTGTTTTCATCGCACTCTTATTATTTGGCATCGCCGAATATTGGGGAGACGAGGAACCACGGTTCGACGTACTTCAAGTTGCGATGCAAGACGCAGGGGTGGAAAAGCCCAAAGACATGCCACTAGGCTATGCTTATGCCACTGCCCTGATCCACATTGCGGACACACTGCTGCATAAGCCCGGCGGGTTCTTGTCGAACGACATGTTCCCCCCCGGTGTGCTGGAAGACAACATGCCACAATGGGAATACGGAGTGTTGACCTCGTTGCGCGACGGCACATCGGCATTGCGTAATCACATCGCCCGCGCCCAATCGCAGTCCAAAGAAGATGCCGACTTGGCCAAGGCAGAACCAATGTTTTATTTTGACCATAAGTCTTGGCAGTTGCCATCTTCGGAATCTGAGTATTCCAAGGGCATTGAAGCCATGGAACGCTACCGCGAACGGTTAAGGAAGAAGGGTCCGGCTGGTAACACCACGGGTAGCGAAGCGGGTAACGAATCCCAGTTCTACTCTCGGGCCGACAATCTTCGCCAGTATTTGGAAATTCTGGAAAAGCGCCTGGGCAGCTTGTCCAACCGCTTGAGCGCAAGCGCGGGTGATGCAAGGCAGATCAGCCAAGAAGACGGTCGAGTGGCTGTCACCAAGACTTCGTGGTGGAACATCGACGACATTTTCTTCGAGGCACGCGGCTATTGTTGGGCGACCATTCATATTTTACGTGCGGTCGAATTCGACTTCCGCGACATTTTGGGCAACAAAACGGCTTTGGTCTCTTTGCAATCCATCATTCACGAGTTGGAAGATGGGCAAGGGGCGTTTCTTAGCCCTGTCATCCTCAACGGCGGTGGTTTTGGTTTGTTCGCAAACTATTCCTTGACCTTGGCAAACTACATTGCCAGAGCCAATGCAGCCACCATCGATCTACGCAATCTATTACAACAAGGTTAACAACCAAGTCGGTGCAGGCATTGCCCGTTGGCAATGCCCACACTGGCCATAAGCTTAGAGTGTGGAGTTTTTTGCAACATGAACGATAACAATCCAGTACGCCCCAACGCCATAGTTCGGATTTTTTTTGTTGTTTTATTCAACCTCATCAATTGGTTTGTGGGAAAATTGATATTATTGCTGGCCTTTTATCAATTCCTCGTCCACCTTTTGACGGGCAATGTGTCTGAGCGCAGCATCAGGTGGGGAGAGGCAATGTCGAATTGGACTTGGCAAATGATGTTGTTCATGACCTACAAAACTGAACAAATGCCCTTTCCATTCCGCAAGATGGGGCCTGACCCTGACCAGGGTTGATGCCTCACCCGTCAGGACAAGCCTGCCTAGTTAAATTTGTGGCAGAAGTGGGCCGAAATAATCTAGGGGTTCACAAGAGTTTAAACAACTAAAAAATAAAGCTTAACCGTTCGTCCTGAGCCTCTCGAAGGATGATCGGTTAAGCCGTTCACGCCCTTCGACTTCGCTTTTTGCACTCATTCCATGATGCCTCCCCACAAGCCTGACGCCTCTGCACCGAAGCCACTATCGTTCCGCCCCGTTTCAATTTGATTATATTGATGGACAAAATATGTTGACTGAAAACGCGAGCTGCGTTTGCATGTGCTTAGTTTTTCATCATTTTCAAGTACGGCCAAACCATCAGCCGTTATATTCATTCTTGAAATAGGCGATGGTAGTATTTTGATAATGCCAAATAACTCTATTTTTCTCTGATTCTCATAATCGAATATATTGAGAAAGCTTGGTTCTGGCGGATGAATGGTTAAGGTTTTATCCTAGCATTTTCGTCGGGAAACGGTAATGACCGCTTCCCAACTCAAATTATCGATTCGATAGGTTTATTGAAGCAATTTTTCAGTTGCTTGGCTGGCCCAAGCTGGCTTTTTCGGCCCTGGATTATTGCCAAACAATCCGCCTTCACCGCACGCGGTCAAGAAAACACCGATCAGGCAGAGCAAGATGAAATTTTTTGCGAGAGACATGAAAACCTCTTAATTTTTGGTAGGGGTAAGTGTGGAGCCTGTTAGGAAACACTGATCCATCCCCAGTGCTTTAAGCCTCAGAAAAGATGTCAGCGGCATTGCCGTCTAGCCCCTATGAACCCATGTTTATGTAAAGTTGCCGTTAGGCCCTGCTCCATTGCTTGGACAGCAAATCGATAAAAATCATTGCCAAATGATCCGACCGTTTCGGCTAGGAGTTGCATAAGCATGAGCCATAAACGCCACTTTAGCAATGATTGTGTCAAGGGAAAACAACCACTTTATGGATTATGGTTATTGAATTTGAACATACATTGGTTATAAAGCAATATCACATGCTTAGAAGTTTATGTGAGCATTAAACTGGCCTATGGAAATAAACGTTATAAATCCCAAATTAGATTTTGTTCACATTGCCAATAATTGAGAGTAGAATTTTAATGCTCCCAAACCTTTTGAGTATTCTATATAAGTCGGTTTGCTGGAGAATTCGTACCAATTTGTCCAGAGGGGAAACCAAGGGGTCATGACTATGTTTGAAACCACAATAGCCGGCAAGGAAAATATTCGGCTTATCATTGGAGTGCTATGCTTAGCGATGGCATCGCAAGCGTTGGCCGAAGTATCCCTGCCACCCAACGTCCCTGATGCCGGTGCGATCATGCGCAACCAGCCACGTCCGTTGGTCCCCTCCCCTTCTGTAGGACCGTCAATAGCTGTTCCTAAGCCTACCCCTCCAGCAGCAGGGCAAAGCGGCACGCTGATTGCCAAAAAGTGGAATATCACTGGGGCAACACTGATCCCGAAGGCCGAATTGGAAGCCCACATCGCGGGCGAGCTTGGCCGCGAGCTTACGGTCCAGGATTTGTGGGCGGTCGCCCAACAAGTGGCTATGTACTACCGAGAGCAAGGCTACTTGGTTCGAGCTTGGTTGCCCGAACAAAAAATTACCAACGGAGAAGTGGAAATTAGGGTGGTAGAGGGGAGCTTGGATGCTGTCACTGTTAATAACCCAAACAATGTCATCTCAACCGAACAGGCCAAAGGAACCATCCTAGCGGCACAGCCCGAAGGGCAAATTATCCGCATGGATGATTTGGAGCGGGGTGTTTTGTTGCTGAATGATTTGCCGGGAGTGTCTGCCATACCGACCCTCAAGCAAGGGGTGAAGCCGGGAACCACCGCTCTTGATTTGAACATCGAATCACGCCCAATGTTCAACGGTAGCCTTGATTATGCCAATGCTGGCATCAACTCAGTCGGCGAGCATCAATTTGGTGGCTCCTTGTTCATCAACAACCCCTTTGGCAGAGGTGACCAAGCCACCTTCCGGTTACAAGGCAGTTCGGGTAGTGTTTACGGACGCTTAACCTACACCATGCCCGTTGGAAATTCTGGCTTGCGTGTCGGTGTGGCTGGCTCTGGTATGTATTACGTCCTTAGCGACATTCCGAACTTCAAACTCAGCCGCTTAGATGCTGACGGCGACGCATGGGTCGGTGGCGCTTTTGCCAGTTATCCAGTGATACGCAGCAGTTCCAAAAATTTATATACGTTGGCAGGTTTCGACACTCGGCGTTACCATAACGTACAGTGGTTTCAAACGGATTCAGTAACCGGAGCCGGTGCGTATCACCCTGTCAGCGACAAGATCATCAATGTGGGCTATGTAGGATTGCAAGGTGATTTGCGTGATAAATGGTTAGGTGGGGGGTTCAGCAACTTTAGTTTTTACCTCAGTGCAGGTGATTTGGATCTCTATGACAATCAAGGATACTACAACGCAGACCAAGGCATAGGCTCCCTGAATTACGATGGCCCGAAAACAGCGGGTTCCTACCAAAAATTCACTTTGGCGTTTTCCCGCTTGCAGAAAGTGTGGGGGCCGTTTAGCTTCTGGGCCAATTTCCTTGGGCAATTGTCCACCAAAAACCTCGATTCATCTGAAAAGTTCAGTTTGGGTGGGCCTTATGGCGTTCGGGCCTATCCGGTCAACGAAGCCTTGGCAGACGAAGGTTATTTGATGAATTTTGAACTACGCTATGATGTATATAACAACGTACAGTTAGTCGGATTCATAGACCATGGTGGCGTGAACTTATACAACAATCCTTGGAATGGCATGAATTCATCTGCCAATCCAGCCCTAAACAGCTACACACTGAGTGGCGGCGGTTTTGGGATTAACTGGATTGCGCCCGGTGATTTTTCCGTCAAATTGAGCGTAGCTCAACGTATAGGCAACAATCCTAACTTCAATACTACCACTTCAGGCAGTAGAACAGACGTTGATGGCACCTATGACACGCCCCGTTTCTGGGCACAATTGAGTAAATATTTTTAAACAAGCAGTGACTATGGAAGATGTCACCGAACCGATAACATATAAAAATAGGAGACATTAATCATGGATACCCCCAGCAAAAATCGCAGCTTCAAGCTTCAACCCATCGTTTTGGCGATACACCTGGCCATGGCCGGTGTCGCCTTGGCCGACCCCGCGCCGAACGAACTGCCCACGGGCGGGCAGGTTGTCTCCGGCAGCGCGGTGATCCAGCAGTCGGGGGGGCAGATGGACATCCAGCAAAACTCCGCCAGT
>CAIOOA010000043.1 GCA_903859815.1 uncultured Methylococcaceae bacterium | reverse complement strand
TGAGGCAAAACGTTGATGTATAACCCGTCATTCCTGCCGGGAAGCAGGAATCCAGTCACATGGACGTGAAACTTGGATTCACTCACAGCGCTTAATCAAACACTTACGCAGCCAACCCGATACCGTCCATGGCACTGGATTCCGGCAGTCCATGCCGGAATGACGGCTTCCACGCCAAAATGAGAATTGCTGGGCGCCGCCACTTTCACCGCAAATTCGTTTACATGATTTGCACTCATGTTGATTAACCTCTTGCATCCATGTCACAATGTCGGGCTAGGATCAAATTTCTAGTCGGCAATGGGCTATGGCCGATATGCCGTGGCTCTTTAGTTGTTACAACGTGAACACATTCACGGCTGTTGGAACGGAGTCGATGTTAGCCAGACCAAGCTCTGGCATTAAATTTGGCATTGGCCTTGCGAAGGGCGAATGCGTTATCCAACAACCCCACCATTTAGCATTTACACTCGGAGCATATTATCATGGCAAGACCCCTGATTCAGTTGGCATTAGATACCTTGGATGTTGAAACAACCCTAGGTTTGGCACGCGCCACCGCCGACTATATCGACATTTTCGAAATCGGAACCCCGTCCATCAAGTACAACGGCGCTGGTTTGCTGAAGCTGCTGCGCGCTGAGTTCCCTAAACACAAAATCCTGGTTGACCTGAAGACCATGGATGCCGGCGCGTATGAAGCCGCTCCGTTCTATGCCGATGGCGCCGACATCGCCACTGTGCTGGGCGTTTCTGGTGAAGCCACCATCGCTGGCGTCATCAAGGCTGCCAAAGAGAATGGCGGCAAGCAAGTCCAGGTTGACCTGATCAACGTTCCTGACAAGGCTAACTGCGCTAAGGTTTCTGCCGCTGCTGGCGCACAAATCATCGGTGTTCACACCGGTTTGGACGCACAGGCTGCTGGCCAGACCCCGTTTGCCGATCTGCAACTGGTTGCTGATCTGAAGTTGGGCCTGACCATTTCCGTCGCTGGCGGCATTAAAGCCTCAACCGCTGCGCAAGTTGTCAAGGCCGGCGCTGGCATCATCGTTGTGGGCGCAGCCATCTACGGCGCTGCTGACCCGAAAGCTGCCGCCAAAGAAATCTACGACGTGGTTGTAGCTGCTTCAGCCTAAACCTAAGCCAAGATTAGGCCCGCGTCGCACTTGCAACGCGGGCTTTTTTTCTTATGGGCTTGTTTTTGCGCCAACTATGGATAGGAGCGGTGCCATAAACACCTCAGCATAAAATAAAGTTAGATTTTCACGGACGAGTCCGAGACAACAAAATAGTTGTTGAGTCAGTTCAGATTTACCCAAGCCTTTTTCACCAGCGATAATGTGTGGTCCATTGACCGCAATGCGCAACTCGTCATTAGTCCGCAGATTTTTAGAGATGCGATGGTTTATGGAAATATTATGTGACATATACACCATAGGATTGGTCACGAAGTCGTAGTTTTCGCTCATAGCCTTTTCTAATAAGGCGCAAGAAGTCAGTGAACAAGGATACATTTCAGGATAATTGACACGATTTTCCAATACATCGAAATAGTAATATTGGTCACATAACGATCCCGAGGTGAAATTCTTGGCGTTACCCGCACTAATATATTTACTTTTTAGGTAAAACTGCGATTCGGTCACTGATGTTTGCTGCTTTCCCGACATCGCATCGGCAAACAGGCTAAGATCGTTGTTTGGTACAAAAAGAGGTTCTGCGGTTTCACGCCTATGGCCAATAATCACCATTGAATCGCTTTTGCGAACAATGATGCGATTGGACAGGCTAGGCGGGTCCAGTTTAAAAATTGAAGGCTTGATTTCCACCTTGAAAGGTTCGCCCGGCAGCAATGCATTGGCGAAGGTTAATTGGTAATTGCTGAAATGTAGATCATGTTCCTCCATGAAGTTTAGCTCCCCATGCTCGTCACGATGTAAGTTTACGAGGTATTCAATCAGGCACTCCAATTGAAAACCAAGCACAATTGTCCCTTTATACGGGTTGTCTTTGATGTCTCGATATTTATGCGGATCGTGAAACGGGTTAAAGTCATCAGTGGAATTTCGGGCTGCGTCGATATGAATTTGCTGAAAACAGAAACCATATTCCGATCTGTCCATTTCTTGCCTTATTAAAGTAAGATTGAATCGTGTTGAAAGAGATAAACAGGAATTCTAATTAATATTGTAGAGTGCCTCAATAAATTGAGGCAGACTCTATGCATTGACGCATCCAGGCTATTCGGGTTTGGCACGAATGCCGAGAGAATCCAGTATATCCATAGGCAAAGGAAAAACAATAGTGCTTGATTTGTCACCCGCAATTTCCGTCAATGTTTGCAGATAACGCAACTGGATGGCCCTAGGCGACTGTGCCAAAGTTTGTGCGGCTTCCACCAACTTTTGAGAGGCTTGCAATTCACCCTCGGCATGGATCACTTTTGCACGTCTTTCCCGCTCGGCTTCCGCTTGACGGGCTATGGCGCGGATCATATTTTCGTTTAAGTCCATTTGTTTGATTTCAACATTGCTGACTTTGATTCCCCAAGATTCAGTTTGTTGGTCCAATATGGTTTGAATGTCAGCATTGAGTTTGTCTCGTTCAGCCAGCATCTCGTCCAGTTCGTGTTGCCCAAGAACGGAGCGTAATGTGGTTTGGGCCATTTGGCTTGTCGCATTATAAAATTGCTCGACTTGAATGACGGCCTTTTCAGGGTCAATCACTCGAAAGAAAACAATGGCACTGACTTTGACTGATACGTTGTCCCGAGAAATAACATCTTGGGAAGGTACATCCATGACGATGGTTCTAAGGTCGACTTTTACCATTTGTTGAATAATGGGTATTATGACGATCAATCCAGGGCCTTTTACGGTATGGAATCGTCCCAACATGAACACGACACCACGCTCGTATTCGCGCAAGATTTTTATGCCACTGATCACTAAACCGATTAGTGCCAACAAGAGCATCGAGGAAATACTAGTCATCATGGATTATTCGCCTTTTTCGTTTTGTTGAGGGATGATGTTCAAGGTCAAGCCTTCAATATCTTTTACTAATACGGTTTGGTTTTTCATGACTGGAATTTCAGTTCTAGCCGACCAAGTTTCACTATGAATCCACACTCTTCCTTCTGATGCAAAGTCTTCCATCGCAGTTCCAGTACTGCCTATCATTTTTTCGCGACCTGTCACCACAGGTTTGCGACGTACTTTCATCAACAAACTGGTGGTCACGATGCATATCAGAAAGCTAGAGACGGCAAAACTTATAATCAGAATTGGGCTCAAGCCTTCACCGGATAAATCCATATCCACTAGGATCACAGAGCCGAATACGAAAGAGGTGATGCCGCCTATGCCCAATATGCCAAAGCTTGGCGCGAAAGCCTCGGCGATCATTAAGCCAATTCCTAAAAGGATCAGCGCCAATCCGGCGTAGTTCACCGAAAGTGCCTGAAGGGCATAAAGCGCCAATAATAAGCAAATTGCGCCAATTGTGCCGGGTGCGACCGCGCCGGGATGGGCAAATTCGAGTATTAACCCATAAATGCCAATCAGCATCAAGATATAGGCGACATTCGGATTGGCGATGCCCGATAATAATCTATTTCGCCAATCGGGTTCACTGACCTCGATATCAGCACCTGATAAATTCAGTTTGACGGACTGGCCCAATACATTGACTGCGCGGCCTTCGATTTGTGTTAACAAATCATGAGTATCCGCAGCGATTAGATCGATGACTTTTAACTTTAGGGCTTCTTCAGCAGGTAGGCTGACCGAATCCCTAACCGCCTTTTCGGCCCATTCTCCATTACGCCCTCTTAGGTTGGCCAAACCACGAAGATAAGCCACCGCATCATTCGTCATTTTCCTTTCCATCACCGAGCCGTGGTCGGCAAGGTTTTCAAGCTTGGGTTTGCCTTGAACGGGCGGCTTGTCTTCTTCCGTATCACTAAGTATCCCAATTTGGACTGGAGTGGCGGCACCGAGGTTGGTGGCTGGTGCCATCGCTGCGATATGACTGGCATAGAGAATATAAACACCGGCACTGGCTGCACGGGCTCCGCCGGGTGCGACATAAGTGGCGACAGGAACTGGCGAGGCAATGATTTTCTTGATAATCTCTCGCATAGCAGTATCCAAACCGCCTGGGGTGTCCAAGCGGATAATCACCAAGGATGCATTGATTTCATCGGCATAATCCAGTGAACGGTCAATATAATCGCTACTGGCAGGGCCTATCGGTCCGACCAGTTCAAGTTGGACAACACGGGCACTCGATTTGGCATTGGGTTGGTTGGCAACGGTGATGGTCATCCAAAGCAGCGCAAATGCAAGAAAAAGCGAGGCAATAATAGAATGGTTTGGTGTTTTCATGTGAAATCAATGGCGAGAGTAATGTGGAATATCATAGCCTGTCCCCTTGTTTAAAGACATTATTTCACGAAGAGTTTTATTAACCAATGTCTTCTATTGATCGCCAGGGCGAGCCGAAGGGGGTTTTGTTGCTTCGGTAGTATTGGGATTTAATGCTTTTCCACCTACAGCGCTTTTTTCCGCTAGTAGCATTGCCAACATGGCTTCGACTAAGCTTCCACTACCTCCTTGGCTTTCTCTACCTCCACCCACAGCGATATTCGGCACTAATGGCAACCTTCCCTTTTCAATGGCTTCGGCAAAACGCATCAACACTTGGCTGTGAAGCTGATACTCCGGCCCCCCATAAGCGGCTACTTGCTTTTCGGTCGCTTCAGCGGTTGCCAATCCCATGGCCTTTGTCCTTTCAGCATCGGCAAAACCAATTGCGCGTATACGGTCTGCCTCACCTTGCCCTTCAATTCTTATGCGGTCGGCATTGGCTTTAGCAGTGACTTGGATAGTCTCTGCCTCTTGCTTTGCGAGGGCCAATTTTGCCTTACCCTCGTTTTCCTTCACTTGGACGGATAGCGCGGATATAGTGATTTGTGTTTGTTGCTCGGCCATGGCCTGCTTTTCCTTCAAGGTTCGCTCTTGAACAGACGCAGCCTCCTGAAGTTTATAGGTATCCACCTGTTCCACAGCGATTTGTCGGTTGCGCAACTGCATTAAGATTTGTTCGATGCCTTTGCCATGTTCCTCATCGGAACGGGGCGTACCGATTAGAACTTCTTGCAGTTCCAAGCTGTAAACAGAAAATTTAGAGCGCATTTCCTGCGATGAGCGGTCTTGGATTTCATTACGGTCTTGCAATAATTCGATCAAGGTTTTGGTTTGACCTATGTTCTTGAAATAGGCGGACACCATAGGATCCAGCGTCTGCTCCACCAAGCGTTTTACATCACCAAATCGTTGGACTACAAAAGGTGCTTTCATGTAGTCGATATGCACGACAACGGAAAGGGGCAGTGTCGGTTCAAAAGCATCTCGGGTTATCAGAGAAACTTCAGACAAGTTTTCATCGAAGCGATGGGGTCCAGTGTCCGATTTCGCCCATTTCAACACGAAGTTGGTCGTGGGAACTATGATGACTTTACCGGCATAAGTGTTGAAAGCGTATTTGCCTGGGAGTAAAGGCCGGTTCCAGACACCTCGAAAGCCTGGCTCAACCAATTCACCATGCCGATAAAGGTCTCCTGAGGTATCTTGGCCTTGATCGCCGATGTATGACACGACGACTCCTACCGTTCCAACATCAATGACGGTTTTGTTGATTAACTCCACCGTCGCAAATAGGCGGTTGATATAGTAGCTGCCATCCACCAAAACATGGTGCTGGCGACCACGAAAACCTCCTGCCCTCAGAAAGTTTTCCGGGTCTTGAAAATTATTATGAAACGTTTGAGGGTCGGAAGGATCACTGCCCACGGCTGGAGCGATGATTTCACCTTCTGGCAAGGCAGGGCCGTCATGAACAGTCACGACACCAATGGAGTCGTCAGCATCCTTGATCACCACCGCGTCATAACCATGCCGTTCAAAAATCAATTGACCCATTTGTTCAATCAGTGATGCTTCACTTTTTTCTAAATTCTTTGAATAAGCGCGTTCTTTGGTGAGTACGATAAATTGCGCAAGATTAATGGCATAGGTGCCTTCGCGCAGAATTTTGCGTTGAGGTCCTTTTTGCCCACCTTTCCTGAGAAAATCCTCGGTATCTTGGAAGTTGTCGGCTACTTGGTTTGAAGCCAAGGTTTGGATGGGAGCCAAAGGAATGCCATCGCGGGCAAACACGTATCCAATCTGTCCTTGGGGTATGGTCACCAAGGGTGACTTGTGGACTCGATATTGAAAAGGGAAGAAAAAATGAAATCCGCCTCGTAAGGCATTGGGTTGGAAACCTGCCTCACCATTCAAAGCTATCAATCCTTCTTTAATTGAACCTGACTTGCTCCACATTTTTTCCAGAATGCCGATTCGATCATTGGGGATGTACCTAGCTATTCCTGCATAGTAGACAACGGCGATTAAAGTCGCAAAAATCACTAAATCTGAAATGACGGATAGAGCTTCGAACATGTTGTGCATACCTTATCCAAAAGAATGGAATGATGACAGATTCCTAGGTTCTCTCAAGTAAAAAAATCTTTACGGATTTAAGCCGCGTTATTATCACGTTTTGGCCCAGATTTTGTTTTGTTGATTGGAAAAAGGATGATTTTTTAAAATTCAATTATGGACAAAACCCATACGCTCAAAAAATACACTTTACTTAATGAAGTGGAATGTGCGATTTTATCTTCCCCAAAGGCCATCTTTTTTTAGATAAGTTACGACGATGAAACAACTGTTTACTTTCTTAGTGTTAAGCGTTTTCATGGCTGCCTGTGCGAGCGGACCCAAAGCAAAGGACCCGCCCAACTTGGTAAACACGGAATGGCTGTTGGAGGATTTGGTGGGCAAAGGCGTGTTGGACAGGGTTCAAGCCACACTGGCTTTTCCCGAACCGGACAAAGTGGCTGGCAAGGCTTCCTGTAACCGATTCTTTGGAGGCGTTGAAATTAAAGGCGAATCGATCAAAATCGGCCAATTGGGTTCAACCATGATGGCATGCGAAAGTCCGGCGGTATCGAATCAAGAAACCAATTATTTGAAAGCGCTTGAAGCGGCGAACCGGGTAGTCTTGGAGGGTCCCTATCTGCTGATTTACTCCAAGGGTTTTGACAAGCCTATGCGGTTCACCCAGATGACGCCAGCCGCCAAGCCTTGATTCTCTGCGTCGCAATGCATTAATCATTATCAGGATCTGTGCCATGAGTTGGATAAAAACGCCACCCGAAAGTGAATACCCTTGGTATCTTAGACTTTTTTATGCGCTGCAAAAGCGCAAGCTGGGATGGGTTCCTGAGCCTGTATTGTTATGGGGCAGGACGCCTAGGGTCTTTATTGCCTTTATCAGGCTTTATAAGGCATTCGACCGCAAGTCTTCACCGTTGGAGTCTTCCTTGCGATCCCTGCTCATGGTCAGGATTTCTCAAATCAACATTTGCCCGTTTTGCATAGACCTAAATTCCTCTCATGCCATCGAACGAGGTATTCCACTTGAGAAACTGGAGGCTTTGGATCAATTCCTCGAATCCCCATTGTTTAGCGAGCGGGAAAAAATCGCGTTGGAATTTGCCGAAGCCATCACCATCACGGGAAGAAAGGTCGAACCCGCTTTGCAGGCGCGATTGAAAGCTAACTTTTCAGATGATGCCATCATCGAGTTGGCAGGTTTGATCGCCTACCAAAACATGTCGAGCAAGTTTAATGCAGGTCTGGACGTGCCGGCGCAAGGGTTTTGCAAACCGCACTGAGCAACAAATATTACGAGGGATTTTGCCTAAGGCTGTCCAAGCCACCCCGCAAGGCGGACACTTGGAAGCCTCGTTGGGTCAGCAGGAAAGCCGCTGCCCCGCTGCGACTGCCCGTTTGGCAGAAGACGATGTAGGGGCGATTTGGGTCAAGCTCTGCTGCCTGTTGCCGCAGCAGGCACAGCGGCAAGTTGATGCTACCTTTGATCGTGCCATGGCTGAACTCATCTTCAAGCCTGACATCCAGCAAACCAGCGCCGTTTTTCACCCGGCGGCGGACTTCATCCAATTCCAGCCACATTACCAAGGGTTCGCGCAACAATTCGTCAAAGTCCTGACGCTTGAGCCGCATCAGCACCCCATCCGCCGTCATGACCACGGTGGCATTGCGGGGTGAGCCAGTCAGTAGGGCTTCTTCGCCAAAACCCTCGCCTTCCCTGATGTGGTCAATGACCGAAACTTTATGGGCTTTTTCAATTTTACGCAGCACATCGGCGGTGCCGCTTTTTACCAGATAGTAATAATCGCCGGGTTCGCCTTGATGGATGATGATCTGGCTGGCCTTGACCCGGATAGGCTGAAATCGTCGAAACAGCTCATTGGCATTGGCAACGGGTATGCGTTCAAAGGTTGCGCTACCCATCAAGCGCAACATCCATTGCAAATCCTCGCTGGATTCAAACTCCGTGATTTGATAAGAGGCCATTTGATCCCAACTCAAGTAACGATCTATCAAGGCGCTGTCCATGCGCAAAATAGTCACCGGGGTGATGGCAATCCCGGAGAACAATCGCGGTTTGATTTGGGAAAGCGGAAAACGGGCCGAGGGTGTTCCCTCGATGACATGCCGAGGTTGGTGCTGGTCAGAGGCAGTGAGCGTGACTTCGCCTTTTAACAGATAAACCGATTGCCCGTCTTCATCGCCTTGGGTAAATAAATGGGTTCCTGCCGGGAGTTGTTCTTGAATCGCCTCCTGCGCCAGCAAGGCGAGATTATGAGCGTTCAGGGCATTGAGTGGAACCAAGGTTCGCAGTAATTCCAAGTCTGTCAAAACCGCTCCAGATCAGGATGGGGAATAGCACCATGATGGACATGCATCGCGCCAAACTCGGCGCAGCGAGGCAAGCTGGGAATGGCCTTGCCGGGGTTTAACAAGCCTTTCGGGTCAAACGCCGCCTTGACCGCATGAAATTGGGCGAGTTCAGCGCTGGAAAACTGAATGCACAGGTGGTTGATCTTTTCCATGCCCACACCATGCTCGCCCGTCACCGTGCCACCCACGGCTATGCACAATTCCAAAATCTTGCCCCCGAGTTCTTCGGCTTCATCCAGTTGGCCGGGTTGGTTGGCATCGTAAAGGATCAGCGGATGCAGATTGCCATCACCCGCATGGAAAACATTGGCTACGCCGATGCCAAAGTCTGCCGATAATTGGGCGATTTGTTGCAAGACTTCGGCGAGTCGGCGGCGGGGGATGGTTCCGTCCATGCAGTAATAGTCCGGGCTGATCCGGCCCACGGCGGTGAAAGCCGATTTACGTCCGGCCCAGAATTTTTTCCGTTCGGATTCGTTTGCCGCCATACGGACTTCAACGGCCCCCATTCGTTCCAGAATGTCTTTTGCTTTCACCAAATCCGCGTCCACCTGTTCCACCATGCCATCCATTTCACACAAGATGATGGCTTGGGCATCCAGCGGATAGCCGGCATGAACGAATGCCTCTGCTGCACGGATGATCAGATTGTCCATCATTTCCAAGCCGGCCGGCAGCAGCCCCGCCGCGATGATTGCAGCCACTGCCGAACCAGCTTGCTCAACGCTGTCAAACGAAGCCAGCAACACACGCGCCGTCTCAGCCGAAGGCAGCAGTTTGAGGGTGGCTTCGACAATCACGCCGAACAAACCTTCCGAACCCGTGATTAAAGCCAGTAGGTCATAACCCGGGCCATCCAAGCCACTACCCCCCAATTCGATCAATTCACCGTCCATAGTGAGAATCTTCAAGCCTAATAAATTGTGAACCGTCAGGCCATACTTCAAGCAATGCAAGCCGCCGGCATTTTCGGCAATGTTCCCGCCTAGCGTGCAGGCGATTTGCGAGGAAGGGTCGGGGGCATAATAAAGTCCGTGAGCGGCTGCGGCCTCGGAAACAGCGGCATTGCGCACCCCAGGTTGAACCCGCGCCACCCGATTCTGTGGGTCTATGTTCAAAATGCGATTGAACTTCGCCATGCTTAACAATAGTCCGTTATCGACCGGCAAAGCCCCGCCGGAAAGCCCGGTTCCAGCGCCACGGGCCACGACTGGCACACCGAGTTGATGGCAAAGCCTCAAAACGGCTTGGGTTTGTTCAATCGTTTCCGGTAGGGCAACAACCCAAGGCAAGGTTTTGTAGGCTGAAAGCCCATCGCACTCAAACGGTCTCAAGTCTTCAGGATCGGACAACAGCGAATCCGGCTTCAAATATTCGCCTAGCATTCGTAGAAAAGCCGCCTTATCGACAAGGTGCTGGATGCGTTCGGAAGAATGAACCCGGTAAGTCATTTTGGATGCAGTTGATTGGGATCGAAACCGGGCGGGCTACCTCGCTCTGGCAGCAGAAAAAGCCGGTAAAACACCATGCCCGCGATAAACCCGCCCAAATGCCCCCACCAAGCCACATCGGCAACCCCGCCGCCTCCCGCCATGCCGTTAGTGGCCTTGAACAGTTGGATGATGACCCAAACGCCCAAGAAGGCAATGGCCGGCACCTCAAAAAACAGAGGCATGAAGAAAACCCATATAACAATTCGTGAATAGGGATACATGAAATAATAAGCGCCCATGATGCCCGCCAGTGCGCCCGATGCTCCGACCACGGGGGTGGTGGCTTCCGGGTTTGCGAGGATTTGCATTCCCCCTGCCACCAAACCGCAAAACAGGAAAAAGGTCGTGAAGCGTAAAGCCCCCATCCGGTCTTCTACATTATCGCCAAAAATCCATAACATCCACATGTTAAACAAGACGTGCAGCCAACTCCCGTGAAGAAACATATGGGTGATGAATGGGGCATAATCATCGGCTGGCAAGCCAACCCGTGCGGCCCATTCTGGGGAAGTGTAACGGGCAGGAACCAATCCGTAAAAATGAAAGAGTTGTTGCAGTGCTGTTTGTGGCAAGAACCATACGAATAAAAATATGCCAAAATTCAGCATAATCAACGACCATGTCACCCACGGGGTGTTCAAACAGGGTATGTTGTCACGGTAGGGAATCATGGCTCAGTCCTAAAGTTATGTGGGTAGAGAAAGCACTTCCATTTCGTTGCCTAAGTTGAAACGGAGGGGAGTGTTGTTTGGCATGGCTGAATGTTCAATAAGGACTTTATCATTGCAATGATTGGACATATTTCTAATTGAATTGATGCGGTATGTCAACAATGTTGATAGAGTGCCGTGAGCGATGGTTTGCATCATGCCCTACAATCTGCGCCGCACCACTCCCCGGGCGACAGCCAAACTTCTTGAAGAAGGCATTGCTGAACTCGTTCCCAAGTCCTGTTTGGGAACGCGGGATTGGAAGCCCTTGTAGGTAAGCACAGCTTACCCTACTTGTCTTGGCCCGGTCAGCCTGCGCGATGCGCTGCTCACCTTGGGCGGTAAGGCGTTTATGGTCAATGTGATTACGTCTATCGAAAAGTAGGCTACCAAGTATCGCCTGCGTATGCGGAGAGCTCGCATTCATGAGCCCGCAACGCCCGAAGCTGAAAATGGTTGCGGTCCTAGTGGTCGTCATTCTCAGTAGGTGGCTTGTGCCTAAGATCACTTAGTGCTATAAAACGCAAGCGGCCCACCTTACCGGCTATATGGTTGAAGATTAGCCCGCACGAAGTTTGCGCAGCATAAGCATTCAATAACTTAATCCACCGCCCAATCCAAACCTTCAAGGAACCAAGCCATGGCTTTAGGCGACATGCCCATTCCCGACCAGCTTCCGCCTTCTTCGCAAAGCGTCTTCGATCTTTTGCATGCGATAGGCAAACTGTTGGACGATTATTTCAAGCTCCACCCCGGTGTCTACGACACCGTGGTCGGCGGCATTGCCCTTTTGGTCTTCACGCCTCTAGTTATTGGATTTTTACGCTTGGCCCAAGACCAAATCCGCCAATTCATGGCGTGGCTAGGCGGCAAACCGGGTTTCACCAAGCTGGCTTTACGCGCCTATCGCCAAGAAGTGGCGGCGCGTTACGGCACCCTGCGCAATATCTATCTAGGCAAGGAAGAATCCTTGGCTTTGCGCGATGTGTTTGTGCCCTTGACCGTGATTAAGCAGGAGCCAAGCACTGGCTTGGGCGAAAACCAAACCACCCAGCAAATCCTCACCGACCCGCAAAAGCCTAAGTTGGTGTTGCTCGGTGCGCCGGGTTCGGGCAAAAGCACGTTGTTAAAAGCCTTGGCGACTGGCGTTAGCCGGGGCGAGTCAGAAGCATTGAAAACGATGATTCCGGTGTTCCTGTCCTTACGCAGCTACGCCCAAGGCAAGCAGGAAAAGGCCCTGTTCGACTGGCTGGCCGAAGTGGAATTGCCAGACTTGCGCCTACGCAACACCAAAGCCTTGCTGCAAACCCTGCTAGACGACAACCGGGTGTTGCTAATGCTGGATGGCTTGGACGAAGTGCCGGTGGACAGGCTGCCCTTCCTCCGGCGCGAGATCGACGGCTTTATCGAAGCCCATCCCGGCAACCGCATCTTGCTCACTTGCCGCGAACAAAACTATGAGGACATGGACGACTCGGGTTTTTTCCACCGCTTGGGGTTTGAAGAATATCGCGTCGCAAACCTACGCAATGCGCAAATCCGTGATTTGGTGCGCCGCCGCGCGGGCGATTTCAAGCGCTGCAACAAATCCATGCCGCGCTATTTGGAGCAAGTCTTTCAAGAAGACATCCTGCCGCTACACCGCAACCCCTTGTTGCTCACCTTGTCGATGGGGGTTTATCTGCACCGGCCCGGCGAGGAGATTCCCCATAACCTCGCCGAGTTTTATCACCAAGCCATCGACAATCTGCTGCGCCGCCACGATTTCCGCGAAATCGACAATATCCCGGCCAACCACTTCAAGGCCAAGGACAAATTCGCGCTGCTGCGCTATTTCGCGTTGGGCAACCTGAACGCCGCCACCGAACAAGCCAAAGATTTTGAAAGCTTCAGCTTCACCGCCATCGCTACGGCAGCCCGTGAATTAGCAGGGTCAGGCGTGGTGGATTTCAAAGCCAGCGAGGCCGAAGAGGTCGTCAAGGAAATCCGCCTGCAAGCCGGTTTGCTGGAAACCAGCCGCGACGGCCAGCTTTACCTATTCAGTCACCGCTCTTTGAATGAATACTGCGCGGCAGCGGAACTGATCCGCCTTCACGAGCAAGGTTATCAACTCATCCTAACCCAACTGGACAAAGAAGCCTGGAAGGAGGTGGTGCGCTTATACTGCGCCACCGACGACCCCAACGCCGTGCGCCTAGTCATGGCCTTGCAAGCCAGCACGGAAGCGCAACCCGCCCGCTTAGCCTTCACCGGCCATTGCGCCGCCCTGTTGGCCGAACCGCGTCCGCAACTGCGCTTGGAAATATTCCAGGCTTTGCATGAAGCCCTGCTGTTCGCCGACCCTGCCCATGGTCCAGCCTTATTGAAAAGTTTATTGGACTTGGGCAATAGCCGCGATGAATCCATCCGAACAGAGCTAGACAAGACCCTGCGCCTATATGTCGCCCTTGTTGTCCCGGAAAAAATAGCCCAAGAAGTAGGCCGGGTCGAACCCGCCGTCGCCTTGCGGTTTCTGGGGTTTCTGGCCCAAAGCGGCGATTACGCCCGTCAAGAAGCGGCTTTGCAGGGTTTACGGCATATCGACAGTGAAGAGAAGATACCCTTGCTGTGGAAGCTATTGCATCAACTGCCCATAGAACTTCATCAAGAAGCAATTCATCAACTGTTAAATCTGCTTGGCGAGAAGGATGCGGTCGAATTATTGAATGTTTCCGACCCGATTTCCCCACCCGTGGACAATGAAATGCGGCAATGGATAGCCAAGGCTTATCCCTTTTTAACAGAGAAACATCCAGTCACGCCCTTGGCTTGGCTTTTGGGTTATGCGCCTAAAATTAGAACATACCCATATCTTTTAAATGATGGGGCTTGGGCGGTTTTTTTTGAGTATTGTTGGAAACCAAAAAATGAAGAGGAAATGCGGGCTTGGCAGCGTTTACCCAAGGACAAAGACAAATGGACTCCAAAGCTATTGAATATCAGAATCGGGCGCTTGCTATATGGTTTGCCATTGCTTTTCGGTTTGCTATTCTGTCAAATTGTAGCGTTAGAAAACCCGTCTAGTTCAACAGACAAATTACTCGCTTCAATCCTATTAGTGATTGTCATAGCTTTAGTGTCTGGTTTGTTAGTGACACCCTGCTGGCTTTTATGGCAAAAGCTGCTCCTCGCTAAGGGTAACATGGGGAGTTTGGCTGTGTTTCCCGATTTTATGGTTAAAGGACTGGCATCCTATCAATTGCAGGGGGGAGTCGGGCGAAAAATCATCCTGTGGTGTTGGGCCAGTTTACGCCGAATCACCGTATTTGTTTTTGCCCCAGTTTTAATCTTTTTGGCCTTATACCTACACAATCCCTATCTCACCGGCCATGCAAAACCTGTCTATGCCTTGGCCCTAAACAAACCGGGCACTCAACTCATTAGCAGGTCGACCGCCAGTTTGGCGAGACTTTGGGATGCCGCCAGCGGCAAAGAATTGCAGCGCTTTCATCATGAAGGTACGGACTATACCGTGGCCTATGCGCCGGACGGCAAGACGGTACTGACCGGATCAGACGACAACACCGCACGGCTTTGGGATGCTGCCAGCGGCGAGGAATTGTTACGCTTGCAACATGAAGATCGGGTCTATGCCGTTGCCTATGCGCCGGACGGCAAGACGGTGCTGACCGGATCGTTAGACAAAACGGCGCGACTTTGGGATGCTGCCAACGGCAAGGAATTGTTACGCTTGCAGCATGAAGACATGGTTGATAAGGTGGCCTATGCGCCGGACGGCAAGACGGTGCTGACCCGATCAGCCGATAACACCGCACGGCTTTGGGATGCCATCAGCGGCAAAGAATTGCAGCGCTTCCATCATGAAGTTACGGTCTATACCGTGGCCTATGCGCCGGACGGCAAGACGGTACTGACCGGATCAGGCGACGACACCGCACGGCTTTGGGATGCTGCCAGCGGCAAGGAATTGCAGCGCTTGCAACATGAACATGGCGTCTCTCAAGTGGCCTATGCGCCGGACGGCAAGACGGTGCTGACCGGATCGTTAGACAAAACAGCGCGGCTTTGGGATGCCGCCAGCGGCAAGGAATTGTTACGCTTGCAGCATGAAGGCCCAGTATATGCCGTAGCCTTTTCGCCCGATGGTCAAACCGTTTACACGGCAGGCGAAGAAGGCATTATCCGCGCCTGGGAAGCCGAGACAGGCCATTTGCGCTGGCAAACCCCTCATCCTTTCTGGGAACCAAGAACCTGGAATTCATGGAGCATCCTATACTGGTGGCTGTTGCTGGTGTTCATCGTCTACTTCTTGCCATGCCTGAAATGGTTTGACCGGGGCCGAGTCTGGTATCCCTTGGGCAAGCCCAACCGCTATTTGCCCCTCTACGACATCCCCGGCGTCCAGCGCTGGCTCCCGCCCGAAGAGCCTAAGGGATGAACTTTCATTACGGCACTGCTAACGCAAGACTCTGACCACAAACAAAACAGGAGGACGATGATGGCTATCACGCTAACGATCCCAGACGATGTTATCCAATCTTTGAAAATACCTAAGGACCATAGGATGCGCTGAGGAACGAAGCGCATCATAATCGTGTCGCTCTCGATTGATGCGCCTCCTTCGTCGGCACATCCTATGGCTCTTGCCACCCACTAAAAACAGGAGCCACGCAATGACCGAAACAACCCTTTTGCGCCAAGCTTGGACCGATGCGCGGCAGGGCATGTAAGGTGCTACCCGGTGGATGGGCTTTGGGACCGCGTATGTCGAATGAGCCCGATACTCCCGCACCGCGTGAGGTTCGGTTCACGCCGGAATTCAAGCGCAACCTCCGCCAGCTTGCGAAAAAATATCGCCGGATTCGTTCGGATATCCAACCCGTCATTGATGCGCTAAGGTACAAAGCGCATCATTGATGAAACCGTCGCACAACCAACCGAAAGGGCTAACAATGAACCCAAAATTCAAACGAATCACCACCGACCCGGAAATTGTCAATGGGAAACCCTGTATCCGTGGGATGCGCCTTACCGTGCGTAGAGTCGTCGAGGCGGTTGCCTTGTACCCTGACCGGGCCGAATTGAAAGCGGAATACCCTGAGCTTGAGGATGAAGACATTCGTGAAGCCCTAGAATTTCCCGCTTTAAGCGTGGCTGATGAAATTCTGCCGTTGGAAGCCGCTTGATGCGGTTTCTGTTGGACCAAGGCATTCCCCAATCAGTCGCCGCGCATCTTTCGGCACAGGGTTTTGATGCCGTGCATGTCCACAGCCTAAGAATGAGAGCCATAGGATGTGCCGACGAAGGAGGCGCATCAACGAGCGACACGGATGATGCGCCCTTCGACTCCGCTCAGGACAGGCTTCGTACCTCAGCGCATCCTATGGCTCTATCATTTACCATAAATTGGGTATGTATCAAGCCATCAATCCGCCCATAACACCTCCAACCCCCATTCCACCGCATCAAATGGCGCTAAAGCCACTTTCGCATCATCGGCTAAAGTCTTTAATAACAACCAACGGCCTTGCTGGTTTTCATAAGCTTCCAAGATCCGTAGTGTGGGGTCGACCAGCCAAGCATGTTTCACCCCCATCGCGGCATACAGCGGCATTTTCTCCGCCCTGTCGTCGCGGGCAGTGGAGGGCGACAAGACTTCACAAACCCAATCCGGCACGGTTTCAAACCAAGCGGTGTCGGGCAGGCGCGGCATCCGCTCCCGCCGCCAGCCTGCCAAGTCGGGAACCAGAATGTCGCCGCCTATGTGTAACTCGGGTTCGTCGAGTATCCACCAGCCGCCGGGACCATCTTTGCCAAGATCAAAAGGCCCACCAATTTTTACACCGAGGCTTGAATATGCCCGCGCATGGCGTGGCGCGGGCCGGGGTTGAGTGATCAAACGACCATTGATAATCTCGCCGACGAGGTTTTCCGGCAGGTCGAACAGGTCTTCATAAGTGGCGAGTTTACGGGCGGGTTGGTTCATACTTGGGTTTCTTCAATTCATTCAACGTCAACTAGAATAGCTTATGGGCAATACCGCAAGCAACTTGCTAGGCCCATGGCACGGGATGCATTCGGGACAAGCTTGCTGAGAATTGCCGGGGGCGCTTGTCCTTAAGGCCATAGGATGTGCCGACGAAGGAGGCGCATCAACGAGCGACACGAATGATGCGCCCTTCGACTTCGCTCAGGACAGGCTTCGTACCTCAGCGCATCCTTTAAAGCCGGGATGTTTTCCATGAACTCCCCCAGGTTCCAGAACAAGTCTGCCACGTCACCGAACACTTGACGGGCGTGGTGGAAGCCTTGGCGGATGTGGTGGAAGCCTTGGCGGGCGTGGTGGAAGCCTTGGCGGGTGTGGTGGAAGCCTTGGCGGGCGTGGTGGAAATCTCGGCGGGCGTGGTGGAAGCCTTGGCGGGCGTGGTGGAAGCCTTGGCGGGCGTGGTGGAAGTCTTGGCAGACGTGGTGGAAGTCTCGGCGGGCGTGGTGGAAGTCTTGGCAGACGTGGTGGAAGCGCTCGATAAGATTGTTATCGTTTCCAGGTTCCACGTCACAGGCATCAAGTTAAGCCGTCATACCGGCATGGATTCCGGTATCTTGTCCATGGACGGTAACAATCAGATGGCATAAGTGCTTGATTTAGCATTTCGAGTTGGTTATAGCTTGCCATCCGTGGACGCTGGATTTCGGCATCCCTGCCGAAATGACGAGTTAGCCAATCCTTTGCTAATCCCCGCTGCGTGAACAGCCAAATACAGGGCCGCTTTCATTGCGGTCTGGACTGGCACTGACACCGCACACTCACCACTTAACAACGCTGAAGGCGGTGGAATTTCCATTTCCTCATCAATGCGAGCAGCAATCGCCTCTTCCAGGCAGTCGGCAGCTTCAAGCAAGGCCGCTTCCCGCGTATCGCCTTGGGTGATGGCTTCCGGCAAGTCGCGGAACGTCACCACAAAACCACCATCGGTTTCATCGGGAGTCAAGTTGGCAGGGTACACAAACCGCATTATTTCGCTCCTAAATCGTATCTTTGCAGGTGGATGCCAAAATCCCGCGCCCATGGATAGCAAACTTTGACTTACTTTGAGGATTAAATCAAGCATTTGTACATTCGGCATGTTACCGTCCATGGCACTGGATTCCGGCAGTCCATGCCGGAATGACGGCGTTTTGCCATAATGGGAATGGCTGAAAAATCAGCCAATTCTTGACTTGGATGCCTTAGATCAAGGATAATGCCCTCTTTTTTGGTCTTTCCCATCCCGGTTCCCGCAATGACAGGCATCTTTGCCGAAGACGAAATCTTGGTATCCATCCGTAATCTGGTTTTTTTTCGCGGCGGCAGGAAAATCTTTGATGGCGTTAACCTTGACATCCCTCGCGGGAAGATTACTGCGATCATGGGTCCGAGCGGAACCGGCAAAACCACTTTGCTTAAATTGATTGGTGGGCAACTGAGGCCCGATGAAGGCAATGTCAATGTGGAAGGCCGCATCGTCCATGAGCAAAGCCGCAGAGATTTGTATGAAATGCGCAAGCGCATGGGCATGTTGTTCCAAAGCGGTGCGCTGTTGACCGATTTGAATGTATTTGAAAATGTCGCATTTCCGCTGCGCGAACATACCCACCTCCCCGAAACGATGATTCGCTCCTTGGTACTGATGAAGCTGGAGGCCGTGGGTTTGCGCGGGGCTAGGCAGTTGATGCCGGGGGAACTGTCCGGCGGCATGGCCCGGCGGGTGGCGCTGGCAAGAGCCATCGTGCTGGACCCGATGATGATTATGTATGATGAGCCATTCACCGGGCAAGACCCGATTTCCATGGGGGTGTTGGTGAAGCTGATCCACAATTTGAACCATGGTTTGGGTTTGAGCAGCGTAGTAGTCTCCCATGATGTCAGGGAAACGGTTGCCATCGCCGATTATGTCTATCTCATATCAGAGGGCAAGGTCGTGGCCCAAGGGACAGCCGATGAGATCGAAGAAACCGCATCGCCTTGGATACGCCAGTTCATGCATGGAGAGCCAGACGGTCCCGTGCCATTCCACTTCCCTGCACCGGATTATGCCGATGATCTGTTAGGCTTGGGAAAACCGCCATGGCAGCGAGAGGGTTATGGATCATAAGATGCTTGAATTTATTCAAAAGCTAGGTCGAAACACCTTGGACCGCTTGGAAAAACTGGGCCGGTCCAGTTTGTTCATGCTGCGTGTGCTGACGGGATTTCCTGATATTTTCCTCAGATTTAGGCTGCTGGTGGCGCAGATTTATTCGGTGGGGGTGCTGAGCATCCTCATCATCAGCGTTTCCGGTCTGTTTGTCGGCATGGTGCTGAGTTTGCAAGGTTATAACGTGCTGTCTGATTTTGGGGCCGAGCAAACCTTGGGTGTCATGGTGGCGGCCTCGCTGGTGCGCGAACTTGGCCCAGTCGTCACCGCTTTGCTGTTCGCCGGTCGTGCGGGTTCTGCACTGACGGCTGAAATCGGCTTGATGAAGGCCACCGAGCAATTGTCAGGCATGGAAATGATGGCGGTGGACCCGTTGCGGCGGATCATCTCGCCCCGTTTTTTCGCCGGGGTGATTTCCATGCCCTTGTTGGCCGCGCTGTTCAGCATGATCGGTGTCATCGGCGGTTATTTCGTCGGCGTGGGGCTGTTGGGCGTGGACGAGGGGGCCTTCTGGTCGCAAATGCGGGCCAAGATCGATTTTTATGACGACATCATCAATGGTGTCATCAAGAGTATAGTGTTTGGCGTGATCGTGACATGGATTGCCGTTTTTGAAGGATATGATGCAATACCGACCTCCGAAGGGGTGGGCAGGGCGACGACACGTTCCGTAGTTTATTCAGCCTTGGCCGTGCTGGCCTCGGATTTCGTGCTGACCGCAATCATGTATGGGGACAATTAATTAATGCAGCAAACTAAAGTATTGGAGACATGGGTTGGCCTGTTTGTCGCGCTAGGCATGGTCAGCCTGTTTTTTTTGGCAATGAAGGTCAGCAACTTGGCTGATTTGCAGGTCAGGGACGATAGTTACAAGCTGTTGGCCCGCTTCCAAAATGTCGGGAGTCTCAGGGTTCGCTCCCCGGTGTCCATGGCGGGGGTGCGGATTGGACGGGTCAGTGCGATTCATTTTGACAATAAAACCTACGAAGCTGTGGTCGAGATGCATATCGAACCGCAATACAACACGATACCCACGGACACGACCGCCAACATCCTGACGGCGGGTTTGCTCGGCGAGCAATACATAGGGCTGAGTGCGGGAGGTTCTGAGGATTTTTTCAAAAATGGGGACGAAATCGAATTGAGCCAGTCGGCCTTGGTGTTGGAGGAAATCATCAGCCGATTCTTGTTCAATAAAGCGGAGAGTGGCGCGGAAAAGAAAGATGCCCCCCCGGCAAGTGGTGCTGTTGCAGAGCCTGAACCGCCCAAGGCCGCAATTGCCCCCAAACCAAAGCCTCCGGCAAAAATTGAAGAAAAAGCAGCTAACAGCAAGCCAAAACCAGCATCTTTGCCTAAAATTGACAAAAGCGAGCCAGAATCTGAACACAAGCCAAAGGCCGCATCGGGAAATGCTCATAGGGATTCGGCGACAGGGCAGAAATCAAAAGCTGCGGCATCCGCAAAGTCTGAAAAGGAACATGATGACGACCACAAAACTAAACCAGTGGCAAGATGATGGGACTACCCATTTTTTTAATGCAAAAACCATTGTCTATGAAAACACCTAAGTTCTTGTTTGAGATTAACCAGGAAGAGCCCGGTCGATTCAAACTCGAAGGTGAGTTGAGCTTTGTATCGGTTCTCGCGGCAATGAAAAAAACCGCCGGCTTATTTGCCGTGCCTACACCAAAAATGGTATTCGATCTGGCTGGAATTACCAAGGCGGACAGCGCAGGGCTGGCCTTGTTGTTGGAATGGCTGCGGTTTGCAAGCCAAGCGGGGGTGGATCTGCATTACGTCAACCTTCCCAGTCAATTGCTGGCCATGGCCCATGTGGCCGGTGTCGATGACATTCTCATCATAGATTAAAAACCAAGGGCTTAGCGTCAAAAAGCTAGGCTGTTAACAATAGAGTAATATTAAATGGATAAACTTCTTATCACTGGCGGCAACCCCCTGTTTGGGGAATTGCGCATGTCCGGGGCCAAAAACGCCGCACTCCCCATTCTTGCCGCAACCTTGTTGTCAGAAAAGCCGGTATTGATCGGCAATGTGCCGCATTTGCATGACATCACCACGACGATGGAATTGCTAGGGCGCATGGGTGTGCATTTGGTGATTGACGAAAAGCTGAATATTGAAGTGGATTCCAGTTCGATACAGACGTTTTATGCGCCTTACGAGTTGGTGAAAACCATGCGCGCCTCCATTCTGGTGCTGGGTCCGTTAGTGGCCCGGTTTGGCAAGGCCGAAGTCTCGCTGCCCGGTGGCTGCGCCATCGGCACCCGCCCCGTGAACATCCACCTTGAAGGTTTGACGGCGATGGGCGCGGAAATTAGCGTCAGCAACGGCTATATTCATGCCACCGCCAAACGACTGAAAGGCTGTCGCCTAGTGTTAGATTTGGTGACGGTCACTGGGACTGAGAATTTGATGATGGCCGCCGCCCTTGCTGACGGGGTGACCATCCTTGAAAATGCCGCCCGCGAACCGGAAGTGGTTGACTTGGCGAATTTCCTAAATGCCATGGGCGCCAAGATTCATGGCGCAGGCACGGATATCATGGAAATTGAAGGCGTGGAATCGCTGTCGGGTGAAGGCTTGCATTATCAAATTATGCCTGACCGCATTGAAACCGGCACTTACTTGGTGGCGGCAGCCATGACCGGGGGCAAGGTTAAGCTAAAGAACACGCGCCCGGATTTGTTGGACGCGGTGTTGGAAAAATTGCAGGAGGCAGGGGCTATCATTGATTGTGGCGATTCATGGATAGAATTGGACATGCAAGGACGGAGACCGAAGTCCGTGTCCATGCACACAGCACCGTATCCGGCTTTTCCGACCGACATGCAAGCCCAATTCACCGCTATGAACTCCATTGCCGAAGGCGTGGGTGTCATTACTGAGACAGTGTTCGAAAACCGTTTCATGCATGTTCAGGAAATGCAGCGCATGGGGGCCAATATCAAATTGGAATCGAACACAGCCATCGTCCGAGGCGTGGAAAAATTGACGGGGGCGCCGGTCATGGCCACTGATCTACGTGCCTCTGCAAGTTTGGTGCTGGCTGGTTTGGTGGCAGAAGGCCAAACCATCGTGGAAAGGATTTACCACATCGACCGGGGTTATGAATGTATCGAGGAAAAGCTTTCTCAACTAGGCGCGGAAATCCGGCGCATTCCCCAATGAGACCATTATGCTGACCATTGCCATTTCCAAAGGGAGAATTTACGAAGAGGCCATGCCATTATTGGCTGTCGCGGATATAATACCGACGGTGGACCCGGAAAAAAGCCGTAAATTGATCCTGCCCACTAGCCGTGATGATGTGCAATTGCTGGTCATCCGGGCCGCTGATGTCCCAACCTATGTGGAATACGGTGCGGCCGACCTTGGCATAGCCGGCAAGGATGTCTTGGTGGAGTACGGCGCCGCCGATCTTTATGAACCCTTGGATTTGGGGATAGCCAAGTGCCGTTTGATGACCGCCGCCCGGGTAGGGGATAACCTAGCGGGTAAGCGTATGCGCGTGGCCACCAAATATGTCAAAACCGCGCAGCGTTATTTTGCCAACAAAGGCATGCAAGTGGAGGTCATCAAGCTCTACGGTTCCATGGAGTTGGCGCCTTTGGTGGGTTTGGCCGATTGCATCGTTGACTTGGTGGACACCGGCAATACCTTACGGGCCAATGGCATGGAGCCTAGGGATTTGATCATGAACGTCAGCAGTCGGTTGATCGTCAACAAGGCCGCGATGAAAATGAAACATCAAGCGGTCAGCGAATTTATCAGGCAATTAAGGCTTATAGTTTCTTCTGCAGTCATTGAAACGGGATGAACTGACATGAAAGAATTTAAAATCACCAGACTTGACGCAAAAGACAGCGATTTTCAGGCAAGACTTGGTCATTTGCTGGCTTGGGATGAAATTTCCGATGCCACGATTCATGATCGCGTCAGGGACATCATCGCCAGAATCAAGCGGGAGGGTGATGCCGCATTGGTCGAGTTCACGGAGCGTTTCGATCATTACAGCGTCAACCAAGCGAAAGAGTTGGAGTTGAGTCGTAATGAATTGAAAGCGGCGTGGGAAAACTTGCCAAAGGAGCAGGCAATGGCTCTTGAAGCGGCCAGTGTCCGCATTCGAGCCTATGCAGAACGCCAGAAATTAGCATCATGGCAATACGCAGAAGCCGATGGAACGATTCTTGGACAGCAAGTCACGCCCTTAGACCGGGTGGGAGTTTACGTGCCGGGAGGCAAGGCAGCTTATCCGTCATCGGTATTGATGAATGTCATTCCTGCCAAAGTTGCCGGCGTTCCCGATATTACCATGGTCGTGCCCACGCCACGGGGTGAAGTCAATGAATTGGTGTTGGCAGCGGCTTATCTGTCCGGGGTTGACCGAGTTTTCCGGGTTGGTGGGGCGCAAGCAGTAGCGGCTTTAGCTTACGGCACTGCCACCATTCCTAGGGTTGATAAAATCGTCGGTCCCGGCAACATCTACGTGGCGACGGCGAAGAAGCTGGTGTTCGGTCAATGCGGCATCGACATGATCGCCGGGCCTTCGGAAATCTTGGTCATTAGCGACGGGCTGACCAATCCTGATTGGATCGCCATGGACCTTTTTTCCCAAGCCGAGCATGACGAGGATGCTCAAGCGATATTAATTAGCCCGGACCAAGCCCATTTGGATGCCGTGGAAGCCAGTATCGCCAAGCTCTTGCCGAACATGGAACGCAAAGACGTGATAAAAGCTTCCTTGGGCGGAAGGGGAGCCATGATACTCGTCAATGATTTGCAACAAGCGGCTGACGTAGCCAATCGCATTGCCCCTGAACATCTTGAACTGTCAGTGGAAGACCCTGAAGCCTTGCTCAAAGCCATCCGTAATGCCGGTGCGATCTTCATGGGACGTTATACCGCCGAGGCTCTGGGCGATTATTGCGCAGGGCCAAACCATGTGCTACCAACCTCCGGTACGGCTCGATTTTCTTCACCCTTGGGCGTTTATGATTTCCAAAAACGCTCCAGTCTGATTTTCTGTTCAGGGGTGGGGGCGAGTGATTTGGGGAAAACTGCCTCGGTGCTGGCGCGAGGCGAGGGGCTTACGGCTCACGCCCGTTCCGCTGAATTCAGAATACGAGATTAACCAGAGGCTATGCAAAACATCGAAGCTCAGGTCAATGCGCTACTGCGACCGGAAGTTCTTGCCTTATCCGCCTATCATGTGCAAAATGCAAAGGGGCTGATTAAATTGGACGCAATGGAGAACCCCTATACGTGGCCTAAGGAGATGGTTGACGAATGGCTGGAAGTATTGCGCAATGCCGAAGTCAATCGCTATCCTGACCCTTCGGCGGATCGCTTGAGATCGGCACTAAGGGCAGCTAACGGCATTCCCGAAGCAGCGGAGGTGATGTTGGGCAATGGGTCGGACGAATTGATCCAAATCATTTTGATGGGGCTGAGAGGCGACAACCCGGTAGTATTGGCTCCTCAACCGACTTTCGTCATGTACCGGCAAATTGCCGTGAGTTTGGGGTTGCAATTTGTCGGCGTAGACTTGATCGAACAAGACTTTTCGCTCGACATGCCGGCCATGCGAGATGCCATCCATCAGCATCGACCTAAAGTGATTTTCCTTGCCTATCCCAACAATCCAACGGGCAACGTGTTTGCTGACCAAGATATTGTTGAAATTCTGCGCATTGCGCCCGGCTTGGTGGTGGTGGACGAAGCTTATGCGCCCTTTGCGGATGCCACTTTTATGCAAAGAGCATTGGAATTTCCTAATCTTTTAGTCATGCGCACTTTATCCAAGCTAGGCTTGGCAGGATTGCGGCTGGGGTTTTTGGTTGGGCATCCGGCATGGATTAGCCAATTGGACAAACTCCGGTTGCCCTACAACATTAATGTGCTGACGCAGTATACGGCAGAATTCGCTTTGTTGAAACAAGCGGTTTTGGATGCTCAGGTAGGGTGGATTCGCCGTGACCGTGAGTTGATGATGGCAGAGCTTGCAAGCCTGCCGGTGAAGGTTTTCCCTAGCTCGACCAATTTCATTAGCTTTAGGTTGATGGAAAATGATGCGTTTGAAGTCTTTGAACGCTTGAAACAGGCAGGGGTGTTAATAAAAAATTTAAGTTCGGCAGGTGGGCAATTGCTCAATTGTTTACGGGTAACAGTGGGGACTCCTTATGAAAATCAAAGATTTATTGATGCATTGAAAGAGGTGTTGCGCAGTTGAGTACAAACGGGCAACAGCCTTGTTGATAAATTTCGAATGTTACCCGATTGTTTCGGCGCAAGGATGTTCATACAATATGAACATACCGTTTAAAATAAAATAACAACGCGAACAACCGTCATGGTTTGCAAAGAGGAATACCAAATGATTGACAATGGCGTGGACACTAGCAAGCGCTGGTTCCTGACCAAAGCGGCTACAATGGTTGGTGCGGCGGGCGCGGTCATGGCCGCAGTCCCGTTCATATCCTCCATGCAGCCAAGCGAAAAGGCACAAGCAGCCGGGGCTCCGGTCGAAATAGACATCACAAAATTGGAACCGGGTCAATTGATCCGGGTCATGTGGCGAGGAAAGCCAGTCTGGATCGTGCAAAGAAGCCAAGAAGCGCTGAGTTCTTTGGCAAAATTGGAACCTAAACTGCGTGATCCAAAATCGGATGAATCCGAACAGCCGGCAACGGCAAAAAATGAATATCGCTCCTTCAAACCAGAAATACTGGTAGCTTTAGGGGTTTGCACACACCTTGGGTGTTCGCCAACGTACCGTCCCGAGGTGGCACCCGCCGATTTGGGTCCTGAATGGCTTGGGGGTTTCTTCTGCCCCTGCCATGGGTCCAGCTTTGATTTAGCGGGTCGTGTCTACAAAGGCGTGCCTGCACCGAGAAATCTGGATATTCCCCCTCACCAGTATCTTAGCGATACACGGTTGCTCATAGGAGAGAATGCCTAATGGCCGCAGAAGAAAAAGACAAATCC
>CAIOOA010000042.1 GCA_903859815.1 uncultured Methylococcaceae bacterium | reverse complement strand
TTATTAAGCATAATTGGCAGAGTATTAACTGATTAATAATATTAGAGGTAATTGTTTTTAGCTTCTAAAATATAAATAACTAGGTGAGAAAGTGACAGTTTCCGCATGGTCTTTACTAGCTATATGCTGAAATTTAGTCTACCTAGGAAAACTTGGCTATCTTGGTTGATACTCGGCATTGGTTTGCTAACATCAACTTACGCAAGCTTTCAGGTCAAGCAATCCATTGATTTGGAGGAGTTAAGGCAGTTCTCCTTTGTCTGTGATCGGGTCACTCACGAAATTCGAGAGCATTTGGCCGAATTCGAGCTGATTCTTAGGGGGGGTGTAGCGCTTTTTGCTGCGTCAGAAAAGGTCAATCGCAACGAGTGGCATGCTTTTGTCCAGAAACTGCAAGTAGACCAGAGTGTTCACGGTTCACAAGGAATTAGTTTTTCATTAGTCATACCTGCTGATCAGCTTGCAGCTCACAATGATCAAATGCGCAAGGAAGGGTATTCTAACTATACCATTCAACCTACCGGCAAGCGCGATATCTACACGTCAATCATCTACCTTGAGCCTTCCAATAAAAGCTATCAGAGTGCGCTCGGCTACGACATGTACGCTGACCCAGTCAGTCGGGTAGCCATGGAACAGGCTCGCGATACAGGGAGGGCGGCCCTAACCGGAAAAGTCGAACTGCTAAAAGAATATGGTGACTCAGTTGGGGAAGTGGGGGTCATCATGTATCTTCCCGTCTATCGGAATGGGGAGACCTTGGAAACGGCTGGGCAAAGACGTTCGGCGCTAACAGGTTGGGTCCACATCTCCTACGGTATGAATGATTTTATGACCGGCATCCTTGGCGATTGGGACTACCATGAAGGGAAAATAGTCAATCTGGAAGTTTACGATGGCGATGATTTCGGAGTTTCGAATATGCTTTTTGATAGCAAATTCACCTGCACTCCAGACCAACATTCGATTTTCTACCAACAAAGGACAGTTGAATTCAATGGTCACAGGTGGTTACTGGAGTTTGACCGAATACCGGAAACTTATTCAGCGATTACTTACACACCAGCATGGTTGACCTTGATCGGTGGGTTTGCCTTCAGTGGGCTGTTGTTTGGGTTGTTTCTTTCATTACTGAATACGCGAAATTTTGCCGTTCGCATTGCCGAGAAGTTGACCGAAACTATCCGATTGCGTGGAAAAGCTTTGAAGGAAAGCGAAGCGAAAATTCATTTACTGCTGGATTCCACTGCCGAAGCGATTTATGGCATAGACATGAATGGAAACTGCACGTTTTGTAATGATGCGTGTCTCCGTATGCTTAAATATGATTGCCAAAATGACTTGCTAGGAAAAAATATGCATAGGCTTATCCATGGTAAGTACGCGAATGGAAGGCACTTTCCAGTTGAAGAATGCAGAATTTATCAAGCATTTCAAAATGGGGTGCGGGTGCATGCCGATGACGAAGTGCTTTGGCGTTCTGACAATACCTTTTTTCATGCCGAATATTGGTCGTTTCCCCAGATAAGAGACGGAGTGGTCATAGGGGCCGTGGTTAGCTTCTTAAATATTTCCGAACGCAAGCAGGCAGAGAGCGATTTGAAACAAGTCTCTTCACGCCTGTCTTTGGCGGTTCGCGCCGGCGGAATTGGCATTTTGGACTATAATATAGTTGACAATATTCTGTTATTGGATGACCCCATGTTGGAATTGTGCGGAATTGAAAGGATGAATTTTGGTGGCAATTACCAAGGCTGGTTGAAAAGTGTACATGTCGGGGACAGGGAGCGGCTCGATAAAGAAATCCAAATGGCTATAGGCGGCGAAAAAGAATTTGACACTGAGTTTCGGGTAATCAAGAACGATGGTTCAATTCACTATATCAGATCACTTGCTGTTGTCCATCGTGACAATTTTGGAAATCCGGAAAGGATGATAAGCACAAACTGGGATATTACCGAGATCAGGAACTCAGAAAGGGCAAAGTTGGAGGATTCTGAAAATCGATACCGTTCCATTTTCAACGGGAGTCCTGATGGGATTCTTATAGCCGATGTAGAGAATAAAAAGATCCAATTTGGGAATTCTGCAGCATGTAAGATGTTCGGATATAACGAAGAACAACTCAAAACAAAATACATTTCTAATCTTCATCCTGTGGACACTTTACCCGAAGCCACAGCCAACTTTGAAAGACAAGCGCGAGGGGATATAACACTTGTCGCAAATGTTCCATGCTTAATGAATAATGGGATAAATTTTTATGCGGATGTCAATTCAAGCCAGATACTCATTAACGGTAAAAAACACCTTGTAGGCTTTTTCAGGGACATCACCGAGCGCAAGCGTACCGAGGATAGGCTCGCACGGCGTGAGGCGGAGATGAGAACCACACTTTATAGTATTGGTGATGCAGTTATGTCATTAGATATCAATGGGTACGTATCACTGATGAACCCGATTGCCGAGAAGTTGACAGGGTGGGGCGAGTCGGAAGCACTCGGCAAACCGCTTGATGAGGTGTTTTACATCATTAATGAGGAGACGCGTAGCAAAATTTGCAATTCTCTAGCATTAATGTCAAATGTGGGCAATAAGATTGGAACGGCGGATCATACCCTTTTAATTAGCCGTGATGGCTCGGTAAGGACAATTGGTTATAGCTCCGCACCGATATTTGACCAAGGGATTAATATTACCGGATATGTACTGGTGTTTCGTGATTTGACTAAAGAAAGGGAATCGGCAAACATCATCTTACAGCAATTTGCCATCATAGAAACTTATGTAGGCTTAGTAGCGCTTGCCGATTTGGATGGTAGGCTGATTTATATTAATAAGGGAGGGACAAAAATGCTTGGAGCAAGCCTTGCTAATGAACTCTTGAACCAAAAAGTCACCGATTTTATAGTGCCGGCAAACTTCCGCCGTAAATCTGATAAAATATACCCTGTTATCTATAATGATAGAGAATGGAGTGGCGAAAGTACCTTAAAGCGCATTGATGGTAGCAGTATTCCAGTTTCTCAAACAATATTTCTAATCAGAGATGACGAAGAAAAGCCAAAGCATATCGGTATTATAATGATGGATATTTCTGTACAGAAGGAGTTGCAGGAAAAGTTGTTGATGTCTGAAAAATTGGCAGTGATGGGTCGGCTAATGGCAGATGTTTCTCATGAACTTAATAATCCACTAGCGATTGTCATAGGCAGAACCGAACTGATACTAAGTCATATTGACGAACAGTCGACCCCATTCAAAGCTAAACTTGAAATAGTATTGCAGAATGCCCGACGGTGTAAAACAATTTTAAGTAATCTGCTGACTTATAGCAGAACCATCGGGAAGAAAGAAGGAGCCATTAATTTACCTGATTTGATTAATGAGGCGATTAATTCGGTAAATTATGAATGTGACTTGACTGATATTGAGGTGGTCGTCAATTGTTATTTGCCACTTGATACTACAATATCCGGCAACAAGGATGCTTTGCTTTCGGTATTTATCAATCTTATCCGCAATGCTTGGCGAGCCATGGATAAAAAAGGGAGCTTGTCCTTTCTGGTCACACAATATAATGAAAACAATCTATGCATAGAAATCCAAGACTCCGGTATCGGAATAAGTAAAGAGAAATTGCAAAATATATTTAAGCCATTTAGCTCTGGTTGGGGCGATGGTAAAGGGACAGGTCTTGGTTTAGCGACAAGTCTTGGAATCATTGAAACACATGGAGGAAAAATGTGGGTTCAAAGCGAAGGTGAGACGAAAGGCACAAAATTTACGATTCTGCTACCTTATAGAATAAGAAGGGATAGAGCAACTGATAGGAATCAATCTGGAATAAACGAGCAATAAACTATGAAAAAAGAAAGTGAAAGCAGGAAGATACTTATCATTGACGATGAACCGGACTTGAGGGATCTTTACCAAAAATTGCTGGAATTAAAGGGCTACCATGTCTATTGTGCTGCTTCAGGTCCCGAGGGCATTCAGCTCAATGAGCAAAATAATCCTGATTTAATCATTCTTGATATGCACATGCCTGAAATGGACGGTATTTCAACCTTAAGGAATATCCGTAAAACTGATGATAGTGTCATTGTCGTTATCTTAACAGGATACGCCTGCCCCGATACTATTAGGGACGCGATTGATCTCAATGTGAGTGAGTATTTAAGTAAGCCTTTTGAGAATAACGAATTGCTGAATGTCATTGGCAAGGCATTTGGATCTAAATAAAGGACAGAAAAAATGACTGAAATCAGGAGACTCATCTATGTGCCAATTTTACATGTGCAGGAAACTACAAGAGACCCAGAGTTACACTTGCGCAATAGTAAAATTGTAGATAAAAAAGGGGCAAATAAGCAGGAGGTATCAGAAGTTTATGCAATGTGGGAGGGAATTGCTTCCAAAATTGAAGCACTAAACTTACCATGGAGGAAGGTGCGCATTTATCAGGACGGCACGCCCGTGTGTGGTAATGAATTAGAATTGGCTATGCGACTTGCTAGGAATGGCAGTGCCAATTATGAGTTTATTTTAGACCTGATTGAAAAGGGAGCGAAGCTTGAGGGGACGGAGAACATGGATTTGCTCATTCGGGAATATGATCTGCTTAGCCAATTCCTAATGAAAAAAAAAGGCGTGAATCAAAAGGCTGCGAATACAGAATATCAAGTTAAAAGTAGAAGCTTGCTAGAATTAAGGGATCAATTTATCTTTAATCGTATTACTGGCACACTCGAAAAAGATGAAGTGGCCTTGGTTTTTATGGGTGTCATGCACCGTTTGGATAAACTGCTTGAAAAGGATTTCTTAGTTTCCTATGTCATCTATCGCCTTCCATTCCGTAGTGTTGGTTCAATTTATAATGCCTAAATGGTAATTAGATGGTTAAATTTTCTTTATTAGATGCTGACCCCATCCTGTTTTCCCCTATTTACGTCAATACGGAAAATGTTTCAACGGAAAAATTGCTTTCCCTCTACCGATTTGCAAATATTTTTTTTCCTAGGATGGGTTCCAATTTAGTGAGTACCATAATGGATATGGAAAAAAATAGTGAGCGGATAATAGCTAATTGCCCACCGGAGGAAAGGCGAAAACTAATCCGAAGGTTGAAGGACCTCAGTGTGGATTTATCATTCATGGTCAGTGATGAAGGCGAAAATGTAATAGAAATATCAATCCACATTGTTCCCAGTGAAGTGCTTGCTCGGGCTCAACAAGGAAGAAGGGATTTAATGGAGTATCAAAAATTGAGCGATGAGTTGGACAAAATTATTTCAAAAATGATTGCAAAGGAAATTAGTAAACGGTTTACTTCAAAGGTCACGGATACATTTAGGTCTTTCCTAGGAATCAATCAAGCACCGTCATTCATTAAACAATTATTGGGTATGGGTTGGATTAACTCAAAGGGGCAATTACAAAAAGAGGCATCTATTGACGATCTGTTAACGGGGCAGTATCGTGAACAATTTGAAGAATTAATGCCTAAAGAACTCTTGGAAGAAGGTTTGCTAATTAGAGAAACCATAGAGGCATATTTTGCTATCAGTCAAGATGATGACGAATATCTGATTCAGGATGCTCAAAGGCGTCACTCTCTTCTTGAGATTACGATCCGAGAAACAAAAATGTTAAAATAAACAAGGATAATAATCCAATGGCAATATGTGAAAAAACACGAAATAACCTTCTATCTTAAGTTTAAAATATCATCCATGATGTGCTATATTATTCAGATATTTACTTAATCGTATCTTATCTTTTTTTCTTAGTGCTTAGCTTGAATGGTTCAGCAATTCTCATAATGGCTGAAACGCCGTCATTCCGGCATGGACTGCCGGAATCCAGTGCCATGGAGGGTAACTTGTCGGTGCATAAGTGCCTGATTAAACATGACTGGCAAATCCTAGTTTCACGTCCCTGTGACTGGATTCCTGCTTCCCGGCAGGAATGACGGGTTATACATCAACACTTTGCCTCATAATGAGAATTGCTGAGAACGGATTGCCAGCAACTCTAAATGTGTTAGTATGAACAAAATTCGGCCTTGAGCCATCAATCAAGTGATGAGGTGACAAAGATGACTCTTTTTCTGATTACATTTGCAGTGATTGCCATTGTGATTGCCTTCATGGCAATTGGTGTGATTTTCGGTCGCAATGCCATAAAAGGCAGTTGTGGGGGTTCCGGGGGTGCGGAATGCGTCTGCACGGAAAAATGCGAGAAACGCAAACAGCTAGAAGCGGCTGAAAGCTTCAAATAAGACAGGATATTCCAAGCTAAAAACGCTACATCAAACAATAACAAGGGGGTTGTCATGCTTGCAAAACTATCGGTCGGTGAGTTCATGAGTTCCAATCCGGTTTTTTTTAAACCGAACACCAACGTCATGGACGCTATCCACAAATTATTGGAAATCAAGTCAACTGGCGCTCCGGTTTTGGACGATGCTGGAAAGCTTGTCGGAGCTTTCTCGGAATTGGATTGTCTGCGCATCACGGTCCATGCGGCCTACCATGAGGATATGGGGGGCAAGGTTTCGGAGTTTATGACTCAAGATGTCACCTCAGTCAATAAAGAGACCAGTATTCTCGAAGTGGCTGAATTATTTACCAAATCATCATTGCGTCATTTCCCGGTCATCGAAAGTGGCAAGCTAATCGGTGTCATTAGTCGAGTGGATGTTTTGAAGGCGTTGCTCTCAGTCAAGTGACCGTATCATTCAAGGGCGGCGGAATATGACGAGTATTCCGCCGCTTTTTTGCGTTTAAAAGGATCACCATGGCTGAAACCAGCCTTTATTGGCACGATTATGAAACTTTCGGCGTGGACCCTCGCCGGGATGCCCCTGTTCAGTTCGCCGGGATTAGAACCGATGTTGAGTTGAATCTAGTCGGCGATCCCTTGGTGATTTTTTGCCGACCCCCAACCGACCGTTTACCATCCCCAGAAGCTTGTTTGGTGACGGGAATCACCCCGCAACAGGCCATGGCGGAAGGCGTCTGCGAGGCGGAATTCATCAGTGCCATCCATGCCGAATTGTCGATCCCCGGAACCTGTGGCGTGGGTTACAACACCTTGCGCTTCGACGACGAAGTCACCCGTAACTGTCTCTACCGCAATTTTTTCGACCCTTATGAACGCGAGTGGCGCAATGGCAATTCGCGTTGGGACATCATCGACATGGTGCGGTTGACGGCGGCTCTGCGACCAGATGGCATCGAATGGCCCTTGGATGCAGAAGGCAAGCCCAGTTTCAGATTGGAATTGTTGACCCAAGTCAACGGCATCAGCCATCGTGGCGCGCATGATGCCTTAGCCGATGTTCATGCGACGATAGACTTGGCCCGGTTAATCAAGAAGCGCCAACCCAAGTTATATGACTTTGTCTGGCGTCATCGTGGCAAACGTGAAGCGGCTGAGCTTTTGCAGTTCGGTTTATTTCAGCCAGTGTTGCATGTCTCCGAAAAATACCCGTCCGAACGAGGCTGCATCGCCATGGTCGTGGCTTTGGCCCGTCATCCTGTCAATCAAAATGAAATCGCCGTGTTTGACCTCAGCGCCGACCCAAGCCCGCTGTTGGAACTCAGCGCCGATGAAATAAGAACACGCTTGTTCACCCGCACTGCCGACTTGCCGGCGGGCGTGGCGCGAATTCCATTGAAAACCGTGCATTTGAACCGTTGCCCGATTCTTGTGCCGGTCAAGACCCTGCGCCCGGTTGATGCGCTACGCCTGAATATTGATGTGGCGGTGTGCCAAGCCAATTTGTCCAAGCTGACCAATGTTGACGGGCTTGCCGCCAAGCTGGAAGCCGTATTTACCCGACCTTTGGATGAAAACCCGGAACAAGACCCCGATTTGATGATTTATTCAGGCGGTTTTTTTAGCCATGCCGATAAGAATAAATGTTCAAGATTACGGGAGATGAAACCGGAGCAACTGGCTCAGGTGAATATGAATTTTGACGACCCGCGTTTGCCGGAGATGCTGTTCCGTTATCGTGCTAGGAATTACCCGCAGACTTTGACGAATGAGGAACACGCTCGTTGGGAAGCCTTTAGAATGAAAAGATTGACGGATAAGGGTTTTGGCGGCGGTTTGGTGATGAGCGAATATGAGGAACAATTGGCAAAGTTAGAAGCCCAAGCCAACCTGAAGCCTAGGGATCGGGAAATCATTAACCAGTTAAAGGAGTGGGGGCAGGCAATGCAGCAATTCTCATTTTGAGGCAAAGCGTTGATGTATAACTCGTCATTCCTGCCGGGAAGCAGGAATCCAGTCACAGGGACGTGAAACTAGGATTTGCCAATCATTTTTAATCAGGCACTTATGCGCCGACAAGTTACCATCCATGGCGCTGGATTCCGGCAGTCCATGCCGGAATGACGGCGTTTTAGCCATAATGAGAATTGCTGCAGGCAATGCTGTTAAAATAAAACTTTGAGTGGACTATGCCTGTGATGGAATATTCTTCGGAGAAATGAATGAGCGACATTTTCCTCAGTTACGCGCATGAGGATCAAGTTAGAATCAAACAACTAGCCGAAGCGCTGGAAGGCCAAGGCTGGACGGTGTTTTGGGACCGCACGATTGCGGCGGGCAATACTTGGCGGTCAACGATTGGCATGGCCTTGGAAACTGCCGGTTGCGTGGTCGTGGCGTGGTCCGAGCATTCGATCCATTCGCATTGGGTTTGCGAAGAAGCCGAAGACGGGCAAGAGCGCCATCGTCTGGTTCCGGTTTTTCTCGATAATGTCAGGCCGCCCTTGGGTTTCCGCTCCATCCATGCGGCGAATTTGGCGCAGTGGGATGGCAAGCCTTCTGCGGCTGAATTCATGCATTTGGTGTCATCCATCGCTCAGATCATTGGTCCTCCGAAACCAAAACCAGAACCGCCTAAGCCGGAAAATGCTGATAAATTAGTTCCTCTCCCTAAGGGGGGGAAAATTGAAGTGAAGGGAGTTTTAGGAGGGGCGCTATCAAATGTTGGCGAAGTCCAGGATTTAACTCGCTCCCACCCCAACGTTCTTCGGTTGATGGAGGCATTGAAAGGGAGTCAAACTTCAAGGCTTAATTCAAATACCTCTTCGCCAGAAGGCGAAACTGAGCCTGACACTACCCCTCTAAAACAACCTGAAACACCCGTATCCAAGCCATCAGTCAAGGAAGCAACAACACTTGTTCAACCCAAGCCTCTTAAACCCGGCAAACAACTTCGCCTAACTATTTGGCCGGTGCTGGCATTTGTCCTAATCGGTTTGGCGGGTTGGTGGGTGTTTGACGGGAAGAAACAAATAAACCAGCCGACACAAGACAAGACACCATCAGTAGACAATCCCAAGATGGAAGCTGACGCAGCCAAACGGCAAGCCGAGCAACAAGCACTCGCCGCCGAGGAAAAACGCAAACAGGCAGATGCAGAATCCCAGCGCTTGGAAGAGGCCAACCGGAAAGCCGCCGAAGCCCAACAACTGGCAGCGGAACAAGTGAAAGCCGAGCAGGAAGCCAAGCAAAAAGCAGCGGAAGCTTCCAAGCCTCTGACGGTGTTTCAAGACAAGCTCAAGGATGGCAGTTTAGGCCCGAAAATGGTCTGGATGCCCACCGGTCAATTTCGGATGGGGGATTTAACTGGCAAGGGGGATAAAGATGAGCTACCTGTGCATACGGTGACCATCAGCCAACCATTTGCGATGGGCCAAACGGAAGTCAGTTTCGTCGAATACGACCAATTTGCCAAAGCGACCCAACGCAACTTGCCAGATGACCAACAATGGGGACGGGGAAACCGACCCGTCATCAATGTATCTTGGAACGATGCGGTGGCTTATGCTCAGTGGCTGTCGGAACAAACTGGCAAACCTTACCGCCTACCGACCGAGGCAGAATGGGAATATGCCGCCCGCGCAGGGACAGAGACAGAATATTGGTGGGGCAATGAAATCGGCAACAACCGGGCGAACTGTGATGGTTGTGGCAGTCCATGGGATAACAAGCAAACTGCACCGGTGGGTTCATTTAAACCCAATGCTTGGGGACTTTATGACACGGCGGGCAATGTCTGGGAGTGGGTGCAGGACTGTTGGCATGACAACTATACGAAAGCGCCTGACAATGGAGCTACTTGGCAGACAGTTGAATGCGGCCTCCGTGTGTTGCGTGGCGGCTCTTGGATCATCTACGGCGGGGACGTGCGTTCTGCCTACCGTGGCAGGAGCGAGCCTGGCGACGGGGGCCACAACATCGGGTTCCGGCTTGCCCTAGGTCAAACCAGCCAGTAAGCAGGCCAGCCAGCGGCTTGGGCCGGACAGGACGGAGCGGAGCGTAGTCCGGTCAGGCCCAACCGCTGGAGGAAATAGGCCGAAATTAAACCGCGCAAGTTGCCGTTTCCGACAACAGCAATTCTCATAATGGCTAATACGCCGTCATTCCGGCATGGACTGCCGGAATCCAGTCACATGGATGTGAATCGGCGGATTATTGCATCCGTTGAATCAACCACTTACACATCGGCACGTTACCATCCATGGCACTGGATTCCTGCATCCATGCTGGAATGACGGCTTAACTCAATACCAGTGATGTGCCTGAGTCAGTACCCATTTGTGAGTGAATAAGTATTGGAAACAGTGTGCTGCCTCAATTGGTCACAATCAATCCAATAAGTCAATAGTATTGCATCCGATCAAATACTAATCATGGGGGACTATTAATCCAAACATGAATAATCCCTCCAGTTTGTCGCTTCAAGCTTGCTGTAAATTCTCATCTCCTAGCGTTTCTGTCTCAAATTAACGACACATAAGGAATGATTAAAGAGTCCGTCTCTTGATCCAAGCGAAATAAATTAATCCCATTTTTTCTTCCTTGGATTCACAGGCTATAAGAATTTGCTGACAAACATCTTAGGCAGGTGTAGTCGAAATAATGTGAATAAATCAATATTATCAATAGCATAAAAATTAATGTGGAGCGCAAATACTTGCGCATGGACTTGAAAATCCAGTGAGACGCTGGCTGCAACGAACCAGAAAAAAATCCAATGGAAAAAATAATTTCCTGCTTCCCGGAAAAGGGCAAAGTTATTGCTATGCTTAAAATGACTGATGAATTTAGACGGCAGGATACCCTGCCCGTCTATCAAGTCATTGAAAAATAAAGCAGGAGAAAAATCATGTTAAATACTCACAAACATTTGAATAGTGTCAGTCAATCGATACATCCAGAAAGATCGTTTCGGTTGAATGCCATTGCCGCCAGTGGAGCAATACTGTTTGCTCTGGGCCTTACCATGGCATCGTCCGATGCGTTTGCCGACCCGACAGGCGCTAGGCCGGTGTTCCCCAATCTCAAATTTGAGGGAAGGTCTAACGGTCAACAGGCAGTGAATAAGTTAGGTGCCAAGCTACCCGATGTGGCAGCCCATTATCGGATGACTTCCGACCGGCTCAGCGAAATCTTGACCAAAGACAAAAATGCATGGCTAGATCAGGGCGGGCGGTTGTTATTCATCGACGAATTCCCCGCATTACCCCCTGAAGAAGCAACTGGGGTGACAGGCAATACCGGTGACTATCAGCCGAATACCCCCCTTGACTTGACCAAGACCTTTTTGTTGCACAGCAAGCCGGGTGCGCAAAGAGTCATTTATCTGGATTTCAATGGTCACACCACAACGGGTTCTGCTTGGAATACAGGCACAATCACTGCCGCTGCATTTGATATGGACGGGGTTCCTGCTACTTTCAGCGCGACTGAGCTTCAGCGTATTCAATACATCTGGCAACGTGTCGCCGATGATTATGCGGCGTTTGATGTGGATGTCACTACACAAGAACCTACCGTCGACGCACTCAACCGCACTAGTAGCACGGATCAGGTTTACGGCACTCGGGCGGTCATCACCACCGCCAGCAGCACTGGGGTTTGCACGAGTTGCGGCGGTGTTGCCTATGTCGGTGTGTTCGACTGGTATTCATCCACAACCCCTACCTATTATCAGCCCGCTTGGGTGCTGTACGATAAGCTTGGGGCGGGCAATGAAAAATATGTCGCCGAGGCCATATCCCATGAAGTTGGGCATAACTTAGGGCTAAGCCATGATGGCTCATCCACGGTTGGGTATTACCAAGGCCATGGGTCTGGTGTCACCGGTTGGGCTCCGATCATGGGTGTGGGCTACTACCAAAATTTGGTTCAGTGGAGCAAAGGCGAATACACCGCTGCGAACAATTATGAAGATGACTTTTTAGTCATTCAATCGAATGGGGCGTTGCTAAAACCCGACGATTTCGGGAATACCTTCTCAGAAGCTACGCCCTTGGGCGGTACGGCGGTTAAAATCGATCAAATTGGGTTGATTGAAAGCAGTGCAGATGTGGACGTGTTCAGTTTCGCCAGCGGGGGCGGTCCGTTAAATATTACCGTCACCCCCGGTGTACGCAGCCCAAACCTTGATGTGTCCATTGAGTTGTTGGATGCGGCAGGGAATAGTATTGTAAAAGTCAATCCGCCTGATGCACTCAACGCGACCATCACCACAACTGTGCCAGCCGGGGGTTATTACCTCAGGATTGATGGCGTGGCAAAAGGGGATTTGGACACGGGGTATTCGGATTATGCCAGTGTCGGGTTGTATCAGGTGACAGGTACGTACACGGCTTCTGGGGCGGTTGCGCCGGTTGCGGTTGCTTCTGCCACGCCCACCAGCGGTTACGCTCCTTTGGCAGTCGGCTTCTCCAGCAACGGTTCCACCGACCCGGATGGGACTATCGTTAGTTATTCTTGGAATTTCGGCGATGGCACCACCCTCTCGACGGAACCCAATCCGCTGCATACTTACACTAGTCCCGGAACGTATAGCCCGAAATTAATCGTGACGGATTCCCAAGGCTTGACAGCGAACAAGACATTGACCGTCAGCGTGGCGCAAAATCCCTTAGTAACCACGGTGCATATTGAGAGTATCGGTTTGACGGTTAAATCTTCCATCGTAAGTGGCAAAATTAACTATCAATGCGTAGCCAGCGTGAAGGTAAATAACTACACTAGCGGATTAGTCAGCGGTGCCGCAGTCAAAGGCTCTTGGACGGGTGTGACGACTTCATCCAATGTCAGTGCAACCACCAACACTAGCGGATTGGCAACATTCACCAGTGCCAAAACCACTAAACGGGGTACTTGCACGTTTAAGGTCAATAGCGTGACCTTGTCCGGTTGGACGTATGATGCGAATCAAAACAGTGAAACATCGGATAGTTTGACCTACTAAACTGACTATGTCCTGTCTTGGCATCGGGCTTCCCACTGCCAAGATAGACGACAGTACTTGAGACCGACTCGGTTTTGGCAACCGAGTCGGTTTTTTTCTGTTTGGTTTGTTAAGTTTCCACTGGTTTTCCTGTCCTTCTTTCCTGATAATACACGTTTTGCAATGATAACAACGGGAGAACTCATGAAGAAAATCGCAGCTATCGTTTCCATCGCACTGTTCGCTTGGGGCAGTGCGGCTCACGCCCATGGCGGAACCCGTCAGAAAGTCGTGGAAAGCATCGAAATCAATGCCACGCCTGACGCGGTGTGGAACATAATCAAGGACTTCGGCGCTGCCGCCAACTGGATGCCGGCGGTTGCCAGCGTCAAGGCAAGCAACGGCAGTGAGCCAGGCTCGGTGCGCGAAGTCACCTTGAAGAAGGGCGGCGTGATTAAAGAAGTGTTGAAAGAAGAAGATGCGGCCACCCATACCATCAAGTACCGGGTCGATGCAGAACCCGATTGTGCGGTGTTCCCAGTCAATAATTATTCCGCCACCATTGCCATCACGGCGGTGGGCGCTGGTTCTAAAGTAGAATGGACCAGTGCGGCTTACCGTTGCTTCACCCCCAACAACCCACCTGCGGGTCAGGACGAAAAGGCCGCCATTGAGGCGATGACGACGCTATCCAAGGAAAGCTTGGCGAATCTGAAAGCCTTGGCAGAGAAGAAATAAGCGTCATGGGTTTTAACAAGCATTTTGCCTTGTCGAAGAGGGCGGCGGCGTTGGTCGCCGCCTTTTTTGTAAGTGCCACAGTTTTTGCCGAGCCTTTTGCCTTTATCACCAACCAGAAGGGCAATAGCGTCTCCGTGATAGACACCGCCAAAGGCGAGGTCGTCAATACCATTGGCTTGCCTCAAGGTTCCGAACCGGCAGGGGTTGCGGTCAGTCAAGACGGGGCGACGGTGGTCATCGCCAACCCCGGCAGCAAGGATGTGACCATCATTGACGGTCATGGCTTCAAACTCATTGGCAAAGTGCCGGTGGGAACGGGCGGAGTTGGCGTGGCTTTAAGCACGGATGGTCAACTAGCCTTTGCCGCTGATTTTTATGATCGCAATATTGCCGTGGTGGATATTAAGTCCCAGTCGGTCATCAAACGCATTCCAGTGGGCGAAATTCCGGCGGGTTTGGCGGTCAGCCGGGACGGACATAATCTTTACGTTTCCAATCGGGATGACAATACCTTGTCGGAAATCAGCCTGAAAAGCTTTGCCGTGACCCGTACTGTGAAAGTTGGCAAACATCCGTTTGGCATCCATTTGTCTGAAGACGGCACCAAGCTCTTTTCGGCTAATGTGGAAAGTAACGATATGTCGGTGGTGGATTTGGCGACTTTTTCATTGTTGAAAAATGTGCCGGTTGGGGATCGTCCCTATGCCGTAGGCGAGGCCCAGCATCGCTTGTTTGTGACCAACCAATACGATGCTTCTGTTTCGGTGCTGGATGCCAATGAATTGAAGGTGACATCAACCATCAAGGTGGGGGAATACCCTGAAGGCATTGCGACTCACCCGGATGGTAAACATGTGTATGTGGCGAATTGGATGAGCAATGCCGTGTCGGTGATTGATGCCACCGAGTTGAAAGTGGTCAACACCATCGCCACCGGCGATGGCAGTCGGGCTTTTGGGGAATTCATCGCCCGTGGAAAACCTTAAGCTGGAATTTGCAAGTTCACATGGACAGCTTGGCCCCCATCCCTTAAAATTAGCGTAATAAATAGTATGGACTTCAGCGGGGTGAACCATGAGGTTCGCCCCGTTTTGCATGTAAAGGTGACTTAAAATGAAAACACCCGCAATCCTAGCCCTCGAAGATGGTACGATCTTTCGGGGAACCTCCATTGGCGCTGCGGGTTCCTCCGTGGGCGAGGTGGTATTTAACACCTCCATGACCGGCTATCAGGAAATCATCAGCGACCCTTCCTATGCCCGTCAAATTGTAACCCTGACTTATCCGCACATTGGCAATGTCGGCGTGAACGGTGAGGATGTCGAATCGACTGGCATTTTTGCTTCCGGTCTGGTGGTGCGCGATGTGCCATCACGAATCAGCAACTGGCGATCTGAAAAAAGCCTGACGGATTATCTAATTGAACACAATGTCGTCGGCATTGCCGACATTGACACCCGCAAGTTGACTCGCATCCTGCGCGACAAAGGCGCACAGCGTGGCTGCATCATTGCTGGCGAGGCCCTAGACGAAGCCAAGTCCGTGGAACAGGCCAAAAGTTTCCCCGGCTTGCAAGGCATGGATTTAGCCAAAGAAGTCTGCGTCTCCGCGCCTTATTCATGGACGCAAACCCAATGGCAATTGGAGTCGGGCTATGGCGAACAGGCGTTGCCTCGCTTCCATGTGATCGCTTATGATTTTGGCATCAAGCGCAACATATTAAGAATGCTGGCGGAGCGTGGTTGCCGCTTAACCGTCGTGCCGGCGCAAACCCCCGCCAGTGCGGTCTTGGCTCAAAAACCCGACGGCGTGTTTCTGTCCAACGGACCCGGCGACCCGGAACCTTGCGATTACGCCATTGCTGCGATTCAAGAAATCATCGCCGCGAAAGTTCCGGTATTTGGCATTTGCCTAGGCCATCAATTGCTGGCGTTGGCCTCTGGTGCGAAAACCGTCAAAATGAAATTCGGTCATCATGGCGGCAACCATCCGGTGCAAGAATTAGCGACTGGCAAGGTCATGATTACCAGCCAGAACCACGGCTTCGCGGTAGACGAAGACACGCTGCCTGATTATTTGAGGCCAACTTACCGCTCCTTGTTTGATGGCACTTTGCAAGGTGTGGAGCGCACCGACTGCCAAGCGTTTAGTTTCCAAGGCCACCCGGAAGCCAGCCCCGGCCCGCATGATTTAGCTCCGTTGTTTGATCGGTTTATTGGGATGATGAGCTAGAAAAATTTTAGGGCGAGTAAACGATAAAGCCGTTTGCTCACCCTGCATGTTTCCATAAAATGTGTAAATTACGCATTGGAGAGTTAAGATGTTAGAAGTTTCAGCAACCGAATTTGTTAAAAATTTTGGGCAATACAAAGAGAGAGTCCAGCGGGAAATTATCGCTATAACTGATGCGCCGATAAGTCATACTTCTCCCTTTAATACCCACATTGCTATTTTGCATTGTAACAAGTTTAGCGGAGGTTTTGACTGTGAATATAGAAGACATTGAACGCGAAGTTTCCCAACTCCCTAGCGAGGATTTAAGGAAGTTTTCAGAATGGTTTGAAGAATTCAAAGCCGATCTTTGGGACAAGCAGATAGAAGAAGATATTATGGCAGGTAGGTTGGATGCCTTTGCCGAAGAAGCCCTGCGCGATTTGCGAGAAGGTCGTTGCACTGATCTATGAAGCACCGCGCCAGCCCTAGGTTTTGGCAGTATTACGATAAATTGCCTAAATCTATCCAGAGGCTTGCTGACAGTAATTATGAAATCCTTAAGCGTGATCCTCGCCATCCTTCATTGCATTTTAAAAAGGTCGGGAGATATTGGTCAGCAAGAGTAAGCATTGATTACCGTGCAGTTGCTATTGAGGATGGCGCAGACTTAGTTTGGTTTTGGATTGGGCCACATGTTGAATATATGAGGTTGTTAGGTGGGCATTAATGCTTAAGTGCGAAATTTGCGGAAGCACTGCGATTCAAGATGAAACCATAAGCGAGGTTATTCATGTCAATATCAATTGGTGGAGAATATTCCGGCATCTATCTGTACACAATGTAACCAGAGAACTTTTAGCCGTGAAACCGCTGAACATATTAGAAAGCTAATGAATATTCAACAGAGCATGGATGAGACGGCTTATCTTTTACAGGAACCCGCCAATGCGCGATGCTTAATGGAATCAATTGAAAATCTTCGAGCAGGATGCAATATTGAACAACGGGAATTGTTGCCAGATGATTAGTTTGAGGAAAATTCTAAATGCATACTGTGACAGCAAACCAAGCTCAAGCAGACTTGCCAGAGCTGATTGACAAGACTGCAATTACTCACGAGCCTATCGAGATTACCCGCTTTAACAATAGTGCAGTGCTAGTGGCTCAAGAAGATTGGAGTGCTATTCAAGAAAGTTTGTATCTTCTTTCGGTTCGAGGTATGCGGGAGTCCATTAATGAAGGGCTAGAAACTCCACTTGCTGATTGTGGAATGGAGTTGGATTGGTAAGTTGGCTTTTTGGTTTAGTTGAGCAAATTATTTTTTGTAGGATGCGGTGAGCTTGCAGTCCCATATCAAGTGGGATTTTTTGATGTCAACGGTGCGTTCTTTCCTAACTTAAACTTACGCCGCAATACGCGGCGGTGTCACGATTGCTGCCTAACCTCAATCAAAATGGCCCGTTACAAAAGAATTGTTCAATTTGGGGTTGCGTTAATGAAGACTTATCAAAACAGCGGCAAGATATTTTTCACCATCATGATACTCACTGTGGCGTTATTAAGGCCACAGATAAGTGTTGCAGACATCTTGGATGCCGCAGAAGACGGCAATCTAACCGAGGTCAGGGCGTTGATCAAAGCCGAGGCCAATGTCAACGCCAAAGACAGGAATGGCATGACGCCATTGATGTTCGCCGCGAAACAGGGGTATGAAAAAATGGTGCAGGAACTCATCAACGCCAAAGCCGAACTCAATGCACAGGACAACCAAGGCATGACGGCATTAATCATTGCCGTAAAGGAAGATCATTTGGAAGTCGTGAAGATGCTGCTGGCTGCTGGCAAAGGCGATGCCGGCGCGAAGAAGCCAGACGGTGTGATGAAATTTATCTCATCACTTACCGGTCACAGCGAACCGGAACCGACACCGAGTGCGATGAAAATTGACGTCAACAGGAAAGATAAGGAGGGTATGACGGCATTGAGTTATTCCACTTCCAAGGGGAATCTTGAAATGGTGCAGACCTTGCTTGATGCCAACGCTGATGTCAACGCAAAAAGACTGGTTTCTAGCGGTTTACTAGGTTGGACGGCATTGTCTTTAGCCATTGAAGAAAATCATGCTCCCATAGTACTGGCTCTGCTTGCCGCCAAGGCCGACCCTAACGTGATAATCAGTTCTGATGATAAAACGGCATTAATGGTTGCTGTTGAAACAGGAAATATAGAATTGGTGCAAGCCCTACTTATCGCCAAGGCCGATGTCAACGCAAAGACGAAACATGGATATACAGCATTGTCATTAGCCAGAAGCAATAATCATGCTGATATAGTGCGATTGCTTGAACAAGCCGGTGCAAGATAAAACCTGTGTGAAGAGGAGATTCCTTTTATATTGATATTCCATGGTTGGGCTTAATCTTATTGCTGTGGGCAACAAATGGCCGTTGCTCAGTTTGCCATTTAATTTGCTGATAGGACTGTCATGTTTTTTGAAATTCTGGGAGAGATTCATCATACTGAAACATTCGTCCGTGGTTCTGAAATTCGGGAAGTTGGTAGGCTGCGTAAACAATACGGAGTCGGCAACTGGAGAAAGAGTAAAGGCATTGCCACGGTGCGCTTATCGGATGGGACATTACGCCTCGCTGAACTTCACTGGTATGAAGCCACAGGAATAGGCAAACGTGAAACTAAAATTAAACGATATCTGGATTAACAAGCATGTCAAATCACCACTTTGTTGTCTGTGTCAATAACGAGGATTATGCCGCATCGTTGGAACTCAGAAAACTTTACGAAGTTTTGCCTGATGAAGATGCCGCAATACATGGGCAAGTCCGAATTATTGATGAATCAGGCGAGGATTATTTATATCCCGAATCATTTTTTGCCCCGGTGCAACTTCCCGTTTCGACCGAAGAACGCATTTTAAGGGTTGCCTAACACAATGTTCGGGCGAGCTAAGCCATCTGTCGAAGCTTGTCCTGAGCTTTGTCGATGGGGGTGAACGGTAAATCCCAACTCATTGTAAGTTAAGCCGTTCATGGTTCGACAGGCTCACCATGAACGGCATAACTTAATGGCAGTGAAGCTCCGCGTGGGAACGGGTTTTCACCTCGCTGCTGCTTAGCATGGACGCATTTATAGCCAGATTTAATTTAAAATTTAATTATATGCCCGAAATAACAAGATTTTACGGAATTATCATCAAGCTTTTTTTCGGTGATCATCCACCGCCCCATTTTCATGCCGTTTATGGTGAATATAACGCCCTTTTCAATATTCAAACACTAGAGATTATTGAGGGAGATTTGCCGCCAAGAGCCATGAAACTGGTTAATGAATGGGCGGCTATTTATCAAGTGGATTTGATGAAAATGTGGGAGAGTCAAGCATTTAGAAAGTTACCCCCTTTGCAGTAATCCATGAACATCCCTAAGATTCACTCTGTGTCGCCACAAAGCAATCTGATTTTGCTCATTACGTTTTCAGATGGAACGAGAAAAAAATATGATGTTCATAGGCTGTTAAAATATGATATGTTCTCATCTCTTAGCAATCCGGCATTTTTTAACAGTGTCCAGATAGAGCAAGGAGGTTATGCAGTATCATGGAATTCTGAGATTGATATAAGTGAATATGAATTGTGGAAAAATGGGGAAGAGTTCATTTAGCCAGCGTAGCCCGGACGAAGCGTAGCGGAGTCCGGGATGAAACTTTGATAACCCCGGATTACATTTCGTTTTATCCGCGATACTTGCTAATTGGGTTTGTTTGAAATTGTATGACGAAAAGAGAAAAATTACTAACTCAAGCTATATTAAATCCTGCCAGTTTGAGTTTTTCTGAATTTCAGATGAAAGACGAACGTTTTGATGGCTTCACATTAAATCTTTATTTCGACGGCGAACACTGGTTAGTTCATTTTGTTGAAATGCCTGAAATATCCGCATTCTCAGCAACGCCGGAGATGGCTGTGCAAGAATTGCAAATTGCCTGGAAAATGGTCAAGGCCGATTATTTTGAGAATGGTGAATCTGTGCCAGTTGCACCTAGAGTTAGGGGAGCGGCATAACTTGTATAGAATTAAATCTCAGGAATTAGTATAGTAGGTTTAAAATCTATGAGAACAATCAAATTTACCTCATGGCAAGAAAACGATTTCTTTATCGGCTATCTCAATGATTACCCGGATTATTTAACGCAAGGCACAAGCAAAGAAGAACTAACCGAGAATTTAAAATCTTTGCTGGTTGATCTTGAATCTGGCGATATGCCAAATATCCGTAAGTTTGAATAGTTAATAGTTGTTTAAGCTGTTATTGTATATCGACAACATGAAAACCCTCACTGAACGCGTTACAATTGACCTTGAAATCTGCCACGGAAAACCCTGTATCCGGGGTTTTCACTACCCAGTGGAAAATATTTTTGATGGAGTGTGATTTAATGAATACAAATGAAATATCCAAAATGAATAAAGTCGAAAAGCTTCAAACAATGGAAGCAATCTGGGATTCTCTTATCCATGAGAATATAAGTATCGAATCACCTGAATGGCATCGGGATATTCTTCTATCTAGGAAAAAAAGGATCGAAGAAGGCAAAGCCGTATTCCGCTCTGTCGAGGAACTTCGCACAAAAGATGGCAAATGAAATTAAAATACGTCAAAATACTTTCCGAAGCCGAAGATGACCTTGAAGAAGGACGAGAATTTTACGAAAATCAAGGTGAGAATTTAGGCAATTATTTTTGGGATAGCTTATTGTCTGATATAGAGTCATTAGGAATTTATGCTGGTATTCATAACAAAGAATATGGATTTTATCGGATGTTCTCGAATGGACACACAGATATGTGACATTTTTAACCAATTACAACACAATTCAATCTTTCAAATAACTATTAGATGTTGAAAACGCTCTACACACCATGCCAAAACGCACAGACTTAAAAAGCATACTACTCCTAGGCGCCGGTCCCATCGTCATCGGACAGGCTTGTGAATTCGACTACTCCGGGGCGCAAGCCTGCAAAGCCTTGAAAGAGGAGGGGTTCCGGGTCATCCTGGTCAACTCCAACCCGGCGACGATCATGACCGACCCGGAAATGGCGGATGCCACTTATATCGAACCGATAGACTGGCAAACCGTCGCCCGCATCATCGAAAAAGAACGACCCGACGCGCTGTTGCCGACCATGGGCGGGCAAACGGCTTTGAACTGCGCCTTGGACTTGGACCGTGAAGGGGTCTTGGAAAAATACGGCGTGGAAATGATCGGTGCCAAAAAAGAAGCCATCGACAAGGCCGAAGACCGCTTGAAGTTCAAGGAAGCCATGACCAAAATCGGCCTAGGTTCCGCCCGTTCCGGCATCGCCCATACCATCGACGAAGCCTTGGAGGTGTTGGAGCAGCTCGGTTATCCCGCCGTCATCCGCCCGTCGTTCACGCTAGGCGGCAGCGGTGGTGGCATTGCCTACAACAAGCAAGATTTTGTTGAAATCTGCGAGCGCGGTTTGGACCTGTCGCCTACGCACGAGTTGCTGATTGAAGAATCTCTGCTTGGTTGGAAGGAATATGAAATGGAGGTGGTGCGTGACAACAAAGACAATTGCATCATCGTTTGCTCGATAGAAAATTTCGATCCGATGGGCATCCATACCGGCGACTCGATTACCGTGGCTCCGGCGCAAACGCTGACCGACAAGGAATATCAGATCATGCGCGATGCCTCGATAGCCGTATTGCGCGAAATCGGCGTGGATACGGGCGGGTCGAATGTGCAGTTTTCGGTCAATCCGAAAGATGGGCGCTTGATTATCATCGAGATGAACCCCCGCGTGTCGCGTTCCTCGGCCTTGGCTTCCAAGGCGACCGGCTTTCCGATAGCCAAAGTCGCCGCCAAGCTGGCCGTCGGTTATACCTTGGACGAATTGCGGAATGAAATCACCAAGGGCGCAACCCCGGCTTCATTCGAGCCGTCGATAGATTATGTGGTCACCAAGATTCCCCGTTTCACGTTTGAAAAATTCCCGCAAGCCGACAGCCATTTGACGACGCAAATGAAGTCGGTGGGCGAAGCGATGGCAATAGGGCGAACTTTCCAAGAATCCATGCAAAAAGCCTTGCGCAGTTTGGAAACCGGCATCGATGGCTTGACCCCAAGACTAGATCAAACTGCCGATGATGCCCGCGAGATTTTGCAGCGGGAATTGCGCGACCCTGGCTCGGATCGCATCCTTTATGTCGCCGATGCCTTCCGGGCGGGTTGGTCTTTGGAAGAAGTGTTCAATTACAGTAGCATTGACCCTTGGTTCTTGGCGCAGATTGAGGATTTAGTGCAAGAAGAACAGGCGTTGTCGAAGCGATTGCTGGCAACCTTAAGTGCCGATGAAATGTTTGCATTAAAGCGCAAGGGCTTTTCGGATTCAAGGCTGGCTAAGTTGCTCGACAGTAGTGAAGCGGAAGTTCGCGCCATACGTCACAAGCATAAAATACGTCCGGTTTATAAGCGCATAGACTCCTGTGCGGCGGAATTTGCCACGGCCACGGCTTATCTCTATTCCACTTATGAGGAAGAGTGTGAGGCCGCTCCGACTGACCGTCAAAAAATCATTGTTTTGGGCGGTGGGCCAAATCGTATCGGTCAAGGCATCGAGTTTGACTATTGCTGCGTCCATGCGGCGATGGCAATGCGTGAAGATGGATATGAAACCATCATGATTAACTGCAACCCGGAAACGGTTTCCACCGATTTTGACACGTCCGACCGTTTGTATTTCGAGCCTTTGACCTTGGAAGACGTGCTGGAAATCATTCACTTGGAAAATCCAACCGGCATCATTGTGCAATTTGGTGGGCAAACTCCGCTTAAATTGGCTAGGGCGCTGGAAGCCGCCGGTGCGCCGATTATCGGCACCACGCCAGATTCAATTGATTTGGCGGAAGATCGTGAGCGTTTCCAGAAATTGGTGGATCGTTTGAACCTCAAGCAGCCCCCCAACCGCACGGCGCGTTCATTGGATGAAGCGATTTCGGGTGCTAAAGACATCGGTTATCCTTTGGTGGTCAGGCCGTCTTATGTATTGGGCGGTCGGGCCATGGAGATTGTGTTCAACGATGAGGAACTCAAGCGTTACATGCGCGAAGCGGTCAGCGTCTCCAATGACTCCCCTGTGCTGCTGGACCGTTTCCTTGACGATGCGATTGAAATGGACGTGGACGCGGTCTGCGACGGCAAGCGGGTGCTGATCGGCGGTTTGATGCAACATATCGAACAAGCTGGCGTCCATTCCGGCGACTCGGCTTGTTCCATTCCACCTTATGATTTGAAGCAGGAAATTCAAGCCAAAATTCGTGAGCAAGTGATTTTGCTGGCCGAAGCCTTGGGTGTCGTGGGTTTGATGAACATTCAGTTTGCGATCCAGCGGAACGAAATTTTTATTCTGGAAGTCAATCCTCGCGCTTCCCGCACAGCGCCGTTTGTATCCAAAGCCACTGGCTACCCGTTGGCGAAGATTGCGGCCCGCTGCATGGTGGGTAAGACCTTGGACGAGCAGGGCGTGTTTGAAGAACGCATCCCGGAGTATTTTTCGGTCAAGGAAGCCGTGTTCCCCTTCATCAAATTCCCCGGTGTCGATCCGGTGTTAGGGCCGGAAATGAAATCGACTGGCGAAGTGATGGGAGTCGGGGCGAATTTCGGCGAGGCTTATGCCAAGGCACAACGGGCAGCCAGCGTCAAACTGCCGCAGGGAGGGGTCGTTTTCATCAGCATACGCGATGCCGACAAGCCGAAAATTGCCACTATCGGCAAAGACCTGGTGAGCAAAGGTTTTCAACTGGTGGGAACCCGAGGGACTGCCAGAGTGCTGAATGAGGCAGGGATTGCCTGTGAACGGGTATTCAAGGTCAGCGAGGGCAGACCCAATATCGTGGATATGATCAAAAACGGCGAGGTGCATTTCATCATCAACACGACAGAAGGCAAAAAGGCGATAGCCGATTCCTTCACCATTCGTAGGCAAGCATTGCAACAGCAAGTCACTTATACTACAACACTTTCCGGTGCTTGGGCGACTTGCCTGGCATTGGATGAATTGAACACTGGAGGTGTCAACCGCCTCCAAGATTTGCATAAGAACTGGTAAACCAAAAAGGATCAAAATCAAACAATGAACAAGACCCCCATCACCGTCAAAGGTGCCGAAAAGCTCCGTGAGGAATTGGCCAACCTGAAAAATGTGGTGCGCCCACGCATCACCGCCGCCATTGCCGAGGCCCGCGCCCACGGCGATTTGAAGGAAAATGCCGAATATCATGCGGCCCGTGAGCAGCAAAGTTTTAGCGAAGGCCGCATCAAGGAAATTGAAGCAAAATTGTCCAATTGCCAGATTATTGACGTGACCAAAGTCAACGCCGACGGCAAAGTCGTCTTCGGCGCAACCGTTGAATTAGTCGACGTGGACACCGACAAGGAAGTGACCTATCAAATCGTGGGCGAAGACGAGGCCGACATCAAAGAAGGCCGCATCAATATCACTTCCCCCATCGCCCGCGCCTTGATTGGCAAGAGGGAAGGGGATACGGCAATCGTCAAAGCACCGGGGGGGGATAAGGAATATGAGATTTTGGCGGTTAAATATATTTAGTTGAGAGTTTAGTTCCTGTAATCGGTTACTAGGATAACTGATAATCTAACCCTAGAGAAAAATTCCTAATGAAATGGCAAAACTATATTAGCTATGACCCTAATATTTGCCACGGTCAGCCTTGCATCAAGGGAACCCGTGTCATGGTTTCAGTTATCCTCGATAACTTGGCGGCTGGTGAAAGCATGGAAGCTATCCAACGGGGGTATCAAATTGAAGCAGCAGATATTCAAGCCGCCTTGCTTTATGCCGCAGAACTGGCAAGGGATCGGGTGATTTCCTTGCCTAGAGAAGCGGCTTGATGCAATTTAAGATTGATGAAAACCTACACGTCGATGTGGCGGATTATTTTCGTCAACAAGGATATGGATAGTGGATGAACATCAATTGCGAATTCGGGCGGTTTGAATATAATTATCAGCGGGAAACCTCGAAAAACTGGTTGCATTCGTGGTGAGCCTGTTTAACGCTCTTCTAAGTTAAGTAAAAAGGCATGAACCAAATATCAAGTAGCCCGGATGGAACGAAGTGAAATCCGGGATTTCGTGTCGGCCTTTCCCATGATTCCGCTGCGTTTCATCTGGGCTACGCTGGCTAGTACACATAGGATGTGCCGACGAAGGAGGCGCATCAATCGAATAACGCGAAAGATGCGCTTCGTTCCTCAGCGCATCCTATCTCGCTGTATGATTAATTTCAAAAACTGGAGGAATAAAACATGGCGGCTCTATATATGGAGAACATTCCAGATGAGTTGTATGCAAGATTAGGTCAATTGGCAGAATATCATCATCTTCCACTGGAACAGGAGGTTTTACAATGCTTGAAAGCTGGCGTGGCTGTTAATTCTATTCCTAAAGAAAAACCTGATTGGGAAGAGTTTAAAGCATTTATGCAAGATGCTTGGTCTTTGACAATTACCGATACACGCACTCCAGATGAAATTATCGGATATGATGCCAATGGACTTTTCAACTGAGGCATTGGTTGTAGATACTAGTGCGATAGTTGCCATTCTCTACAACGAACCGGAAGCTAAACTCTTTTTTGATCGCATTAGTCAGATGAATGAGGTTTGGCTTTCCAGTGTTTCTAAAGTCGAAACCATGATGGTGTTGACGACAAGGTTTAAAGCCTTGGCTGCTCCTAAATTTGCGGGATTTTGTGAAATGTTATCAGTGAATATTGCACCTATTGATGATGAACTAGCCAACATGGCCATAGCGGCATTTCTACGCTATGGCAAGGGCCGGCATCCTGCTGGATTGAACTTTGGTGATTGTTTTTCTTACGCATTGGCTAGAAAAATGGATGTTCCCCTTTTATACAAGGGCAATGACTTTTGTCTGACCGACATAGCATGTGCGGTTTGAGGGGTTTTTTGTCACACACCCCAGAGCACAAGCTTTTACCGTAAAATTGAGATAGAACTTATGCATATATTGACCATACCTTACCCCGATGAACTGTTGTTTTTCGCAGGAAAAACACCCGCAGAAATGGAAGATGAATTGCGGTTTTTGTTGGCGGTGAAATTATTTGAAATGAAGCGTCTGTCTCTCGGCAAGGCGGCTGAATTTTGCGGTTTAGGCAAGTTACGCTTTATGTTTGAGTTAGGCCGTTTGAAAATACCTGTCATCAATTTAGATGAGGATCAAATTGCAGATGAATTGAGTGATGGATAACTCTATTATTATCGCAGATAGCATTCCGACAAAAAGTAACTCGTATGCAAAAAACTGGAATCCTAGTCTTGATGTTAGCAATTTGCCGGATTATGCTGCGCTTCATCTGGTCTACACTGATTTGTATTGTTCCTTTTGCCTTGCCGCAACGGTTAATTGCTAAAAAACCAAATACCAGATGACCCTCGGAAAACTTTGGATGGAGCACCCATAAATATGGATATTGATTTTTTTGCCAGCCAAAAAAGCGGCCAGAAAGGTGGAATAGGTGCGTTTACCTTCCGAAGAGTCATTATTATCCCATCTAATTTGATTTCCAAAAAAATTACAACCTTGATTTGCTCCAACGATTGGGCCATCAACATCGACGAAACAAGTATTATCAAATGAATGACATCCTATGTTTGTGATAGTCCGTGGTCCAGTATCCTCGTGTACTGCCGCAATAGAGGGACTGGCAAAACCAATGGTTGCCATACCGATAATCGCAAGCAAATTCCGCCAGCATGCGTATTTGCCCAAGAAACCGACATTGAGGTTAAGCGTGTTTAAAAGTTTCATTGCAATTCTCCGTTGGGTTGGAATTAAAATTTTCATATTGCCTCACTTGTCGCCGGGAGCAGGTGGCCCGGAAGAAGCAAAGAGGAATCCGGGTTTTCGTGTTGGCCTTTCTCCAAAATTGATCGTCCCCACGCTCCCAGCGTAGGAACGCGACTTAACCGCTCCTGCGGTAAAAAACGCAAAACGTCCACGGATAGGCTCCCGCGCCGGAGCGTCAACGCCATTAACTTAAGCCGTTCGTGGTGAGCCTGTCGAACCATGAACGGCTTAACATCCATGCGGTTGGAATGTTCCGTTCACCCTTTGATTGGCTCAGGGCGAACGGAATAATCGTTAAGTTAATGGCTTTGACGCCGGAGCGTGGGAGCCATTTAATTGTCTGTCTTGCCGATTTTTCCGGCATCCCTGCTGAAATACCGGCTTAACTTAACTAGCCAGTGACAACGGAGCAGGTAGGTGTCAAAGATTCTTTGACAAGCCTAGTCTTAGTAACGAAAGATTTCGTTGACTACTATACCGCAAAAATTATACGATAATCAATCGGTACATACCGAGGACGGTGCTGCGCAGGCGCATCACCCGCTGCGGGGTCAGGCCGCAGGTGAAGACCAAAAGCACCCGCAAGGGGTATTCCCTGTACGGCGCGGTCGAGGTCAGGACGGGGGAGCACTTCTTCCTCGAAGGGGAGAGGATGAACGCCGACGGATTCCAGGCGTTGCTTGACGGGTTTGCGGCAAGGCACCCCGCCGACTTCCATGTGCTGCAAGTGGACAATGCAAGGTTCCACACCGCCGGGAGGCTGGAGCTGCCGGACAACGTGATGCTGCTCTACCAGCCCCCGTACAGCCCGGAAGTGAACCCGATGATAGAGCAAGTCTGGGCATGGGCGAAAGGGGAGATAGCCGGGGAGATATTTGAAACGGTCGGCGACTTGAAGCATCGCGTCAATGCCATCATCGCAGGCGCGGGGGAGGCCGCGTTCAAGTCTATAGTCCACCGACAGTTTATTTTGGATGCGCTTGAACGGGCGGGTATATAAAAGTATTCGCAGAAAAGTTTTCATACATAATTGGTATACATAAAGAGAACCACGCTCTTGTTTATCAATCTTTAGAGAGAAAAGCTATGTCTAGACAAAATAGTTTATTTTTAGCGGTTGCGTTCATACTGTTTGTATTTACAAGTTCTCTTAAAGCGGCTACTACAGCCGGTCCTCTTCCAATAACTACCATTCGTACTGGCTGGAACGCGGATTCGTTTGGCATTGTGACCAACCAACCGATTATAAACCCTGCCAACTGTTCAGCTCCTGATGGTTATGTTTCAGCATCTTGGGATGCTGGTTATAAAACATACTTGTCTGTAACACTTACAGCATTTGCGATGAATAAACCTGTGACAGTCATTGTTAGTGATACTGAATGTGTAGCAAATAGACCTAAAATTTGGGGTGTATATATTTCTAAGTAGCCAAGTAGGGCAAAGGCTACATTATTGCCCGACAAATGGCTGCGCTGCATTTGGGCTATGTTGGCATAAACAGCGGGCGTGTAAAACCAATGCTTTCGACACCCCCCTGCATAGATCGTTACCACGGTTTCCGTGGTAACGTTAATCTTCACGCTCTGGGTGATAACAACCGCTAGAGCGGTATTAACCAGTTTCCCACGCCGGAGCGTGGGAACTATCAAAATGAGGAGTTTTCTGGTGAATAAACTACTATTTCAAACTGTGTTGATGGCGATGTTGTGTGTCAACTTTGCCCCTGTCGCTATCGCTGCCGATGATTTGATGCCTATCCCCATCCCGATTGCCGGACCCAAAGGCGACCCGGGACCGGCGGGTCCTGCTGGACCTCAAGGTCCGCAAGGGGTTGCCGGACCGGCAGGGGCCAAAGGTGCAACGGGTACTCAAGGACCGGCAGGGTCACAGGGACCGGCGGGTCCTGCTGGACCTCAAGGTCCGCAAGGAGTTGCCGGACCGGCAGGGTCACAGGGACCGGCGGGTCCAACTGGGCCGGCGGTGAAAACATTTGCCGTTTGTAGTTCGGCGTCGGGGAACCCATATCGACAAGGGTCTTGTGATTGCGGGGCCGCAAGACTTCAGGCCCGAGTTCAAGCAGTTGAACGCTGCGAAATTACTTCTGAAACTGGCAAGTGCGAAGCTAGAGCTTATACAAATACAAACTTTAATACAATTTACGTTGGAGAATGTTGCGTTTGCTCACCTCAGTAACAAAGCCGGACGAGATTTATAATCCCTTCCGCACCGGTAAAGAACTATCAAGGGCGTAAAGTGGAACCTAAGGACGGGTTCCGCCGAATGAGAAACACGGACGAATCTTGTCAATCCGGGCGTATGCCTTACATGTTTCGGCGGATCACATCCTTGTAACCGCCGCCGCGATTCTACATAGAGAGGACAATCCATGAATAGGTTTATTATAACTTCTAAGCTTTGGGGTGCTGTATTGGTGATTATACTTGCTTTTATGCCCATTGCATCTTCGATGGCAGCATTAACAGCAACTGCCCTCACTCAGATTACTCATGTTGAAAATGGATGGCATGGAGAGGGATTTGCGATTCATATCATCCCTGGAACTGGCGTAACAGGATGTCCGGTGCCTGAATATGAATTTGGGATTGCTAAAAGCCATCCTGCATATAAAGATATGTTGGGATTGGCAATGATGGCTTATGCGAGCGGTTCCAAAGTTCAACTAATAGTCGATACAGGAGTTTGCGTCTTAGGCAATCGAACGAATGTAATTTCAATTAGGCTATATAAGTAAAACTTCGTTTTGCTCGTTCCCAAGCCGGAGCTCTCATCGTTATACACAAGTCGTCTGCCGTATTTCCGACTAAACTGTGAGGTAGGCAAAACAAGTGGAGAAAGGCGATGACGACTTGGGCGAGAGAAGAGATGGAGACGGCGGACTTGGGGGATCGCAGGCTGGACGAACGGCTTGCCACCCTGCTGGGGCAGTTGGGCGACCACCCGCAGCTTAGCATTCCGGCTGCCTGCGGCGGTTGGGCCGAGACGGTGGCGGCTTACCGCTTTTTCGACAACCCCAAGTCGGGCTTCGACGCGGTTCTCAAGCCGCACCGCGATGCCACGGTGGCCCGCATGGCGACCCGCCAAGTGGTGCTGGTTCCGCAGGACACCACCGAGGACGACAAGGTGGTCTGCCTGGGGCCGAAGGGACTGGGGACCATCAAGGAAGTGCGGAAGCACCCGCGCCGGCTGCATCTGTCCGTAGCGTTCACGCCGCAGCGGGTTTGCCTGGGCGTCCTGCGGGCCGTCCACTGGGCGCGGGACGAGCCTTGCCCGCGCGCGGAGCGGCGGCACAGGGGCGTGGACGAGAAGGAAAGCCGCCACTGGGTGGACGGCTACCAGGACTGTTGCGCACTGCAAGGGCAATTGCCCGGCACGCTGGTGGTCAGCCTGGCCGACCGCGAGGGGGACATCTACGAGTGGTTTGCCGAGTACGAAGACCACGCCCCCTGCACCCGCGCCCAGTGGATCGTGCGGGCCGCGCAAGACCGGCGGCTGCGCCCGGACGGGGATGATGGCACCGCGAAGTTGTGGGGCGCATTGGCGCGGGCCCCCGTGCTGGGGCATGTCGAGGTCGAGGTGAAGCCCCGCCCGAAGCGGGCGGGGCGGCTGGCCCATGTGGCGCTGCGGTCGGCCACGGTGCGGCTGAGACCGCCGTCGCGGGTGGGCTACCACCTGCCCGAGATGGCGGTCAATGTCGTGCTGGCGCGGGAAGAGTCGCCACCGCCCGGCGAGCAGGCGTTGGAATGGCTGCTGCTGACCGGGTTGCCGGTGGCAAGCTACCAACAGGCTTCCCTTGTCGTGGCGTGGTATGCCGTGAGGTGGTGCATTGAGGTTTATTTCCACGTACTCAAAAGCGGTTGCCAACTGAAGCGCCTGCATCTGGAGACGGACGCGCGGCTGCTGCCATGCTTGGCCCTGTACATGGTCGTG
>CAIOOA010000041.1 GCA_903859815.1 uncultured Methylococcaceae bacterium | reverse complement strand
TAGGCGGGGGCGACGCTGGTTAATTTCAACTATGATCGACCACTTTTTCGGAGCGAGAGGTCGATATGGAGCGATTATCCATGCGTATGATTAGAGAAGTTTTAAGGCTGAAATTCGATTGCGGGCTGTCCGACCGGCAGATCGCCAAGAGCGTCGGCATCGCCCGCAGCAGCATAGGCGACTATGTCCGCCGTTTTAACGATTCTGGCCTGGTGTGGCCTTTGTCGGCTGCTGTGAAGGACTTGGACCTGGAGCCCTGCCTGTTCCCGCCGCCAGCGGCGACCCCCGTTGACCGGCGGCCCCTGCCGGACTGGGCCCAAGTCCACCAGGAGCTGCGCCGCAAGGGCGTGACGCTGTTCCTGCTCTGGCAGGAATACAAGTCCGCCCACCCGGACGGTTTCCAGTACGCCTGGTTTTGCGATGCCTACCGGGACTGGCGGGGCCGCAGCGACTTGGTGATGCGGCAGACGCACCGGGCGGGCGAGAAGCTGTTCGTGGACTTCAGCGGCATGACCGTCCCGCTGGTGGATCGGCAGACCGGCGAAATCCGGCAAGCGCAAATCTTCGTCTCCGTGCTGGGGGCGTCCAACTACACCTACGCCGAGGCGCTGGCCAGCCAGGGGCTGGCGGACTGGATCGGCGCGCATGTGCGGGCCTTCGCGTTTTTCGGCGGCGTCCCCGAAGTCCTGGTGCCCGACAATTTGGCATCGGGCGTCACCAAGCCCTGCCGCTACGAACCCGGCATCAATTCGACCTACGCCGACATGGCTGCCCACTATGGCGTGGCGGTGGTCCCCGCGCGCGTCCGAAAACCCAAGGACAAGGCCAAAGTCGAGGCCGGCGTGTTGCTGGTGGAACGCTGGGTGCTGGCGCGGCTGCGCAACCAGGTGTTCTGGTCGCTGGCGGAGTTGAACCGGTCCATCGGCGAACTCGTTGCGGCACTGAACCTGCGCCCCTTCAAGAAGTTGCCGGGGTGCAGGCGCTCGGCCTTCGAGTCGCAGGACCGCCCCGCCTTGCAGCCCCTGCCCGCGACCCCCTACGAGTTTGCCCGGTGGAAGCAGGTCAAGGTCCACATCGACTACCATGTGGAAGTCGAAGGGCATTACTACTCCGTGCCCCACGCCTTGGTCGGGCAAAGGCTTGACGTGCGCCACACGGCGAACACGGTGGAGATGTTCCACCAAGGGCAGCGCGTGGCCTGCCACCCGAAAGTCGACGCGCGCGGGCGGCACACCACGGCGGAAAGCCACATGCCGCCGCACCACCGGTTCGCCAAATGGTCGCCGGAGCGCCTGGCCCGGTGGGCGGAAAAGACCGGCCCCGCGACGGCGGGGCTGGTGACCGCCATCCTGCGGGGCCGCCGCCATCCCGAGCAGGGTTACCGCTCCTGCCTCGGCATCCTGCGCCTTGGCGATCGCTATGGCGCGGCCCGCCTGGAGGCCGCCTGCCAGCGGGCGTTGTCGATCAACGCGACGAGCTACCGCAGCGTCGAGTCGATCCTGTCCCACGGCCTCGACGCACAGCCCCTGACACCCCCGCAACCCGCCGTCCGCCCGCAGCACGAAAACCTGCGCGGCCCCGAATACTTCCATTGAAAACGGAGGCATGACATGTTGACACACCCGACTTTCGACCAACTCCGCGCCCTCAAGCTCACCGGCATGCTCAAGGCGCTGCAAGAGCAGGAGCAGATGCCCGACATCGGATGCCTCGGCTTCCTGGAGCGCGTGGGGCTGCTCGTCGACCGCGAGGTCGCCGAGCGCGACAGCCGCCGGCTCGCCGACCGGCTCCGCCTCGCCAAGCTGAAACAGGCGGCCTGCCTCGAAGACCTCGACTTTCACACGCCAAGGCAACTCGACCGCTCGCTGATCCTCAAGCTCGCCGACTGCCAGTGGGTTGCGGAGCACCTGAACATTTTGATCACCGGGCCGACCGGCATCGGGAAGTCGTTCCTGGCGTGCGCACTGGCCCAGAAAGCCTGCCGGGCGGGCTACAGGGCATCCTACCAGCGCATGCCCAGGCTGCTGGCGGAACTGGAAATCGCGCACGGCGACGGGCGCTACCCGAAACTGATGCGCCAGCTTGCCAAGGTCGACGTGCTGGTGTTGGAAGACTGGGGCTTGGAGACGGGCCTCGGCGACCGCCAGCGCCGCGACCTGCTGGAAATCCTCGACGACCGCTACGGCACCCGCTCAACCCTCGTCACCAGCCAGTTGCCTGTCGATCATTGGCACGAGTCCATCGGGGACTCCACGCTCGCCGATGCCATCCTGGACCGTCTGGTGCATAACGCCCATCGCATCGCACTCAAGGGGAAGTCGAAGCGGAAAAGGGAGTACCCGGCGCTTGGCAGCGATGATGGCGCCGCCGCCACAGGAGGCTGAAAAACCAGAAACTCCGGATCGGCAAGATAAATAAATCCTTGACCGGTCCGGCAACCCCTGATTAACTGCAAAAACCCAGCGTCGCTTCGCTCCGACCGCCTGGCCGAATGGCCGTGGATTGGGTGGCCGAATCAGCGTGGAATGGGTGGCCGAATGGCGTGGAATACGCAGTTGGGCCAGGTGGGGAGTTTGTCCAGGGTGTCCTTGAGCCAGGCGGCGGGGTCGAGCCCGTTGAGCTTGGCGGTCCCCAGCAGGCTTTGGATCACCGCCGCCCGCTTGCCCGCCCGCTCCGACCCGGCGAACAGCCAGTTCTTCTTGCCGATGGCAATCGGGCGGACGGCGTTCTCCACCGACCGGCGACCGTAACGCTAAAATTTTCGCGACGCGAAAATTATGGAGTTGAAAGCCGAACCCGCAAGCCGTTCATCTGTCCGGCGCAGACATCAACCTGGGGCATTCATTGCCGGAAAGGGCAGGGCAGGGGATGATAGCTTGACGTTGATGACTGTACTTTTGACCTTCAACCCACTACTCCACTCCCAACGCCTTAAACACAGCATCCACAGGGTCAGAATAAAAACTGGTTTGGAACTTGGCAAAGAGTTCACCGGGAACCGTTGGAATATCCGTTACACTAGCCATCGGTAATAAAATGCGTTTAGCACCCGCATCAAATGTGGCTTGAAGGGTTTCGGCCAAATTGCGCACAGGAACGATGCTGCCACCAAGACTCATATCGCCTAGGACAGCCATTTGGCTTTGTAAGGGTTTCCGCAGGATGCTAGAGCAAAGGGCCACGAAGCTAGGCAAGGTCATAGCCTCAGATGCACCTGTATTTTGAAGTTCGACCATGTGGACATGGAAATCATGTTCGCCGGGTTTGGCGGACGCACTGACTCGCGGTGCATTGGCTTTGAAATAATCGAAGGCCACCTTGATGGGTTCTTTCCCGCCACTGCCCGAACCAACCCCCGACAGGCTCAGTTTGCCATTGCCAGCCATGGCTTGAATTTCCAAACGGTATACGCCCAGCATACCGTTGGTTCCCGGTGCGATGGTATGAAGCGTCCCCGGATTCGATGCGCCCTCTGGTATCAGAGCGCCGCCGCCCTGTTCGGGGATGCTAATAAAATGCTCTTGTCCTGTTTCTAGGTCGATGTAGCTAAAATGCACATCGTAGAATTCCATGCCGCCAATTTTCTTCAATTGCTCCTTGACCCGCCGCCGACATTCCAAGGCGTATTCCATGCAGCGACACACGGCTTCCTTGTTGTAATCCCCGGCAGGATACAACAGTTTGAGCAAGCCGGAGACTGTACGCCGAACTGCAATAGTGTCTCGTTGGTTCAGATGGTTTCCCAGTCGGAAGTACTTATCGATGGCATCGGCAAAACCCACTTTACGAAGTTCCCGCAAAGCTTCGGCCAAGTAATCCACGATCAAGCCATATTGATTAGTGAAAAACTCAGGCCGCATCTTGGGAATTTCCCAACCCGGCACATAAGCATGGAAGCGGTCAAAAAAGGCAGAATCGATCATGACATCCGGGAAAGGGGCCAACAGATGGCTGGTTTTCACCAAAGACTCCACGCTCTGGTTGATGTTGCCGATGAACACCATTGAGGCATTGGCGTTTATCGCTTCGCGCCCGCGAGAGAACGAACCTGATGCCATGTAATCCTTCATAATCTGGATGCCGTCCTTGTCTTTAAAGCTGATGCCAGCCACTTCGTCAAAGGCCACCACATCCCACAACCCGACCAAACCCACTTTGCGACTGCTCATGTTATAGAACAGATTGGCTACGGTAGTTTGCCCCCCGGAAACCAAGATACTGTTAGGGCTGATTTCCTTGTAGATATGGCTTTTGCCTGTGCCACGCGGCCCTAGTTCGCAGAGCGTGTAATTGTTCTCGACCAATGGAATCATCCGGGCCAACAAATGCCACTTCACCCGCTCCTTGAAATTGGTGGGTTCCATGCCGGTTGAACGTAGCAGCACATCCAACCATTCAGATTCGGTGAACCCGCGCCGTCCTTCCAAGTAAGCCTCCATATCCATGTTCGGCATTTGGATAGGCTTGAGGTCGGCAATTGTGAAAGGCGAGCCTTTTTGGTTCTCCTCGAAAAAATAGGACAGCGAAATGATGCACCAAATGCCGCCAACTAGAAGTTTTTCAAATTGTTTGACGTAACTGGCGGAAACTTCCACCCCGGTCACGCCTAGATTGGATAGCAAGGCTTCGTACACATCGCGTCTTTCGTTCAGCTTTACCGTCACCTTGTCGATGATCTTGTAGCTGCCGCGTTCACGGATTTTCATTTTGACTTTTTCGGCCTCATCGGGCCGGACGTAATTTTCAGCCAATACCCGTTTGACGGTCTCCATGCCCTCACGAATAACTTCAGGATCGTCAGAAGCGCAATACATGCCGAGCAAATATTCCAGCACATAGACAGGCACATTCGCCCCTTCTTTGACCAGCTTGGTAAGATCTTTGCGGACGACCTTTCCGGCGAAGTGCGTATTCAACAATGCATCAAGATCGTGGTTATCCATGAGTCAGTGGTTAGTGGTTAGTGTCTAGTGGTTAGTGGCTAGTGGTTAGTGGTTAGTGGTTAGTGGTTAGTGGTTAGTGGTTAGTGGTTAGTGGCTAGTGGCTAGTGGCTAGTGGTTAGTGGTTAGTGGTTAGTGGCTAGTGGTTAGTGGTCTAATCACTGTTCACTAATCACTGTTCACTAATCACTGTTCACTAATCACTAATCACTGACCACTAAATATCAAAAGTCGTTAGAAAAAGCCAAGTCTACTTTGAAGGGGATACGGTCAATCTCGGCTTGAGTTTCTGCATCGCGGATGACCAAAGCATAATCTCTTTGGCGATCATATTGACCGGCTAGGATGGTCAACATGATGGATTTTTTGCGTTCGTCCAACAAGCCTGAGTTGCTGTCAAAGGTCAGGGTGGCTTGGTTGCTAATCAGTTGCTCGCCGTCTCGCAAAGAGATAGTCACTGTCCTTGGCAATACTCGCTCGGATATGGCTTCTGTTTGGATGAAGTCAAATCGCTGTTTATTGGTAACAACCTTACGCACGGAACCCAATAGCGAGAGGCCAACTGGACGGGATTTGGCTTGCTCCGAATCGTTTTCTTTCACCGAGATGACCGGAATCATAATCTCCTGTGGCATGGCCCCGCCATGAACGAAACGCGCCCCACCCGTGAAATGAAAGCGGTGATTGCCTTTTGGCACCCAGAAATCCAAACTGTCTGATGTACCCGCTGTTATGCCGGTATTGCCACTCCACGCTTTTGGGCTTTGCCCCAAATTTTCGCCGATGAGATAACGCTTCTTGGATTTCAATGCCCCCGATGGCTTCTCTTCCAGATTGCTCTTGTCAGCTTCTTCCAAAGCCGAATCTTGATAAATAAAACCGTGGTCGGCGGTTAGCAGGATCAAACTACCGTTTAAATTATTCATGATAAAGCGCACCAGTGCCGCCAGTTCATCAATGGCCTTGGCAACCGCATCGAAGGTTTGACCCTCAGTGACCGCCTTGTCGCCTAATGCATCAATCTGGTCATGGTAGACATAAACGACCCGGTAGCCGCGTACAAAATCGCGCCCGTTCTCCTTGCCCATGGCGATCAAATTATCGGCTTTGATTGCCACGCCCCCGATTTTATCTAGGATGGCAGAACGCTGCTCCAATGAACTGGTAGGCAAACCATCAACCAACAGATCAACATTCGCTGTAGCTCGGTAGTCGATACGCTTATGGGGCAGCAAAGCAGCCATGCCCAAAGCGGTATAGCTAGGCAACACACCCAGCAAGGCATCCAGTTCTACGGTCATGCGGTTCGTGCTTTTCAACCGCCCTGTCAATTCTTCTGCCGCCTCGTAACGGAAAGCATCACTGATGATGACGAACACACGGGAGCGGTTTCCGAGTTCCAGCGGTTTCCTGACATACAAATCATAGAATTCGTCCTGCCGGGAAACCCCGCCCAATTGCCAATTTGATAGCAGCCCTTGCCCACCTTCCAAATAAGGTTCAAATGCATGGGCCAATTGTGGCATGAACCAGCCGGTATAGGCTGATTCAAGGGCGATTTTTAAACTCTGCAACAACTGCCAGCCATGAACCTCGACCACCTCATGGGCAACTAAGAACTGGCGGTAGAGTTGGTCAAACCGGAATAGCCGGTCTCGATACGCAGTCCACAAAGATTCCGCGCTAGTGAAACTTAAGCCCTCGCCGCATTGGGCCTTTAGTTCAAAGAAGTCGGTTGCCGCCTCAAGGGCAGCGTAGCAAGCGACAAAGGCGGCTATCATGGCATTGGAGTCTGCCATCAATGGCTTGGCCCAGAATCGGTCACGGCGGCTGTTGATGAGTTCGCGCACCCACTCCATGCCGGTTCCGTGCATCTGGATAACTTGGTCGCGCAATCCTGCCAGAATCAGTTTCTCAACATCGGCAAAGGTTTCCACATCCTTGAGGACCACATAATCCAAACCTTGTAGGTTATGTTGAAGGTTGAGCGCATCCGCCACCGCCTCGGAAATCGCTTGGTAAGTCTGAAAGCTATTCAAGTCATTGCGCCAGCGCGAGGCAAACACGCTCGCATTTGCCGATCCCGCCGTGTCGGTAAGCTGGAAATGCTGCAAGGATTCCGGCAAGGCAAGGCCATTGAGGGAGTGGGCAAAGTCTGTGACCAACAACCGAAACAACAAATCGCGCAGGGAAGCTTGAGTTTGGCGATAAGCAAACTGCCGTTCCATCAAAGACCAAAATGGTTGTTCCAGATCGAAGGCCACAATGTCATTCCAGCTTTTCGGCAGGGAGGCCAAATCCACACCTTCCGACCCTGATAAGGCCACTAGCAAGCGTAGGGCAACGGATAGGGCATCCGGCTGGTCGGCACGAGTCAGAACCGCGAGCATCTTGGTATCAAGGTCGGTTTCATGATCTTGGGGGCTGATCCAGCGTTTAAGCTTTTCAACCCTATCTTTGTTGCGAAGGAACTTGGCCCTTGCTTTAAGATGATCCCGCATGGCTTGATTGGCCAAGCCTAAATCTTCCAGCAGGATGGAAACCGCATCTGCCCGGAAAGTCCGGCTATACAAGCGCATGTCCAGCAGCCAATCTTTGAGGGGGTCAGGTTCGGCGTTAGGGGTATAAAGCAGATACCGGCCCGTCAAGTCTCCAGTTTCCAGACGTATTTTCAACGCGAAGCTGCTTTCCCCGTCTAATAGAATGAGGCTCACGCCATTGGGAAGGTGAGATTCTACCGAAGCGGCAAATTCGCCTTCCGGGTCGTTCCAGAACACAAGGCGGTGGCCCTCGTCATAAAGACGCGATAATGCGTGTTGGATGCGGTCTTGGGTCATAGTAAGGCCGTTTCCCGCGCTAGATCGTCATTGGAATCTTCCAACTCTGCGACATCGCAAATAATCTTTCCGTTGATCGAGTAATAGTTCGGAACACCCAACCGGCGGTTTTCCTCTTGGGCTTGCTTTACCGCACGATTGCCGATACGTTCGATATTCATCAGCCGTTCGATGGAATGCCATTTTTTTTCAATCTGCGTTTCTGTTGCCATAGTCATTCTTCGTCAGTCATTCCACTCAAGAAATTGGTATATAAATTCTCGTCTAAGATCACTACATCGCTGCCACTTGCTTGTGCAATTTTGTGAAAATCATCGCCAGCGTTGTAAATCAAAACCCATTCATCGGCAAATGCCCGGTGTATTTTCCAAAAATTGCTATTGGCACGAACAAATCGCCTCCGCACATCATCATCTGGGACAGGATGGCCTCCTTTGGCTACCCGTTCTCGAATGCGGGCAATACACAATTCGGGGGAGTCCAAGGTGATGAAAACCATTGTAATTAGATAGCCAGACTCCTTGGCTAGATGGAATAGCCTAGAAAGTCCCATGCCTGACAAAGTTGATTCCACCACCAATGACCTTCGCATGGCAAGGGCATTGCGCAATTCTGTCAGAAACAATCGTCCCGCTTGAACACGGGCAGAAAGTGGATTTTCTGGGGACAGTTTCGCGGCAATGTCATCTGCGCCGAGATAATCCAAACCGCAAGCATGGGCATACTCCAAAGCGAAGGTCGTTTTCCCACTTCCATTAGGCCCACCCACAACCACTAGGCGAGGTGATTCGCGCTCAATCATCGCTACTTCCCAATGAGCCTATCACTTCGAGAAGGCGTTTCTTGAATTGGTTGAAACTCGGCATATCGATACGGTCTACGTCCATTTGAGTTTCGACCCACTCTTTCAAACCATTGGCGGAAGTATCTGCCAACAGAGCTTTAAGCTGACTCTTTGCAGAATGAGGGCTGGCATCGTTACCGGAAAGATCATTTTCCAAATCCGCGCAGTTTTGATAGGGATGTTCTTTGGCTGCACAGAGTAACCAAGCTTCCGATTTTGGTTTAGGCAACATAGGCACACCCCGCTCAAACTGAGAGCGTCGAAATCCCGCTATCATGGAGTCCCATTTGTCTTGCCAAATCCCAGCTTTGCTTGATCTGGTTCCGTCACAGTCACGAAACAGCACGGCAATCGCTGAATCATTAGCCTCTGTTTCATGTTCCTGTGCGATTTCGCCTAACATCAAAGCGTTGATGTAAAAATACCCGGTTTCTTCTCCACGTTTTTTCCCAGCAAATGAAGCCGATCTTATCTTCTGTCGTTTACGTTCGGCTGCCCGTGCTGCCAACGCATTTTCACTGACAAAGCGGTATCCGTCTGTTATACCGAACAAGGAATAGCCCAAACGGGATTGCTCGATAAGCCAATCCAATACCACAGTCATTGGCCCTACAGCGAAATTCGCTCCACGACATTGCCCTTGTGCATTATTGCACTGGCCCAAATCGGTTGGGCCTTCCCCGCTGAGTATTACTATCATGCAGACGTTCCCGCAGATTGCTCGGCAACATCAAGAGCGATACATTCCTCAGTCAGTTCAAAAAGATTGGTATCGACAAAGGCTTCTCCTGGACCCATCCAACGTAATTTCTCTCTAATTCTGGGTATCTCGAAAAAAGGCCGAATTCGCGTAAAGCCTTCGGCAGTTTTGTAAACAAACTGAACTGATTCACGCGCAATTTCATCCGTCAGATAATTTAGAATCATTGGGCTATGTGTGGTCACTATAATTTGCTGAGGGCTTTCGACTAAGGTATCAACCAATTTCTCAATGATTTCTGGATTGATGCCATTTTCAATCTCATCCAGCAAAATCAATGAGTGATCTGATTCAGATTGTGCCAAAATCGCCAGAATACGAAGCAATCCATCGCTTAAATGCGAAGCCTCAGTTTCCAACTTACGATCACCATATTGTTCAAGTACTGTCAGTTTTTTCCAGCCAGACCTAAGACTGGAAACTTTGTAATCAATCAGATTCGGATAAAACCTTTTCATTAGATCAATCAGACGATCTCTTGCTTCGCCTTTGATACCATGCAAATAGGCAGATAACTTCTCCCCGCCAGAACCAATATCTTGATCGTTGGTGCGGGCACGTTTGCGCATTAGATGGGGAGATAACAGTTCCAATGAACGAATCCGGCGCATTCCATGCAAAAACTCCACAATCGGATCGGGGAGTTCTGATGGTTTTAGTTGAGACAACAACGAACCTTCATAAATGAAAGCAATATTCTGCCAAGGCTTGTCATTGATGCGATATTGACTTCCTGTCGATTGCAAAATTTTATTGTGATTTAAGAAAATCGTCTCCCAGTCACAGCGCAAATGGGTTTTGTTAATATCTGTAAGCCATGTTAGAAAATCACCAGATTCGAGCCGAAAGTCTAAAGAAATAGTTATGTAATTGAATTTTTGCAATTTACAATTAAGTTCAGATGCCTTCCATCCACGGTTGTCAAGCCATGTTTGCACATCACCCATCAATATATGAGAGATAAAATCCAAAGCTTGTAGGATGGTGGATTTCCCCGCGCCATTCATTCCTATGAAGCAATTGAATTTACCTAGCTCAATATCAATCAGATTCAGAGATTTAAAGTTCCGAATGGTTATTTTTTCAATCATCCCCACTTCCCCCGGTGACAGCCTTAACTTCCGACAACAAATTCCCAAACTTCCCATAGTTCACTTTAACCCCATCATCCAAATCCAACGAGATGCGCATATCTGCATAATGGCGGAGTTGCTCGTCATAAGCTATCAGTTCGGTTTGTTTCTTGCGCATCGCGTCTAGGGCTTTTTGTGCCTTGGTGCGGGCGGAGGTTGAAGCGGCGTTGGCGACTTCCTGCTCCAAGAATTCGATGCGACCGGCAATTTTGCCGGTCAGCGGGATGACGTACTGGTTACGCATCCTTGCCAAGGTGCTTTCATTATAGCGGTGCAGATAGACCAAAGCTTGGAAAGCGCCTTGCTTGCCGCTGGAAAACAGCCAATAAATGGGCCGCTTCTTATAAGTTTGCAGATGGTCTTTGAAAAATTTTTCTGATAAATATCGTCTAATCGTTTCTTGCGGGGTTTCGTTGTTTTTTGAACCTAAGCTTTCCGCCAACCACTTTAAGTTAGTGGTCAGTGGACAGTGATTAGTGGTCAGCGAAGAGCGGTCGTCGTCTCCTTTACTAGCCACTGAACACTGGTCACTGACCACTGTTTCAGGCCAGACTGCTTTTAGAAACTCAGTAATCCGAGTTGCCGCATCGTCCTCAAACCAATGTTCATCGGTGACGGGGATTATGCCGTCAGCGTCGGCGGGGAATGGATTAGTGGATAGTGGTGAGTGGTCAGTGGTTGAAGTAGTGGATAGTGGACAGTGGTTAGTGGTCAGGGTGGAATCGTCGGCATTTTCTTCACTAATCACTGACCACTGACCACTGGTTTTAGTGGTTAGTGAAGAGCAGTCGGAGCCTTCTTTACTGATCACTGACCACTGATCACTGTTCACTTTTTTACTGATCACTGCGTTATAAATGTTATCGAAGTCTATATTCCCCGCATGTGCATAAATCAAACCCGGTCTATCAAGCCGATACCGGCCCATCATGCAACCGATGGCGTAGGATATTAAGCGTTGGCAGTCTTTTTCCCGGTCGGCACGGGCGAGAGTGATTTGATCTTCGGGAACTTCGGGGGAGAGTTCGTCTTGCAGTTCGTAGGCTTCGATAAAGAGGCGGTTGTTATTTTCTTCGAGATTCTTTAAGGTATTCACAGCCTTTTCTGTACGATTTACCCATGTTTTCCATGAGTCAAAAAGTTTTGATGATTTATCATTACCAGACACCCATTCTATCCCAGAAAATTCGTATGAAGACTCGAAATAGTTCCAATCGCTTTTTGCAAGTAAAATAGCAGATTCAACTACACTTGTAATATCACTTATAGTTTGTTCAGATAACTTACAAAGGGGAAGTGAGCCAATATGTCCAGCTTCAAAATTGAGTGTTGGTGAAATAGCACTAAGGCAGGTCGTAGCGAAATTAGAGTTAAGAAACCCCAAGATTAAGTGTACCTGTTTGGTTGTCTCTGGAAATAACGACATTCCAGCGACATCAAAGACGGCTCCAACCGGTTGGTATCTGAAGGAGGGAAGACCGCTACCAATTTTTGACCATGTAACGCTTTCCTTAAAATAAAATGGTTCATTTACGACTCGTTTAGATGCACTACCATATCTCTCAATTGCCAGCTTTTTTATTTCTTCTCCTGTATTCTCCCAATTTACAATAAATTCGTTGTTACCAAACCAGCGACGAAAATCGCCACCTTTGTTATATGGAAACCATTTAAAGATGATATCCTCATTTTCATTAGCATCGAACAAACAAGTATTATTCAACGCTGTTTCATGCCATGTGCGAACAAATCGATCATTGTCCATAGTCGCCAAACCTTGCCTGGGCCTAACTAGGCTCTGAAGAGAAGTTGTTCTATCAAATGACTCAATTAGTTTTGTGCCTACCCAATAAGCCACTGGACTTCCTGGAATCTTCCCAAAGTCATCTTGTACTGTTGCGTCAAATCTGTTTTGATGGGAACGCAATGCTCTTTCCTTTTGCTCTTCCTGCCCCTCTATAAGCCTAAAAAATGCAGGCTTATAGCCACTGAAATGCTTATTCTGTAATATGAAGGCAGTTGTTTGTACTACCTCCCCAGAAATCTCACTAAACGCCCTGGCACCCAGATGTGCCATCGTCTGAATCGTGTACTCATTCAGCAATTTTTCCCGCATTTCTACATATGAAGATAGGAACATCCAACTCTGCATCGTCACCATTGCATTGAAACCGATCCCGACTTCTTTCTGTCCTTTGCCCGATATCCCCTGTTTACTCTTTCCCAACCATCCAAAACCCCGCTCAATAAACATCGCAAACAAATCAGATTTGCTATCTGGGAAAGTCACCTTAGCATAGTCCTTCAGTGCCATACTCATTCCTTTACCACCCAGATAAGGCGGATTCGCTATCACAACATCATATTTCATGGCTAAATTCGACGCTTGCCAAACCAGCGGAATCAATTCCGCCGCCATGGGTTGTGCGAACATATCTCCAAATTTAGCCGCTTGTTGCAAACCATTCACCAATCCCGGCAAAGCCAAATCCAACGCTTCGGGAATTTGAATCAGCGAGCCAAAAGTTTTCGCTTCTGTGAAGGTTTCCAACAATAACGCCAGCGTGGCGCGTTTGATACCAAATGGTTTGAGATGTTCGGTCAAGTCGTCTAAGTTCAAACCTTTACTGTCCTGAATCGCCAAGACATTCAACCGGGGTGGATTCTCCAATATCCGCCTATCGTCTTCCCGTGCCTTCATCAACAAAGCAAACCCGGCCAGTTGTGCCGCCCGTTCGTCTATTTCCAAACCATAGAGGTTCCTTTCCAGAATAAATCGGGGTATATCACGCAACCGATAACCCGCTTCCAGATAAATCTGTTTCAGCAAATCATAGGCTTCAACGAGAATATGACCGGAGCCGCAAGCGGGGTCTAGGATGGTTATGGTTTCTGGATTGAGGCGGCCATTGCTTTCGTCCATGCAAAACTGAATGAAGGCATCTAACTGAGCCTGAACTTCTGGTATTTGCTTGGCAGGTTCAACGTAATATGCCCATTGACTTTTCAGAGTGGATGCCGAATTAGTCATCATCCATAATCGTCCAACACTATTCTGAACTAAGTATTTGACAATCCAATTCGTGGTAAATAGTTGAGTTTTAGCAGGAATCTCTGAACTTAGAACTACCTCACCTTTCTTTAACTTGGCATCAATGCGAGCTTTCTCGTCTATGATATAGAACTGATAAAGCCAGCCAATGATTTCGATTTCCTGCCAATCCTCTTCGGGGATTTTCCCTACCAGTTTGGCAATAATTGAATCAGTATGCAGCAAGTTATCCGGTAACAGCAGTTCGGTTTCATCGTCAATGCGCTCAAACAGAAACGGCATGGCACTGGACAGGGCGTTACACTGGGCAATGAGCAGCAAGCGGTATAGCGTGTTGTCCTGATCCCCGACCAGTTTGAGTTCTATCACTTGTTGTTGTGGCAATCCGGGCAGATCTAGGCTGGTGGCATGTTCAAGGATTTCCGGCAAGCCACCGACACGATTCGACAACACCCGGTAGCCGTGACTTAAATAGTCGTGCAGTTCCATGTAACGCAGGGCGGCAAAACGATTGAACCAGGTATAAGCCACGGCTTCCATGGTTTGGGTAAAGCCGTCGCGCTGGATACGGGCGACCAATTTTTCGCGGGCAGCCGCTATCTTTTTCGGCCAAGCCCTGCCCGCAACAAGCAAGGTATCGCCGGATAATTCAGCGGGTTCGATACCGTGTTCGGCAAGCCCCAGAAAATGGGCGCGATGCGTCACTGCTTCAATGAAATCGCGGCGGGCTTGTGGTGCGTAGGTTTTTAGCTTAGGCTTGTTCATGCGGAAAGGATAATGTCTTGCAAGAGAATAATCTGGCCTTCGTCCTTGGCCTTGTCATAGTAGCGCTGGTCGGCAGTGACTAGCGTTGCCCCCTGTGTTTGTAAAGCAACCGCGTGGTAGAGAGTGTCGAACAGATGATGGTTAAACCGGACTGAAAGCTCGGTAGCTGTGGTATATATAGCCGAGTTTTCTTCTCTGAAAAATGGGGTATTGAGCAAATCACTCAGAATACCGAACGCTTCTTCAGGGCTAATCCGTGCAATAACTCCCATCACTTCAGAAACGAAATGGGGCGGCTGATGAAGGATGATTTCCCCAAGCTCAACCTGTGTAATAAGTGCTAGTGCTTGATCAATATCCGCTTCTTCTGGGAGTGTCGGGACCAGCCATTTGACTGCTACGCTCGCATCGACAACGAGCCGTTTCATGGTTTCCGTAACTCTTCGCGGGCCGCTCGTATTTCATCAGCACTGACGGGATTCATTCTTGAGCGCCTTTCCAAAATACTGGCAATGGCTTGATGGCTACGCTGTTTAAGCTGCGCCCGTTCAACAGCTTCCCGCATGAATTCGGTGATGGCATCGTTGGGTTGTTTACCTTCCAACACCCGTTCAAACTCCTCTTTCAATTGGTCAGGGACATCTAAAATCATGGTTGCCATGCTAAATCCTCACTTCAAAGAATTTCTGTTATGTTGTATTCTTACTCAATCTTACCTTTAAGTGACACTCATGGAAACCACAAAATTATCCAGCAAGGGCCAAGTCATCATCCCTAAGTCAGTACGCGAGGCACACCATTGGAGGCCGGGTACGGAATTCACTGTCGAAGACACGGCGCAGGGTGTGCTTCTCAAACCTAAGAAACTGTTCCCCGAAACCCGATTGAAGGATGGCCTTGGCTGTGTCGGTTATAAAGGACCACCGCTTTCACTGGAAGAAATCGACCGTCTGCTGGAAGAGGACATCCGCCGCGAGTGGGGTAAGGAATGATCGCTGTCGATACCAATGTACTGGTGCGTTATGTCACCAATGATGATGTGGCGCAGGGTGTCCAAGCGATGAAAACCTTGAATGACCCGCAAGGCGTTTTTATCAGCAAAACGGTAATGCTTGAACTTGAGTGGGTATTGAGGTCTGTGTTCCGATCTTCCCGCGAATCCATTCAAACTGCCATGCTCATGATTGTCGGATTGCCTAGCATTACCCTTGAAAATCCAGAGCAAATCGCCATTGCCATCGATTATCACCGCCAAGGATTTGATTTCGCCGATGCCCTGCACTATGCGTCTAGCCAAGCCACCGCTGGTTTCCATACGTTTGACAGCCAGTTTGCCAAGCGAGGCAGGAAGTTGGGTCTGGATGTTCACGAAATCGCCGTTAGCAATCATTGAATCCGGGCTTTCTGCCCAGACTGTATCACCGCCAGTAATTCCTTGCGTAATTGGGCAAGGTAGGTTTCCACGTCGTCCTCCGATTCTAGGTAAGTCTTACTAGAAATATTTGCCGCATTTATAAGGCGAGTGGGTTTGTGGACATAGCCGTTGCCTTGTTCTTTGATGTCTTTTTTTCCCTTTTCCTCTGTTTTCTCGTCTTTTTGCGATTTTTTTTCTTGGGTTTCCTTACCAATCTTTTCCATGGCATTTTCTACCAGATCATTGATACCTTCCAAATCATAGGCAATCTGAGGGATGCTGGTATGGTCTTCAATGGATTGCTTGAGCTTTTGCAGTGGGGACAGGGAGGCATTGCGCAGACTGTCATCGGCTTTAGCCTGATTCAGCACGGCGACCACTTCCGCGATTTTCTGCTCAATCCGAATCAAGGCAGCCGTGCGCTTTTCGGTGATGAGTTGGGTGTTGCGAGCTTCAATGATGGGTATCAGCCGGTCAATCTGATTGATTTGGCCATAGGGTGTTTCATTCGTGCGGATTTTGTCCAAGTCGGCAACCGCGTTGGCGACGGCCTGATCTTGGCATAAGTCGGTCAGATTCGGCTTGAATCGTTCGGTGGCATCAATCAGCTTATCCCAAGTGGGCTTTTGGGTCGTGTAAAACCCACTGAGATCATGCATGTCCTCAGACAAATCGCGCCAATCGTCAGTTGCTTTGATCAACGCCTCAATGCATTCATAGCTGTCTCGGATGGCAAGTTGTTTAGCGATCTTCGTCAGTGCATTGTCAATGAGGTTTTTGCCGGGATACTTGCCTAAATCAGCGAGTGCCTTATACCCTGTCAGTTGGGTTTGCCAAGTGCCTAGGTCTTGCCTATATTCGTTGACTAGGCCATCGGCATCTTCCCGCCCCAACTTACCGAATACGGTTTTATACAGTTCACGAGCTTTCCTTAATGAATCTGGCGGCGGGGTTTTGCGCCACAGGATGGACACTTGCTTGTGTTTGACGGCTTTGGTGAGGGGGTCGTAGGCGTCTTTGGGTTCAAGCGTGCCAGTACCGTCTAGCAAAGCCAGTTCACCCGCCATATATAAACGAGCCAGCAGCAACACGGTTTCCATGTCAGGCCAGCCGTAAGGTTTGCCGCTGTAGCGGTTTACCACATCCAACAGCAACACCCGATCTTTGAATGCTGCCAGTTTTAGGTATTCGCGTACTTCCCGGATTGCTTGGGCATTCCCTTCTTCCCCGTCAAGGGCAAGACCCTGTTGGCCGATGTCGTTGGCAGACAGCACGGCTTTGATCTCTTTGTATACGTCATCCTGCAATACTTTGAGATAGCCTAGTTTGGTATAGGTGTTGGCGATGGAATATGACAACGCTTCATCAAGCAGCCCTAGGGGGTAGCTTGCTTTGATGGTTAGCTTTTGACCCAATACATAAACATCGCCTTCAACCAACAGGGTTGACAGGAGTTCTTTGAGTCTTTGTTCGCGTTCGCCATTTTCTTTGGCGCGGTCTTTCAGGATAGTAATGAGTGAACGCGGGGCTGAAGCATCGTTTTTTAACCGAACATACTTGTCGGTTTGCAACCACAAACGTAATTCACTGCCTAGGGACTTGTCGTCGCGCAAGCGTATTAGAGCGGAGCCGTTTCCTTCCGAACTGCGCATGATACAACGCGGTTCACGGAAGTTTTCATAGTCGTCGTTAAGCGGGGAAATTATTTCCAAGGTCAAGACATGGTTGGCTTGCTTGTAAGGCGCGGCATCGCACAGCCGGTTGAAATCGTAATCGGTCTTGGTGGGCTTATAACGGACTTTGGTTTGTCCATTCAGGCATTGGTCAAAAATGACTTCTGCAAGGAGTTTATTGACCTCAGATACCGCCACATCCACGGCCTTGATTTCCCGGCTAACGTCTTGCTCTTCGTTGGTGAGGAAGAAATACAGGTCACCATTGCGGTTGATGAGATTCTGTTTGTCCAGCCGATCCAGGCTGTCTTCAATACGATGCTTGAGTGCCAGCCGATCTGTGTCTATTTGGTCTATGCACAGCGTCACCAAGTTATCAATGCTTGGACGAACGATGTCTACATAGCGGATAAGGAAAAGCATTTGCAGGATATTCACATCAAACGGCTCAAACAGCGTGTTTTCACTGGCTTTGTCTATCGTTCGCTTGATGGATGGGTCTAGGAAACTCTCGATGGAAGGGTAGAAGTGATACAGTGGGACGAGGGTTCCTACGGGTTTGTCCGCATTAATCAGAGCCGCCGATTGGAAGGCACTCAACATGGAGCGTTCCCCCATTGCCAAATGCCTACCGGATGCGCCGTGGGTGCGGATGGCCTCAAAAATCTTTTGCAATAATTCAAATTGATGCGGCGCAAAAGGATAGTGGGCGGCGAAGTCTTGACCATCCTTATATTTTTTCAGCGTGGCCTTGTTGTTGGCAAAATTCAACTGATTGATGAGAATGTCGCCTTGGGTATTGAACAGATCAAGCAATTCTTGTGTGGCGTTGGGGGTCTTGTCCAATAGGCGCTTGGCAATCACTTGGTCGGTGTTGGAATTCGACAAAGACAAGCGGGTGAAAAAACGCCCTTGGATTTTAGAAAAATCTTGGGTGTGGGCTTGATTGGTTTCACCGACCACTTTCTCAATGTCTTCTTGTGACGTGACAATAACCCAAGCCCGACCATTGCAGACCGTGCCTAAGTTTTCGGTGATGGTTTGCAAGGTCAACATCAAATGAGTGTCGTGACCGATGAATTGGCCTACTTCATCCACAAGGAAAATGATACGGTGCTGGCTTCCTTTGCTGTCCAGATATTCCTTGACTAGCTTGGCAAAACCTTCAATATTGATCTTGTAGCGTTCGCGGGCATCGTCAAACCATTTGGTCGCCGAATCTTCGGACATCGACAATGCCTGAGTCAAAGCGGCTATCACCTCATCGCGAGACAAATCAACCGCGTCGCGTTGCTGTTCCCACGTTACGCCGGCCTTTTCCGCAAAAGCAGATTTAAACTCATCATAGGAATTTCGTTCAGTAAGGTATCGTTCAAGGCTTGCAATATGAGGGTCGTCTCCGCTAAACCCCTGCATTTCATTAAAGACCCGCAGGAAGACGGAAATAATGGCGTTGCGCTGATCTTTGCTGTCGGCCTTGGCATCGATGTTGAACAAAATCACATCGGTATCGTCATTGACGGCGCGTTTGATGTCTCCCAGCAGCATGGCATCATTGATTTTTTCCTCGAAAAATTCGACTGCCTTTCTGGTTTCGGTAGAGTTGGGTTGATGTGCCTTAAGATTGGACAGCAGATAACCCAAGATTTTGAGGAAATGCGACTTACCCGAACCAAAGAAGCCGGATATCCAAACACCCATGCGACCATTGATCGTAGTATCGTTGGGATGCTCGATGACAGTTAGATAGGTGTTGAAAAACGACCGTAAATGCCTGTCCAGTTCGCGGGTGATGACATATTCGTCCAGTTCCTGCCAAACGATTTCCTCGTCACGCTGGTCGGCTTTCACCACACCGTTGATGGGGCGTTCTATGGGTTTTGCAAAAATTTGATTGATCCGCATCATTGCGTGTCCTTAATTTCTTGTTGTTACGCGACCAAACGGAAGGCCCGGTAATAATGGTCGTCGGTGAGTTTATCAAAGAGTTTTAGGCTTAATCCGTCGTACTGGCCGGGATAGAACATAACCAAGGGGATGCTCTGCATCAAAGAATGCAAGGCACTCAACAGAGTATGGGTACGCAGCATCGGGTAGACACTCCCAACACCGGATACCAAAACCAATTCAGTGCTGGTTAGGTCCATCTGATTAACCAACACTTGGGCAATCTTCTGTTCGTGCAATGGTCCTTTGAGCGCAGATGACAGGGCTTCATCACCTTTCTTGATTTGCAGGTCTATGGCGCGATCCAACAGATTGCGCTCTTTAAGATGGGTAATGACCAATTCAAACAGATTGATATGGGCAAATCGGATGGGATTTGGCCCTTTGTCGAGGTTTGGCAAGATGACGCCAGCCAGAAAGCTACGCATCTCCAATTCGCGTTCTGGCGGATAATCGAAGATGTAGAATCCAATTTCGTTGCCTAAGCCTTCGTTGTGGAGCAATTCGCGAGACTGGAGGCGAGGCATAATTTGATTGAGCCTGTCATTAAACGGCGGTGATTTCATGCGTAAAGCTCCATGCATTCTGTGGCGTATGTTTCGTGATGTCTGTCCATATAGGCTTTGACAGCAGGGTTGAGCATGACCCGGCACAAGCGAGGATTTCGTGTGCCATCAACATAACGCGCTTCTTTGAGGATGCGCAAAATAACTTGGTAAAGCTTGGCGCGAGTGGTTTCACTCCAAGTGGATACATTGGCATCCCGATGAAGGCATTCGGCAAAAAAATCGTCCCAGTCCTTCCGCGACAATGAATCTTGAAAGGAACGGATGTGTTGCGCCACCACATCGCGCATAAAATCACCCACTAGACGGCTATGCTTCACAGCGGCAAGTAGCAACATTTGGGTGGCAACTTCGGATTCGCCTTGGCTGATCATTTCTAAAGCATCTTGAGGCATCGGTTCCAGCCGGTTCCTGATTAACCGCGCTAGACGTATAGCTGTGGAAGGGGTTTTCTTTTGGAGAATATTGTCAATCCGAATCGCTTGGTTCCAATCCGTCGAAGATGGTTTGCTTAATAGGAGCGCGGCTATCCGGCGACTTTCGGGCAGCATTAACGAGCCAGCAGCAATTTCGGCGTTGTACATAGTCAAACGGTAATCGTTTTACCTATTTGGCCTTGGCTTTTGCGGTTGCTTTTGGTTTGACCTTGGGCTTGTGCGCCTCAACCACTCTTTCCTTGAAGGACTTGCCAGGACTGAATTTTGGGAGGGTCGCCTCGGCTATTTCAATGGGTTCGCCGGTCTGGGGGTTGCGTCCGGTTCTTGCAGCCCGGTGCTGCGGCTCAAAGGTTCCAAACCCGACCAGTTGCACCTTGTCACCCCCCGCAACCGTGGCCTCGATGGTTTCCAGCAAGGCATCAAGGGTCTTGAGCGTATCGACTTGGGTATGGCCCGTTTTCTCAGCGATGGAGTTTATCAGTTCGGCTTTGTTCATGGTGATGATGCGTGTTGTTATTTTTAGTGATGGAGGTGTTGCTTGGCTTGCCAATCATTATAGCCCTCAGTAACTGAAGGCGGATGGCGTGGCGTGAGTCATTAAACAGAAAAATCTCCGATACCGTGGTTTATGGATACGCCTATCCTTGTATCTTTCCGCAGAAAGAGGGAGCCACCATTTTTCGCGTAGGCGAAAATTTCAAGGGCGCTTTGCCCGCGCTCCGCGTAAAAAGATTCGTCCGCTAGGCAAACTCCCTATTTTACGTCTGCGCGTTGGCTTGGGTGAGAGGCAGAGTAAGCGGGAATGTTTTTTATTGTTAGATATTCTTATATCTTTATTGTTTATCGTGATTAAATCAATGTCGCATTTCAAAAATAATAATTACAAGGTGCGGCTTTTTTAGAAATGCTTGTTTTTAACTGCTGATTTACCGAATTAACGCGATTTTTGATGAATATTTCCGCATCACTTAAGCGTTTTGCTCAACTCGGCCAGCACTTCCTTGTTGAGCCTTGCCATTTTTTCAACGCTAAGCGCCTCCTCGTCGCGCTGGGCCTTGGTTAGCCCCCTAAAGTGAGTCAGCAATCCCCGCTCTTGCGAGGTCAACAGCCCGTAGGCTAACAGATCGTCCTGGGGTTGACCGTCTTCACCTTCAATGCCGCTAGGAGGCTGACCGCTACCCAAAATCAACCACTCTGGATCAACCCGCAAATACCGGGCAATCGCAAAGGCGTGTTTTGTGCCTTTGCTTTTCTCCTTGCACAGAAGAAATATGGCCTGTTGCTTTAAACCGATGACAGCCGCAAGCTCAGCTTGGGAGACATTCCGAATCTTCAAGGCGTGTTTCAGCCGTTTACCAAAGGTGTCTAATATTTCTGATGGCGTTGTATTCATAGACTGTTATGTTAGATAACAAGTTTTCTATGGTCTACACTTATTTGCTTGTATTTTATATTTTGTTTTTATTGTTTTTCGCGTCGCGAAAATTTGAAAGGGTGTAATGGTTCCATCTGGCAAGGCTATCCAACAAATTGGGGGGCAGTCAACCGCCTACACGTTGTTGGGTGAAACCGGCGAGTGAGTACAGCCAGGACGGTCGTGTGCTATTCAGGAACCTTCCCAAACGCCCCAAATTCGGCCTCTTTCATCAGTTCACACACAGCCGCACCGCTCAACCCAAACGCATAACCCAACACACCGCTGCCAATAATCAATTTCGCATAGGTTCTCAGCGACTCGTCGGCCAGCACACGGATGCTTTCAGGCAGGGCCAATGGCGGCACTGCGCCGATCACATACCCGGTGTGTTCTGCAACTTGGGAGGGGTCGGCCAGCGTCAATCGGCGCTCGTTCAAATGCTTTCGTAGCACACCCCAGTCGGCTTTGTTCGTTCCGGCAATGGCAAGCAGAATATAGCCTTCGGCATCGGTGCGGAACAAGATGCTGCGCACCACCGAACCGGGCAGATAGCCATACTCCCCCAAGATTTCCTCCAATGCCCGGATTGGCTTTTTATCCGGGGACAAAGGAATCACGATTTGCTCGAAAGGGATATTGCGGGTTTGTAATAACGCGCTGACAGGCGAACTAACAATATCGGTCATTTATCTTCTCCAAACAAATGGATTTTGGTAGCAATTGGATCGAAAACATCCGCCTAAAATGGCGGATGTCCTTTTGTTTTTAACACTAGACAGACCGTGCCGTTTTGTCTAGTCGGTGTTACAACCCAAGCTATTTTTGCAGGTAAAGTCCAATCGCTGCGACGAATGAAGCAACTACAATGATCGCTATTCGGCCCCATTTTGCTGCCTTCGCAGCCGAACGAACTGTTTCCGAGTGTCCAGCCGCTAGTCTGAGCGATTGCTCACTGGAAGCACAAAACCAAATCAAGCCACTGTAAAAAAATCCTGCGCCCAAAATGAACCAGATGGTGGTTGGCCGACCGTTTATGATCGCATCTCTGAGTTCATCTTTCTTTCCAAGCATGTAGCCAAAAGTAAGGCTCTGGAGAGCTACGAAAGCGACGATAAGGTCTCCATACTTGGTGAAATGATCAGCCATTTTGGCTTCCGGTTCTGAATCTTTATCAAATTCTAATTTATTGCTCATATGCTTGTGACTGTGAAGTGGCCGACATGACCATGGGATGTGTCAACGAAGGGGGCGCATCAATCGTGTAACGCGAATCATACGCTTAGTACCTCACTGCATCTTATGCCCTACGTCCCTTGTAAATATGAACGCGCATAGCATACGAAGTAAAAAATACCTGCCCATATTGATGAAAATATAAAAATAATTCCTACAAGGGAAGAGAAATTAAACAACATAAATGATATTCCTATAAATAAAGAAATCCATGCAGAGGTAAGAGCATATAAATATATTTTTGACTTTATCATCGTGATATATTTATCAGTATTTCCAGTTGCTTCAAAGCCTTCTATTAAAAGTGCGTTTGCCACATGCAGTGGAATAGAAATGGAAAACATAATTAAAGCAAAAATCAATGGTATAGGAACATTGCTATCTAGCTTAGATATTATTGTTAGTAAACACAAAAAGCCAATACTACCTGCTGCAAGAATCTCCTTTTTATGAACAGACAGCGTGGAAACTGACATTGATTCATATTCTTTTTCGTTTCCATTTGTATACGCAACCAGTAGGCTTCTTACGTTATCTTTAAATTTTTTCATATCGAATTCACTTTTGTTTTATATATAACACAAGATTACACGGTTTATGTATATCTACAACATCCACAGACCAGATTACGAGTCTGGATGCGGGATTGCCGCCAACCCTATCAATAGACCATACTTCAATGACATGGTTCACAACTTTCTGAAAATCCAATCATTGGGTACGTTTAAACAAACGTCACAAAAGTCCCAGTATTATGCCAATTCACCACAATTCTTGCTTTTTTGGAGACGCCGATTTTCTGTTTTTTCGCGCAATCAATGATTGTTGGTTATTGTAACATTCAGGAGTTAGCGGTAAAACTGCAACCTCTTCGCTGTCCATCGCGAAAAATCAAAAATCGGTGTCAGTCGTGCTGCGGGTCAATCTAGCGAGTGCTGCAATCCACTTCCGCACGAAACCAAGGCAATGCCGACACAGAACCCATCATTTCAATTCCGCGTTAATCGCCGCCTTCGCCTTGCCATCGAGCTTTCCCCAAGTGGTCGCAGTGGCCTTGCCCAATTCGATGTAACGCTGATTTTGAACATAGTGGGTGAAGGCCACGGAGGCCCACACCAGCAAACCGCCAAGAACGCCACAGGCCAAGCAGCCCATGAAATTCAACCAACGGCTTTTCTGCATCGACCGCAGCACATTCAACTCAACGTCAGCGAGAACGGCCATTATCGCCCTGCTGGTGTCTTCGGTTAAGCGGGTTTTGATGACGGCGGCATCGGATTCCATTTGCACCCTGATCTTTTCCCCTTGGGCATTAGTGTAGGCTTCAATTTGAGACTTGTACGCTTCCCCGGCAGTGTTAAGCAGCGTAGCAGAAGCAAAAAGCCGCTTTTCAGCGGCTTCTGTCTGTGCTGGCAATGTCTCGGAGAGTGAATCAACCGCATCGTGAAGCTTTCCAATGTCGCCGAGCATTTCAGCAACTAGGGCATCCAGAATTTTACGATCCATAGCGGACCCGAAACGATGACAATGATCTACAGGTTATGTACAATCCGTAGAATACATCGCGAGGTATCCCTATCATGATTACCGTCAGTTCAGCCGAATTTCAGAGGAATTTTGGTCGCTATCAAGATGTCGCACTGACCGAACCCGTCGCCATCACGCGCAACGGGCGCGAACGGGTAGTCGTTCTATCGGTAGATGAATACCATCGTTTAAAGCAGCGGGACCGGCAGGTTTTGAGTCTTGTTGACTTCAACGAGGCCGACCTCCAAGCCATCCTTGCCGCCGAGCCGCCGCTGGAAGCTGCTACCTTCGACCATGAAATAGTTGGATAAGCCTTGCCGTTCCCTCAACCCGTTCCGGGCTTGGTCATTCGCTATGCCTATCTATGGAAATCGGAGCATCTGCGTGGACAGGAAGACGGCGTAAAAGACCGCCCTTGTGCTGTGATCTTGGTGACATCGGACAACGCAGGGGAGAAAATAGTGACCGTCCTGCCTGTCAGCCACACGCCCCCCCCCGCGAACCCAGCGCTTGCCGTCGAAATTTCCCCATGAAACCAAGCGTCGCCTAGGATTGGACGATGAACGCTCTTGGATCGTACTCACCGAGGCCAACCGCTTTATCTGGCCGGGTCCGGATTTGCAACTAACGCAACCCGGTGATTTGGCAAGCGTAGCCTATGGCTTGTTGCCGCGAAGCTTATTCAAAACAGTCACTACCAAGCTAGCGGATGCTATCGCGGCTCGTCTAGTGCGCGTTGTTCCTCGAACTGAGTGATGATTTCGCCTTGGCGATGCGCGACCAAGGCGTTGATGCAGAGGCAACCCCAAGGGCCAGCCGGGGCATCGTGAAGAAGCCAGAGAGCCAGGTCATACGCCATATTGAAAAGGGGGACAAAACCCAAAGCCTAAGGAAATCCACGGTGAAGGCTCTGAGAGTTGGAAGTGATCGAAGAGATCAAGGCCGAGATCAACGGCAAGCCGCCCGTTGAGAGGGTTTGGGATGAAAAGATATTGCAACAACAGGGGACCATCCGGGGCGCTTGGCTGGGTGCAGCGAATGAGTTGAAGGAAACGCCTGATCCGAGCGACCAGAACCTATCTGGCGACATCAAGAGCTTTGTGGCCGCTAGCCCGAAGATCGACACCGAGCGGCACGAAATCAAGGCTAGGCTGATCGAGCGGTTTTCCATTCAACGCGAGAACGCTCAAGCGATATTGGGGGCAGGGCAGGCGGCGGATCAGGTAGAGACAACCCCAAAAAATACAGATTTAGAAAGGTAAAGCATCCATGTCCCGTGTCGTACCGATTTCATTTGCAAAAATCTTGATTTTTCATGGCATAATTCGATTTGAAGTTAGACCCGTACTGACAACCAGTGAAAATGACCTTCCGACAACGGCCAATTGCGGTCATTGCAAAAGGCCGTATCACTGTAGACAGATGTCTGCTGAACGTAGAAAATTCGTCTCTCACCAATACTGGCGCGGATGCGTTATATGTAATAAGATTACGATAAAAGTTCAATTTTTTAGGTAACACTTAATCTCGCCATTTTTGTCATTCTCCTGAAAATTCGACCAAAGAGAAAACTTGGGCGCACGCCAAATGCTCAATTGACGGTGTTTGATTTAATAAGGTAAACCCCTGGCTCTGCTGGGGGTGATTTAACTAGTTAGTTAGTCCATACATAAGCTCACGATAGAATAAGTAAAAAACGGTGAAAAATATGGTAGAACATGAACTAGGCCGTTATACCGGTAGGTTGATATTAGAACCTCTACCGGATGGTCGGACGATGAGAACCTTAGATCACTTTGGATTCATGGAGGCAGATGGCTTACACTGGCCAGTGCCACCAAACACAACAGTTGATGGGGCATCTATTCCACAAGCCTTGTGGTCAATAATGGGGGGGCCATTCGAGGGGAAATACAGAGATGCCTCTGTCGTTCATGATTATTACTGTGATGTTCGAAGCGCCGATTGGAGAGCTGTACACCAAGTTTTTTATCGCGCAATGCTTGTCTCAGGGGTGTCTGTTCGACGAGCAAAAATCATGTACGCGGCGGTTTACTTTGCCGGACCCAAGTGGAGTGATACTGCAGTTAAAAATGTGCGTCTTGGCCCACCTGCGATTCCACACAAACCTGATCAGGACAATGGAGAGTATCGTTGTGAGTTAGAGAGCAAAACGAATGTACTTTTCATGATCCAGCATGACCCAATAACTGATGCCATGAGCAAAATGATAGAGAAAGACGGGATGACAGCTTCACAATGGATTGAACCAAGTCGCATCGACTACACCTCTGATTCAGATATTACTCTACAACTAGACAAACTTTCAGACCTAGTGGAGAAGAAAGACCTGTCTCTACGTGAAATTGAAAATGCTATTGATAAATCTCTAGGGTTTATATCCAATATTGATGCTTCGCCGCGCAATATTAACGTCGGAAACCTTACGACAATGGAGTGAAATCGATTTATGGCAGGCACATCAATTCCTCCTGTACAAGTTCGATTCGCTGGGCTATATGAGCCAGACATTGAGGTACTGACCGAAAGCCTTATTCCTTATGGACGATGGAGCGAAGAACACCTAGCTTCCGAATTACCGGTTGACGTACAGTATCCAGCCCAAATCTCTGAACGCATGGCAGTTCTATCTGACTATCTAGCTCCGGGAAGATGGCCGGACTCTGTGCCTGTGGAGGCTATGAGTACTACCCGATACATTATCGAATTCATGATACCTAATGTCACGGCTGAGATTGTCAGAGGCATTAGGCTAATGGTAGCTGCGGCTATTCGGGATGATGGGTCTCGCGCTGTGGTTATTCGCGATCAAGTTCATTTAGTCTTTCTATCTTCGATGGTATTAGCTTTAGCGCGTTCTTTAAAAGCCTATGTCTTGATTAGTGAGAATGATTTGGATTGGGGTGAAGAGTTTTACGAAATGAAGCGAGTTTACTCACCTAACATCATATATGGGTTATCGTATATCGCTCGTCGCTTTGGTCATTGGGATGGTTGGACGGATGCTGACTTCCATGAAGAGTTTAAGCATCATAGATTGTTTGTTCCTATATTAACCGAATACGATTTTGGCGATCCGGAACCCATTTCTTGGTACTCTCCAGACGATGTTCGACGTTTAATTATTCCGCAGCTTCTTAGTATAGAGGCTATAAACTATAAAACTATACAGCGGCTAATCTTTGAGCCGATGAAACTCCGTCGTCACTTAGTTGAAAGAAATGAACAGTTCGTAGATTCAGAGACATGTTCAGATCATAGCGATGCCATAAATTATATTATCAGAATAGCATCTGATCGAATTATATCCCGTCTTCTCGAAACACCCGAAAGTGAACGATGGCGCGCCTATATCAAATTAACCGCGCGTACACTATCGATTTCGCCAGACATTGCTAGAAGAGTTAAGCAGGCTATTCAACTAGGGTGACCTAAACCTTTCCACCCGTCAAGTTGATTGATCGTTTCCCCAAATAAACTATGATTTTTAGATAGGATTAAAGTCAGGATGGAAAGGCCATATTCGGCTGAACGAAAGCATTTTTCAAATTTTAGATTGACTGCTTATAGTCGTTGAGCTGTCATAAATCGAAAAATTATCATCGGTCTGCAATGGGTCGTTAGTCAGTGAATACCAATCGCTGTCCTAGCCAATAGGATAACCGCCAAATGTGCAGGGTAAAACCAATAGAAAAAATGTCGCTGGCGTTTTAAGCTGATTCTAACATGCGGGGCAATCAGGATGACAGGCAACACGGCAAGCGCCCATTGGTTGGCGTTGATGAACAGGCCCAACACGGCAAGGGATGCCATGAGCGATGACAACCGTAGTACCGTAGGCGATTGGCAGTAACGATAAGCGGTCATGCAGACGGCAACCGCAAACCAGTTGCCTTCCACGATAAAGCCACCCGCCATGAATACAAGGATACCATGCCATCGTTTTAACCCGCCTTGCTCAAACAGGTAAACCGTGCCGGTTGCCACTAGCAGAGTTGCCAAGATGTTCAAGGGGAAAAACCGACCATCCAGTATGATATGAGGGATTGCCGCAATCAGCGCGAATATTCCAAGCCGCTTCATGACCCTGACCGCCGCGCCGTTTGAAAAGGTTTCCGGCCTTGCCAGATTGTAAGCCAGCACAAAGCCGAATAACGGAAACGACAGTCTGGCGATTGGGAAAACCCAAGGCAAGGCATCGTTGCACCACGGTAAATTTGTTCTGCCCTTATCACGTACCAACCGCGACGGTTGGGCAAGCGTTTTTTGTCATTTTCAGATAATCGAAGACCAAGCGAGTGTTCTTGTTCAGTTCCCGCATCTTCTGCGCTACGCTTGAACACCCCTT
>CAIOOA010000040.1 GCA_903859815.1 uncultured Methylococcaceae bacterium | reverse complement strand
TTTTCGGCTCGTAATGACAGGGGCGCGGAGGGAGGGCGTAGAATCGGTTCCATGACGGGCGGCGTACCCATCTCTTGCGGAAGCAGCCCAAGGTCGTATAACTTTTTGTGGTATTCGGCGACACTATTGATCTTTTTCATTCGTTTTTCCATTGAGGCTTGTTCGGCTTCCCGTGCTTTCTTCAGTTGTTCTTGGCTCAGATTGGATTGTTTGCAAGCATCGGCAAAGTCGTCATACATTTCTTCCAAATCTGTGATACAAGGGGCGCAAGAGGGAAGGGTCGGAAAAAACTTGGCATGTTCAGCCACACCCCGAAGAATGCTGCGATGAAAAATTAGACGACTTTACCATTACCCGAGGCAAGCGTAAGCTAGTGGCATCAAAAAACTCTCATTCACAGCACACCATTCGTTCAATACAAGGTTCAGCCATGATAACAACCGTCACTTCAAACCAAACCATTCCGATACCTGATGACATTAGCCGCCAGTTTGGCATCCAACCGGGCTGGCGGTTGGATTGGTCGCCCGTTGAAGGCCGGGATGAAATCCTGATTCGCGTCATTCCCGGACGAGGAGAATTGGCTCGGCGGCTGCTTGGGGCTGGTCAACGGTTCTCGCCAGAACGGGACAGCATTGCTGAATTGATCGTGGAGCGCGAAGAAGAGAATTAGGCCAGATGCTTTATTTGTTCGATACTTCTGCGCTGCTCGCCCATTACCGCCGCGAAAGCGGTTGGCAGCAGGTTCAGGCGATTTTCGATAATACGGCGGCAGATATTTTACTGGCGAGTGTGACGCTCACCGAGTTTGCCAGACGTTTACGGGAACTTGGGGCGAGTGATGCTGAAGCTCGCCAAACTGCCGAGGCTTACCGGCTGCTCGTAAATGACGTGGTGTCAATCGATGAACGGCTGGCTTTCGCCGCCTTTGACTTGGCTCGTGCCACACCCAAACGCTTACCATTGGCCGATTCGCTGATTGCCGCCGCTGCCAGTGAGCGCGGCGCTTGCTTGGTTCATCGGGATGACCACATGAGCCATATTCCAGCAAATCTACTTAGGCAAATGATGCTTTCGGTTGAATCCTAACCGGAAATGGCTGTATCCGCGTAGAGCCATAGCCCACTTAAGGCGCAATAGATGCTCCATTACTTATTGTGCCGGATTATTTAACTTGCCAAGCGGCTCAATACGCTAACGCTATTGCGCTCTTGTCCCTGCTATTCCACTTCAATAATCACATCATTGCTGGGTTCCCCTCTCCCATCCGCGCCGACGGCAATAACCCGATATAACAAGACATCGCCCAGCGTTTCAGGGAGTAGGACTTTAGTGGAAAGGGAGGTCACGGCCAAGGCCCAAGGAATTCCGTTGTCGCAGGGTACTTTGACCCGCTCGACTAGATAGGAAAGCACCCGACCGCCGCCGACCGGCGGTTCCCATGTGAGTTGAATATGGGCATCAGGGGCATTTTCGGCTCGTAATGACAGGGGCGCGGAGGGAGGGCGTAGAATCGGTTCCATGACGGGCGGCGTACCCATCTCTTGCGGAAGCAGCCCAAGGTCGTATAACTTTTTGTGGTATTCGGCGACACTATTGATCTTT
>CAIOOA010000039.1 GCA_903859815.1 uncultured Methylococcaceae bacterium | reverse complement strand
TTGAATTCGACACGAATACTATTCAGTTCAGCTTGGTTTACCTACACATTCTAGCCGATACCCTACATGAACGGCGCAGGAATGCAAACGAGAGACGCAACCAATTGTTTTATATAGGCATTTGTGCGCCGGGAATTGCTGCCTTGTTACTCATTTACGAAGGAATCCTTACGACTACCCATCCTTAATAAATCCCTTTTTATGGGATTTTTGTGACATCTTTTTAAACGTACTCAATATAGGGTAGCTGAACGATTACCTTTTTAAATAGACACGACGATTAACCCGGCTTCAGTCCAATTGCTACTCAAACCCAAATCTTGATTTCTGGTTCAAAATCTAGGCTTATTTGTCAATAGAGCAAATGCCCTCGCGAAGCGCAAATTTTGTAAGTTCGGCGATCCCTTTGATGTGTAGTTTTTTCATTATGCTGTCTCGATGGGTTGCAACAGTCTTTATGCTTATATTTAGGTGATCGGCAATTTCATTCCTTGAATAACCTTCAGCAAATAGCCGAGTTATTTCGCGTTCCTTCGGTGTTAGGACTGAAATTATTTCAATAGATGGATTATGTTTAATTAATTGGTAGTCACTAAGAACAGAGCTAACCATGTCATGGTTTATATAAATATCATTTGAGAATGCTTTTCGAATTGCAAGTTTTAGCTCTTCGAAAGAGCAATTTTTGGTCAAAATTCCTGAATATCCAGAGTCTAACAGTGTTCTTATATGCCTTATATCATTATTAACTGATATACATATAAATCTTACGTTTGGTTTGTTATTTTTTATTGTTTTAATAATGTCTATGCCGTTTAATCCTAGTGTGTTATAGTCGGTTATTACAATATAATCACATCCTAATTTAGAAAGTATAATTAGTTCTTTATCGTCGTGTGCTATTCCTTTGATATTAATATTTAAATCCTGTTTTAACAGAGATGATAAACCATCAATCATAAGCTGATTATTATGCACTAAAATAACGTTTATAGACATATATAATTTCCTCTTTACCTTTGGTTTTAGGATTTTCAAAGCGTAATAATTAGCTAAACAAAATAATCTGGCATAAGACTATATTAAAAATTCAGAGACATGCACAATGAATATTCTTATATTTGTGCATGACTACACTAGTGTTCGGACATTTAAGTGAATAAATTCAAGATGTGAATGGAGCCGGTGTGCTGCCGCGCAGGTCGAGCAGTTTGGCCGCGCCTTTGGCTTGGCGGAGCTTCGCCCACGGGAACAGCACCAGGAACTGGTCGAGGTGGGAGAACGTCGGTGCCGGATAGCAGACCGGGTACTTCGCCGCGTAACAGCGGAAGGTGTGCAGCGGCAGATGATCCATCAGTTGCGCGAATACCAGTTCTCCCGAATGCATTGGTCGACTCCCGGCAAAAGCCGGTAGCTTCTCGCAAATTCAAATCGGTGACACCCATACGGCTCATAATTTTGTTATGTTTTAATTGGTTGGCAATGAAATTTAATAAATCTCTGGACAGCAGTGGCCTGACTTAAATATGTTTACACTAAAAAAAAATGGTTGTATATCGGAAAAATTCTGATTTTTTGCAGCTACTCCCATTTCACCTGTCATTCCGCACCCCTTTTTCAAATTGTACGAATTTATATCCTTCTTCTTTGCTGGAGTGACCGTGAAATGCTGGTCGAGACTGGGCTGTTACGAAGCAGTGCAATCGCGCTATGTGGGCGACTTCCCAAAAATCAGATCATATCGGTAACCGTCATTAAGCGATGCACGGAGTTTGCGTCGGCGGAGGTTGTCTTTTGACGGGCCGTTTTGCTTGAGCACGTTCATGGTCATGCGCCGGACTATGGCGAGGTTATCCGCCGAATGATCCTTCCTTGCCCGGTTGGCATCCTCGCCGAACCGCACGTCCAGCACCCAATGTTGACCGTTCTCGATACCCCAGTGCCCGCGCACGGCCTCCGCGAAACGCTCCGCAATGGTCAGTGTGGGCAGGCCGAAGTGGTTGGTGAGGAAGCCCAGTCATGGATCTGGTCAATGGACTGCACAATTACCGGAGTCACTGTCGAAACCAAAGTCACTTACAGCTTGCCGTCGTAAGCTTTTAAATATGAAAAATAGTTTCCGATAATGTCTAGTGTCTACTCCCATTTCTCTATAAATTAGTCGGCTTTTAAGGCCAATATATAATTCAATATCAATTAGATGAACCTACTTTACGCAGGTTGCTCATTGGAGTTAAGTAGCTATACAAAAATAATCTGGCAAAAGACCAGTTTAAAAATCAATGACATGAGTAATTGTTGTACCCGTAGACTTATGCTTGACTACTTAAGTGGGAGAAATCCATCCAATGGCATATTAATCATGTTCCTATCGGTTTATTGCTTAGTCAAGGGTAAGTATTTTTGTAGGTACAGACTAAGCATTGTGAGAAATATAATATACGTCATTAGTCACTATAATAATCATAAATTAACTGATTATAAAATAATCTACTGTTAGATATATTATTAAATAATTGAACTTTTCGGAAACATTCAACTGCTGATGCAGCAACAGCAAGGACGAATTCGGTGTGCGGTTCGTCAGTGTCGGGGTGAACACCAAAGTGACGTGCCACCTGATGTTTGGTGTCTCGGCTCTGACCGCCGATTAGTTGCTGCGTTTGTCACTTAGCCCCTTTGGCTTCGGGTGACTGATTAGGTTAATTTCGTGGTGGCGAAGGAGTTGCCGCAGACTTGATTTGGAAAAATGGAGATGTTTTTGAGGGTAACGGCAATTCCCACAGGGTTTCGCTGAAAAAACGGGTTTTTGCCAAGCCAAAACCAACTTGGATCAAAAAGGATTCTATAATTTTGCAAGAGTTCTAATATGAAAGAGGATTATTCATCTTTTGTGGATGTATTGGAGTTTCAATCTGGCGAGCATCCTGAAAAAATTGCATTCACTTATCTTCGTAATGGGGAAATCGAATTAGATCGGTGGACTTATCAATATTTGGTGCAGCGTGCGCGCACTATTGCCGCCCATTTACAATCCTTAACCAATAAGGGTGATCGTGCCTTGTTGCTATATCCACCTGGGTTGGAGTTTATTGCAGCATTTATGGGTTGTCTATATGCAGGTATTATTGCAGTACCCGCATATCCACCGAAGCGTAATAAGCCAGCCCCCCATATTGATTCCATAGTTAATGATGCTCATCCAGCCCTCGTCCTGACGGCCTCGGAAATCCAGTCGGACATCGCTCAGTTCGCCGACCATGTAAGCACGATCAAAGGGTTCCAATATATTTCAACTGACCTGATAGATATCAATCAGGCAGTACATTGGAATCCGGTGAAACTCTCGAATAAAAGCATAGCTTTTCTACAGTATACGTCAGGATCCACTGGAATCCCGAAGGGGGTAATGGTCAGTCACGAGAACCTGCTACACAATCAACGCATGATTCAGCTTGCCTTCGGTCATTCGGAACAGACTGTTGTTGTGAGTTGGCTTCCCGTCTACCATGACATGGGGTTGATAGGGAGTGTTTTGCAGCCGCTATACCTTGGCATACCTTGTACGATAATGGCTCCTGTCGCCTTTCTGCAAAAGCCAGTTCGTTGGCTGCAGGCTATTTCCCGCTACCGGGCAACGACAAGTGGCGCACCTAATTTTGCCTATGCACTATGCGCCGATAAAATCACCCCCGAACAAAAGGTAGGGCTCGATCTGGGGTGTTGGGAAATTGCATTTAATGGCGCCGAACCTGTACGCGCCGAGACCTTAGACCGATTCGAGGCTGCTTTCCGGGAATGCGGCTTTCGGCGGCAATCGCATTTTCCGTGCTATGGCATGGCCGAGGCCACTTTGCTGGTGTCGGGTAGCCAGTCTTCGGCCCGCCCTTTAATTTTCAATGCATCGCGGGAAGCTTTGATGCAAGGTCATTTCGAGCAAAGGCAAGCTCTTACCCATCTTGAGCAGAGGCTGGTTGGATGCGGCAAGGCTTGGGGGGGGCAGACAATAATCATCGTTGATCCTGAATCACTTGCCCCCTGCCCGACAGGCCAAATAGGAGAGATTTGGCTTTCGGGAGCTAGTGTGGCGCAAGGTTACTGGGGGCGGCCAGAGGAAACTGGGCAAACGTTTGGCGCCTACCTGTCAGGCACTGAGGAAGGCCCGTTCCTCCGCACTGGCGACCTTGGCATCATGGTTGACAACGAACTCATAGTCACGGGTCGGCTTAAAGATATGATCATTGTCAATGGCCGCAACCATTACCCACAAGACATCGAAGCAACCGTTGGCAGTTCCCACCCGTCTCTCAGGCTTGGCTGTGGCGCGGCGTTCTCAATTGACGTGGACAATGCCGAGCGTCTGGTTGTCGTTCAAGAGGTAACCCCTGAGAATTTGCGCAAACTGGATGCCTCGCAAGTGTTTGACGCCATCCGTCAAGCATTGTGGGAGGGGCACGAATTGCCGGTTCATGCCATGGCGTTGCTGAGACCAGCCACCATTTTAAAAACCTCTAGCGGAAAGATACAAAGAAGGGCTTGCCGCGAAAAATTTCTTTCGGGTTCACTGGACATAGTGGCCGAATGGCCCGAAAAGACGCAGCAGCACGTGGAGAAGAACCATCCAAACCGTCAGGGTAAACCGTTAGAACCCGTCGCAATAATTGAATGGATGGTGAACGCCCTCTCGCGCCAACTCCACATCCCCCCCGAGCGCATGGATATCAGGGAACCCTTGGCGAACTATGGGTTGGACTCGGTGGGTATTGTCGGATTATCCGGCGAACTGGAGGCATGGTTAGGCAGGCCATTGTCGCCGACAATTGCCTACGATTATCCGACAATTGAGGCTCTGGCGGGCTATCTTGCCAATTTTTCGGAAATCAAATGCACAAAGCTGCCCCCTGTGCAGAGTGATCATCCAGAGGCGATTGCCGTCATTGGGCTCGGCTGCCGGTTTCCAGGCGCGGAGAATCCTCAGGCGTTTTGGGAATTGCTCCAAAATGGAGTTGATGCCATCCGTGAAGTGCCGGCGTCACGCTGGCGAGTCGATGATTATTTTCACCCCGCCCCCGCCACTCCGGGCAAAATGAATACCCGTTGGGGCGGGTTCCTCGAAGCAGTGGACCAGTTTGACCCGCTTTTTTTTGGCATCACACCGGGTGAGGCTGCAACGATGGATCCACAACACCGATTGCTGTTGGAGGTAAGCTGGGAAGCTCTTGAACATGCCGGATTGCCCCCGGAATCGTTGGCCGGCAGCCGAACAGGGGTCTTTATTGGAATTCAAAACAGCGACTATGCCCACTTACAACTTGAACACCCGGAAAATTTAACCGCTTATTTTGGCACCGGCAACGCATTCAGCGTCGCCCCTGGCAGGCTGTCGTATTTGCTCGATCTGCATGGGCCGAGCTGGGCTGTAGATACGGCCTGTTCGTCGTCTTTGGTGGCCGTGCACCAGGCTTGCCAAAGTTTGCGCCAAGGCGAAGCCGACTTGGCTTTGGCTGGTGGGGTGAACCTGATCCTTTCGCCAGCGGTGACGATCGCCTTATCGCAGGCGCATATGATGGCACCCGATGGCCGTTGTAAAACCTTTGCTGCCAATGCGGACGGGTATGTACGCAGCGAAGGGTGTGGCATCGTGATCCTTAAGCGCTACGCGGACGCGATGAAGGACGGGGATTTGATTCTGGCATGCATTCGAGGTTCGGCGGTTAACCAAGACGGACGCACCAACGGGCTTACAGCCCCCAATGGGGTTTCGCAACAGTCTGTGATTTGGCAGGCTTTGAAAGATGCCAACATAAGCCCGACATCCATTAGCTATGTTGAAACTCACGGCACCGGTACGGAGTTGGGCGATCCCATCGAAGTTAATGCCTTGCGCGGGGTGTTGAAACCTGATCGGCACAGACCTTGTTGGTTGGGTGCCGTAAAAGCGAATATTGGGCACTTGGAGGCTGCGGCCGGGGTTGCCGCTTTGATCAAAGTCGTGCTGGCAATGCAAGAAGGAATGATACCTCCCCAATTGCATGTGAAGGAATTGAATCCCATGATCGGGATGGATGACGACATAGTTTCGATCCCGTTGAGCCTTGAGTCTTGGCATACCTTCGGCGAACGCCGCATGGCAGGGGTCAGTGCGTTTAGCTTTGGCGGAACCAATGCCCACGTGGTAGTTGAAGATGTGCCGTCGCCGATTGCCAAGACCGGCTTTGGTATTGACCGTTCCCATCATTTGCTCACACTGTCGGCGCGAAATCCCGAGTCCTTGCGCGAGTCTGCCTTGCGGTTCGCCGATTTTTTGGCGGCCAAACCCAGCCTGTCGGTGGCGGATGTCTGCTACTCGGCGAATACTGGACGCAATCATTTTGAATACCGGTTGGCGGTGGTGGCCCAAAACCATGAACAACTTGAAGGCAGATTGCGAAAATTTGCTGACGAAGGGCATGCTCAAGGCACGGTGACTGGCAAGTTAAAGGGTAGGGCCATCGAGCCTGCCCTTGCATTTCTTTTCACTGGACAAGGCTCCCAGTACCATGGCATGGGGCTTCCCCTATACGAATCGCAACCCGTGTTTCGGGCGGCCCTTGATCTGTGTGATGCAATTCTGCGGCCTCGCTTGGGCGAATCCTTGATTGATGTGCTCTATAAGCAGCCGGAACTAGCCTCGCGCTTAGATCAGACAGCTTACACCCAACCTGCGATCTTTGCTTTGCAAGTGGCTTTGACCGAACTCTGGCGATCTTGGGGTGTTCAACCCAGCGCCTTTATGGGGCACAGCTTAGGTGAATTCGCCGCTGTCTGGGCTGCTGGATGTTTTGACTTGGAAGGCGGGCTGAAGCTGATTGCCGAACGCGCCCGGCTTATGCAAGCCTTGCCCGAGGGGGGCTTAATGTACGCAGTCGCCGCAGGCTCCGAGTCGGTGCGGCCAGTCCTTAAGAAATACCGGGACGAGGCGGTTATCGCCACCATCAACAGTCCCTCTAACACCGTCATATCAGGGTCTTGCGCTGCGGTTGAAGCCGCCGTATCCGAACTTGGCACATTAGGTTTTGATGCAACCAGATTGCCAGTGTCCCATGCTTTCCATTCGCCGCTGCTTGAGCCGATGCTGGACAGTTTGGACCGGGTGGCGAAAACAATTGAGCACCGGCCTTTGCGGGTTCCGGTCGTTTCCAATCTTACCGGGCAGTTTTTGCGAGAAGAAGTGGAAGCCGGTCATTGGCGGAGGCATAGCCGCGAACCGGTGCGTTTCATGGAAGGGTTGGAAACCTTGCGTAACCAGAATTACACGCTGTTTTTGGAAATAGGGCCGCAACCAGTGCTGAGTGTCCTCGGTCGCCAGTGCGACCCCAGCGCTGGTTTGACATGGTTGCCTTCGCTAAGCCGCAAACGAAACGACTGGCAGGTCATGTTGCAAAGCTTGGCTGAACTTTATGTACGAGGGGTCCATATCGATTGGATCGCTTTTGACAAACCCTATGCACGCAACAAGCTGCATTTGCCAACTTATTCTTTTCAACGTCAACGTTACTGGATTAAAGAACGGAATTTGCCCATGAATACGTCAACGCACCCATCCGCCTTGCCTGATCAAAATGTCATCAACACGAGGCGCGATAACATCCTTGGCAGGTTACAGGCTATCCTTGCGGAGGTGCTGCAGATTCCCGTGTCGGCAATCGATACAAATACCCCTTTGCTGGAAATGGGCGCGGATTCGCTGTTGCTGATGTCTGCCTTGCAATCCATTGAGAAGACGTTTTCCATCCATTTGACGGTGCGCCAAATATTTGAGGAATTGAGTACGGTTGACGCTTTGGCATCGTATGTGGACGAACAAACGGCGGGTGACTTTGAGCTACAAGAAACGGGTCAACAGCAAGATGCCATTCAAAGTAATGAAGCACAGCAATCAGCGGGCGCATTGGGCGACTCCAAGATATCAAAAGCCCAGGAAACCCGCTTACCTACGGACGATGGAGGTTCCCGTTCCAACCCCTTGGATAACTCCCTCGCTGCGGATGCGAGTGCTGTGCCTTCTGGACTTGAGGGCATAATCAACAACCAAATCCAGTTGATGGCGCAGCAACTGCAAATTTTAAGTGGAATCCGGTCGGGCCACGCCGCAGGGGACGCACCTTCGAAATCCGCTTTTCCAGCGCCTGCCGCGCAAGTGGGTAGGGAAATTCTTCATTCTCCCCCAGTTTCGCACCAAACGGCCCCGCCACAAAATTTCGGGCCTTACCGCCCCCCAAGGCAAGGGGGCCAGGACAAGCGCTTTTCTGGCCTGTCACTTCGCCAGCAGTCCCATTTGGAAAGCTTCTCAGTGCGATACGTTGAAAAGACGCGCACATCCAAGGCATTGGCCCAGCAATGGCGGAAGCGTTATGCCGATAGCAGGGCAACAGCCGGCTTTCGCCCTTCCATCAAAGAAATGCTTTACCCCATCGTGGGGGACAAGGCGGAGGGGGCAAGGATTTGGGACGTGGATGGCAATTGCTATCTCGACATTTCAATGGATTTTGGGGTAAATCTCTTTGGCCACAGCCCTCCTTTCATTGTGGACGCGTTGCGCAGTCAAATCAACCGGGGTACGGCGCTATCGGCCCGTTCTGCCCATGCGGGCGAAGTGGCCGAGCTGCTATGCGAGCTGACCGGAATGGAACGAGCGGTTTTCTGCCAGTCGGGGACGGAATCTGTCATGAGTGCCATACGGCTTGCTCGGCTTGCCACTGGACGTACACGCATAGCTTATTTCTCAAATGCTTACCATGGGCATTTTGACAGTGTTTTGGGGATATCGACTGGCAAGGGCTCCGGGTTCCAAGCCATGCCCGCCGCGCCGGGGATATCGCCTTCCATGGTGGCTGATGCACTCGTGCTGCCTTATGGCAACGAGGAGTCGTTGAACCTGCTGCGTGAGCTAGGGCAGGGTCTCGCCGCCGTGCTGGTGGAACCCGTGCAATCTAGGCATCCGGAGTTGCAACCCTTCGGTTTCTTACGTGAACTGCGTAACATCACCACCCAGACGGGTAGTATCCTAATTTTTGATGAGATGATCACCGGCTTTCGTATCCATCCGGGGGGGGTTCAAGCTTGGCTGGACATCAAGGCGGACTTGGCCACCTACGGCAAAGTGTTGGGGGGCGGCCAGCCTCTCGCCGCTGTGGCGGGCAAGAAGGAACTGATGGATGGCATTGACGGCGGATTTTGGGATTATGGCGATGCTAGCTACCCGGCGGCGGAGACGACTTTCTTTGCAGGCACTTATTCTGGCAACCCGCTTGCCCTCGCGACTGCCAAGGCAACCCTGCTTGAAATCAAACGGCTTGGGCCACAATTTCAACAACGCCTCAACGAAAAGACAGAGCGTTTTGCAAACACGTTGAATGCATGGTTTGACGAACAAAATGTGCCAATCCGAATTGTCCATTTTGGTTCCCTGTTCCGCTTCTCTTTCAGTGGAAACCTTGATTTGTTCTTTTTTCATCTGCTTGAGAAAGGGGTATTCATATGGGAAGGGCGAAATTGCTTCTTTTCCGCAGCACATACAAACGATGACATTGAATGGCTGCAGGAATGCATCAAAGAAAGCATTGAAGAACTTCGTGTGGGTGGTTTTCTTCCAGAAAATCCAGAGGCTTCAAAATCTGAACCGACTAATTCACAGATTTTTGACATCGAGCCGTCTGGCCGTAGTGACGATCCCAAGAGTGAGACGGAAAATCCTGCCTGCATTCGGCTTAGCACCTCACAGAAGCAACTTTGGGCTCTGGCATTAATTGACGAGCGTGGCTCGTTGGCATATCAAGTATCCCTGAGTGTGGATTTGCGGGGGGCTTATCACCACGATGCGATGGTGTTGGCTGCGAGGCAAGTTTTTGCACGTCATGATGCTTTGCGCACCGTCTTCGCCCTAGACGGTGAAGCACAGAATGTTTTATCGTCCATAGATGTCGATGTGCCGTATTACGACCTAAGCGGAACTCACGATACTCATGTTGACGAATGGCTCGCAGCCGATAGCAGAGTGCCGTTCGACTTGAACCGGGGGCCGATACTTCGTATACAAACACTGAAACTGGCTAGTCACTCCCATTTACTGGTGCTAAGAGCGCATCACATTCTAGTCGATGGATGGTCATTGGGAATACTGCTAAAGGAGCTTGCGGCGTTTTATACGGCAACATGCGAGGGACAGGCCATTACACTTGACCCGCCTATGCAGTTCGGGGCATTTCTTGAGTGGCAGTCCAGCCAAATTGAAACCACGGCATTCGCCTCCCACGAACGCCATTGGCTGCAACAGTTGGGAGGTCTACCCTCCAGCGTTGATTTGCCAACGGACCATCCCCGCCCTCAAAGCAGAAGCTATCAGGGGCGGCGTACCAGCATGCTGTTGGATCCGGAGCTAAGCACCTCTATAAAACGCTTTGGTCGGGAGCGGGGCTACACCTTGTTTATGACATTGTTGGCGGCCAATTTATTCCTACTGCACAGGTTGTCGAATCAGGCTGATATGGTCATCAGTGTGCCTACCAGCGGACGCACAATGGATTGTGCAGAAAATATGGTCGGCTATTGTACGCATCTACTACCAATCCGCAGTCGATTTGATGGTTCCAAGACGGTTGAAGAGCATTTTCTCCAAGTAAAAAGAATGATGTTGGATGCTTTTGAACATCAAGACTATCCGTTTGCGAATCTAATCTCCCGCTTGAGGGAAGAAAAATCTAGTGCAATCGAAGTTCTGACGGCAATTACGTTTAATCTTGATCGGCCAATGAATCTTCCTAATTTTATGGGACTGGAAAGCTCCCTGCACCCAGACCCAATCGAGTTTACGGCCTTTGATTTAAGTTTCAATGTCATCGATTTGGGCGATGCGCTTGCAGTTGATTTGGACTACGACACTGACATTTTTCAGGATTCTACGGCGAAAGTCATCTTGCAGTGTTATAAAACGTTGCTGGAAGGCATTATTTCAGTTCCAGCGACTACTTTGTTAACCAAGCTTCCACTGCTATCCGCGGAGGAGCGGCGGCGGGTGCTCTATGAATGGAATGACACGGCGGCGGACTACCCGAGGGATCAATGCGTGCACGAGCTGTTCGAGGCGCGGGCGGCGGAGTCGCCGGAGGCGATAGCGGTGGTGTGCGAAGGCCGCCAGTTGACCTACGCGGAACTCAACGCCCAGTCCAACCGGCT
>CAIOOA010000038.1 GCA_903859815.1 uncultured Methylococcaceae bacterium | reverse complement strand
GGTGTTTTTTTGGTATACGATTAGTTTTATAACGGAATATCCGCTATATGGCCTAAACCTAGATTAGGCTGGAGCTGCCGCGCTGGCGGTCAAGCCAATGGCTTCGGCATATTTCAGATAGGTTTCCACAGAAGCGACGACAACGCGGGCTTCAACGGATAACAGTTCAATACCGACCAGAGATACTTTAACCCATGCGTCGATTACGATGCCTTTGTCGAGAATGCGGTCAACAACTTCGGCGAGGCTGGAAGAGTCAGTTGATTTTTGTACTTTTGCCATGATGACATACTCCATCAGTTTATGTTATTTGAAATCCTAAGTAATTAGTATCCTTAGGTTCTTTAATTTACAGCTTGTTGCTGCATGTCCTATATATAGCAAATGCAATGCCAACTTGGTTTGTTTAATAAATTAGTAAAGCCTTGGGTAATGTTTCGGATGTTGCAAAATAAAGAAATAGTGTTGTGTGAATGGTCACATATTTTTGCAACATAATGATATATATAGCTCTTGAAAACGAGATACTGATGGACAAAGTCCATTTAACAACCTTAAGCAATGGAGCTAAATATTCTGTCTAGAGAAATTTAATCACCCTGTTTGGGTTCAATGTTGCCATCGCTGTTTGCATATCCCTATGGAAATGATTCCATAGTTATGGAAAAGTTGCCATGCGTTGGGACTGTTGGTCTGGTTGCCGATGATTTTTTCCATTGTTGCCCGTTGGGCTGTGTTCATTGATTCAGGATTACCGCATCCACACGCCTTTTAGCGTTTTCAGAAAGGTTCCCCTAGACCAATTGTTGCGACATTGCAATTTTGAAAAGACTGGGTATTTACCTTGGGCTTGATAGGAGAACGACACAAACTTGCTAGGGAATGTGTTGAAAATATTCAATAAAACAAAGACATAACTGTTATTGCTTCGTGGGTTTAGTAACTATGGTATAATTTCCAGTCCTTATTCGGCTGGGCAATCTGTTTGGATCGCTAATTCCTGCTAACTGGCCTTTGAGGAATTGGGGCGCAGACATGCTTGAACGACTTTAAACTGAGTAGGCATTCCCGCGACCCACCGGCTTATTCCCGTTGGTTTAACTTTCAGCCAAAACAAAGAACCCCATGCCAGACAACGATATGTCTCCAAACCGGTTTGAACTTCTTTACGGCATGTTGTTGGATGCCATACCTTCTTCAGTGTTGCTCGTTGACGAGAAATTACACATTGTCTCCGTCAATCGAAATTTTCTTTTGAAAAGCCAGCGTGGAGAAGCGAGGACCGTTGGTCGGCCATTGGCCGAAGTGTTCCCGACCATCATTTTGGAAAACACCGACATTGAAAGGCGCATACGTGAGGTTTTCCGAACCGGGACTTCTGTGAAGGGCCAGCGTATGACTTACCGTGCCCCGGGTGTTCCGATCAGAATATACTATTACTCTATTCTTCCGATCCCTACCAACCAAGTCATGCTATTGATGGAGGATGTGACTGAGCAGGTCCGTCTCTCCGAAGAAGTGCGTAGGGTGGAACGGCATCTCGCGTCAGTGGTTGAAAGTGCCAGTGACATTGTGTTGTCAACCGATACGGAGGGAAGGATTCTGACGTGGAATTCAGCGGCTGAAAAGCTTTCCGGCTTATCCGCCCATGAGGTTCGGGGTCAATATTTCTTCCAGTTTTGCGGTAGCAACCAACAGCAGACCGTGCGCAAGGTTTTCATGCTGATGAAATCCGGCAACGAGTCCCATACCACGGAATTTCCGTTGGTCACCAGTAACGGGGATAGCATTCTTGTATCTTGGGTTTTTTCTCCGATGAAAGATGATTATGGGCAAACCGTTGGGGCAGTGGTGGTAGGGCGTGATCTTGCCGAAAGGAGAAAGCTGGAAAACCAATTGCGGCAGTCGCAAAAACTTGCTGCCTTAGGCGTGATGGCGGGTGGCATTGCCCATGAAATCCGCAACCCGCTTGCCGTATGCTATTCGGCGGCTGAATTTTTGCTGATGGACAACATTTCCACCGAATTCCGCAACGAATGTTCCAGAAAGATACAGGCGGGTATCCAGAAGGCTTCGGCCATCATTGAAAATCTGCTCCGGTTTGCCAGACCTTCCCCTGATACCGAAATGGTTCAAGTTGATTTGAACACGGTCATCACCGATACCCTTGACTTGATTACCAATCAAGCCAGGGTTCAACAAATCCGCATACAATTGGAATTGGAACAAAGGCTGGTGTTAGTCTTGGGTGTTTCTGGCCTGCTGCAACAGGTGTTTATGAATATATTTCTGAACGCGATTAATGCCATGCCAGAAGGTGGCTTGTTGAGCATTGTGGAAGAGATTTCCGAAGCTGAGGTGGCCGTGCGGATTTCCGACACCGGCATGGGAATACAAGAATCTGATTTGGACAAAATATTCGACCCATTCCATACCACATCGCCAATCGGGAAAGGCACTGGTTTGGGCTTATCCATTTGCTATTCCATTGTTCAGCAGCATTTGGGTTCCATCCATGTGCAAAGCTCCCCTGGTCAAGGGGCTACACTGACCGTTCGTCTGCCGCTATTGTAATTAAATTATGAATGGGCCGATTCTCGTTGTAGATGATGAACCCGACATGTGTTGGGTGATGGAATGTATATTACGTTCCCAAGGCTTTGAGGTGGTCACCGTGGACAGCGGCGAAGAAGCTTGCAACCAACTAGCCAACCGGGATTTTTTCTTCGTCTTCATGGATGCCAAACTGCCCGATATGGATGGCTTGGATGTGGTGCGTCATGCCCATGCGCAAAGACCCGGCACGGTTCGTGTCGTGTTAGTGTCCGGGTATCACTACCACGATGATCCAGTGATCCGCCAAGCGATTGATGAAAACCTGATTTGCGGCTTTTTGGCGAAGCCTTTCACCCATAGTGATTTGTTAAAAGCCTTGCCTACCTCTTAAGCCGGTTGCATGGCTTTTAATTTGCCACAATTCCAGAAATCGCTTAATTATCGAGGTTTGTCGGTGATGACAGTCGGTAGGAAACCCGCAACAGTCGGGGCAATCTGGTTGATGGTTGCCGTGTTGTCAGAGGCGTTGGGATTGCCCTCTGGATAGCCGCAGGGCTGTCCATGGCAGGCATCACCCAGTAGCGGGGTGGCAAACACCAGCACGCTGGGGCGGCGATAACTCATGATCGTTCCGAAACTACCATCGACTCCCCAAGCATAAGAATAAGGATACGCACCGGCGGCGTCGGTGAATGGGCGGTCATGAACATTTCCCAAATTATGGCCTAATTCATGGGCGAGGGTTTGTTCTCCGCAATAGACCAATTGCCCGTCCTTATCCATGCCGTCGCTGGCCACCGAATACCCTAGGAAAGGGGAAATTGCGCCCCCGTTGACCCCGTTCACCCAAGCAATCCCACAGCCTTTTTGACTGCTGCCGTGAAAAGGCCGTATCAGGGTGACGAGATCGGCGCCATTCTTTTCCCGCAAAGCCTTGATTTTGTCAAATGGTGCCGTTCCGTTCGTCAAGTCGGACAAAGCCTCGGAATTGTCCCCCGTTTCGTTATAATCAACCGCTTCGATTTTGACGACTCTAATTTTCGCGTTGATTTTGCTATCTAAAAAGGCTTGATTGGTCAAATCCGTCAGGTAGTTGATGCGGGTTTCGGGCTGCTCCAAGCCTTTGCTGTAAATGACCAATAAATCAATCGTAGAAATGGCGTTGGATTTGGTTGCCCCGCCAGTGGTAGAAGTGTTGTAAGGCGTTGGCAAGGAATTAGGTGAGTTGCTGGATGTTGAAGCTGATTTCGGTGACCCGCCAGCCGACACTATGAATAAACCGGCATTGGAACTGGCAGTATCAGGATTTGCTATGGCCTGATCCTCCAACAAAGAACCAGATTCGAGCCCTGATGCATTGATGTCCACCAGATAGGTTTGACCGTCTTCGGTGATAATCTGGTACGTGCCTTCGTCGGTGACGATATGGCCCATGGTTCCGTACTTGCCAATGGCGATCATCGCCCGGTTGGGCGCGCCATCATTTTCTAGGTATCCGACCCAGGTGACATCGCCATTTTTATGCTCAAAACGATTGTCATGGACAAAGTTGGAAGGGCCGGAAGGCAAATCCAACGAGATTTTTTTACCCGGCTTCATTCCCTTTAAGGTCGCCAGAGGTAGGGTGATGGGAGTCACGGAACCATTATTCAAACTTTGCAAGCGACTCGGCAGATCGGCTTTTTGAGTGCGTGTATAAGTTTGGAATTTAACTGCTGGACCCCCTGCGAGTTTTCCGTCCCCGTTTTTGCCGCTAACAGTGACCGTTTGCCACTCGCCAGCCTTTCCAACTTCAACCGCATAGTTATAGCCTTTGAGTAGGGATTGGGAGGCTTCGGACCAATCTTTGCCGGATAGGGTGGCGGTCACTTTATCCTTTTGCAATCCATCTGCCAATTTGAAGTTGATGCCACTTTTAACGGCAATCTCCTTAAGGACTTCGCCCAGTGGTCGCGCCTTAATTTGAAAATTAATGTTATTAGCCGGTTGGTTTGGCTTGCTTGACGGTTCGGCGGAGTTTGACATTGGCGATATCAAGCAAGCAGCGAAACCTGATGCCATCAGCAGCGACTTGATGTCTTGGGATATTCGTTTGTTGGGTTTGCTTGACGCTAACATTGTCTGGCTCCGACTTGAATGGCTGATCCACAAGAGGTTTGGTGGATATTGGCCTGATTCTAGCACTTTGTTGTGAAATTCGTAGTTTGGTGTTGAAAATTCCAACTGACCCATGCATCACAACGGCTATGGATGCAAGGGCGATATGCAGCATATCGATAAATAACGGTGGCTTAAAATATTGCGGTTTAGATCAGCTTCTTCGTCAATATTTAGCTTCATATTTTGTTCCTCATGCCTTTATCGATCCATCTGTGGTTGAAAATGTCCTTGTCTGCCCACTTCCCCGGGTTTCGCCCGTCTCGCAGCGGGTGAGATCAGTTCGATGCCGTAGGTGTTGGTCACGCCAAGTAGGTTGGGCTTGGCGAGGAACATAATCGTCAACTGCCTATGGTTGTACAGCCGCCAGAAAAGAAGGTGCGCTCGGTAAGGCGGGTGAAGTAGCAGGCGAAGTCCCTCTTCAGCCAGTGGTAGATGGCTACCTGGTTCACGCTTTTGACGGCAAAGAGCAGACAAATGGTGACGGCCTCTCTGGGCCAATCGCAGCCTGACTGTGGTTGGGGATGTTTTTCATTCGTTCGTCTAGCCGGAGCGACTAGGTCGGTGATAAACTCTTCGGCGGCTATGACGTGGTGTTTCTATTGGAAAAACATTTCTTGTCAATCACTTGCCACTTTAGCCTAATCCCGTGACCACTGCAATAATAAATAGCACCAAGGATTAATATGCATAACAATTTATATGAAAAATATCAGGCTAATCAATATCAAGTCGATGACCCAATCAACCCGCTAATATATATTTTGCGCAAAGCTGAAATCGCCAAGAGCCTAACCTCGTCTGAGTGGATATGGCTTAAAAAAAACGGCTTGGAATCAACCATAACAATCATACAGAATCAAGAAGACTTTAGAAGCCAGATTATCAATGAAATCAGAGATGAGCTTAAAGACTTAAGTGGAAAATGGAAAACAATATTTCCTAGATTTAGTTTTGGTGTTGTTGCAAACAGATATTCCGAAACAGATTTTTTGTTGTACAGAATAAATCGATTTGAAGATATATCTGATTGCAATAACGAAGATATCAAGCATGTTTATAAACCAATTTATGAAACCCATAAATTAAAAAAATTGCTTTCAATAACCGAAGAATTACCCATAAACTCAAATACATACCAGAAGCTATATGGAATGGTTGGTAATAATTATTCCTTAAGTTTATCCGACTTGCAATGGCTTGTTGAATTTAACCTTCATTCTGTGATTGATTTTCTGTCTATTTTAATAACAAACCTTTTCAACGAATTTGGCTTGTCTTTACAATCTACCCAAAAAGAGAATGTTCTTTACTTATCCCTAATCTTACAAAAGCTTAAAGAAAAATTAGTCTTGTCTCAAGACGAAATTCAATATTTGCAACGACATAAAATGGCTGAGGTTCTTGTAGTTGCGCAAAGGATTGAGTTTTCTATGTTGAAGGGTAAATTCAAGGCCGCATCATTTCCTGATGAATCCCCAAACAGCCATCTATACAAAGTCCTGAAAAAGTTAGATGTAAGTTTGGATTTGTCTGAGCCTGATATTAATTTCCTAAAAAATCGTAAATTAAATGAAACATTAAAAATTGTTTATGAGGCTGAAGCAGACAAACTCATAAAAAAAATTAAGCTCGGTCATGAATTGAGTCCCGATGATATTGCTTGGTGCAAGGAACATGATTTTGAAGAAATCATATTCTTATGGCTCAAAAAGGACTTTAAGATTAATAATCGTACCGATAAACCAGACAGTAAACTCTTTTCTATTTTGCTAAAACTAAAAGACGATAAACGCCTCAATGATGAAGAAATCGTATGGCTGGAAAGTGAAGAATTACTCAAACCTTCCACTCTAATTTATAAAACCCACCACAGGCTGGAAGCTGAATTTTCCGAGGCAGAATTCAACCGTACAAAGGGGTATTGGCATTTAGTCAATGCCAGCGCCCATTGGCGCAAAGCTGAAAATCCATATCGAGCATTGGATAAAACCAATCATGTAGATATAAAATCAATCAAACCCGCTAAGTTGTGCTCGGCATTGTTGACGACCCGTGGTGGGGCTTTTCGTGATATTGGCCATTTGAATGAGGCAGAAGAATGCGCGCTCAACGCCATCAACTATTTTCCAGACAGCCACAATCCTTATACCTTAATGGGTGCATTGTGCTATGACACAAAGCGATACGAAGAGGGAAGGTGTTGGTTTGAAGAAGCGATTAAACGGGGTGCCACTGCACAAGACGAAGATGTGGAAATCAAACGAATATTAAGAAAGAAAAATGACCCTGACCTTATAGCCTATCTGCTCAAGCGCGATCCACATCGTTTTGCTTGGGTGAAGGAATATCTGAAACCTAAGAAAAACAAACCATGAAACTTTACAAAACTTAAGCCTTATCACTAAACTACACGGAAACCCGGATTACGCTTCGCTCCATCCGGGCTACGACGCTAAACCTGAAATCCCATCGTTCCGAATGGAGTGCCGGAACCTAGGCTCCATGGACGGCTTTGTTTTGGGGCATCCATGCAATCTGGATGCATGAGGGACAATCCCTGTCCCTCACCCTTTGGGCAGCGAAGCTGTGCAAATCGGCTATCCTGCCGATTTGTCTGGCGGTCCATGCCGGAATGACGGAAATAGCTGAAACATCTTTCCAATCAGGAAAAAAATCGCGACCGCTAGGCGATGACAAAAGAGCAAAAGCCCAAGAGCAGAAAACAGCAAAGCAGGAACCAGAAATCCGAAGACAGCATTTAGAAATCACTAGGGAGAACCCAACACCAACCGAAAGCCTAAATCCCCGCCCCGATAGTAGAGATGGCCCCGGCTATGAACTGCACAGCGAAGATCATCCGAACGAATGTACCTAGCACCGCCGCGACAAACCCTATAGTTACTATTGCCATCATCCCAAGCACTGCCATCGATTGGCGCAGCTTGGTAATTCTCATGCCAAGTATCTTGAACCCACTCCCAGACATTACCCGCCATGTCATACAAGCCAAACGCATTGGGCTGCTTTTGCCCTACAATCTGGGTTTTGCCATCAGAATTGTCCTCGTACCATGCATAATCCGCTGCCTTCTGTGCACCACCCGGCCAAAACCAAGCAGTGTCGGTCCCGGCCCTTGCCGCATATTCCCATTCCGCCTCGGTCGGCAAGCGGTAGGTTTGCCCGGTTTGCGTCGATAGCCATTCCGCATAGGCGATGGCATCCAACCATGACACATTAATGACCGGCCGCCGTCCCCTGCCCCAACCCGCATCATCGACCGGGCTGCGTTGGGTGACGATGCAGAATAAATCATATTCCTCAAAGGTCACGGCATACTTGCCCATGGCGAAGGGTTTTGCATGGGTGACAAAGTGGTTTGGGCCTTCATTTTCTTCACGGTTAGGCTCGCTATTCGGTGAACCCATGATGAACGACCCGGCGGGGATCACCACCATCTCCGGGCCTTCGCAGCCTAAACTCAGCCTGTCGCGGAACACGACGGGCTTGCCTAGTGCCTTTGCCGCTTGTTGTTGCAAGGCTTGGACTTTATCGGCGGGCCAACCGTGAATATAAGGCACGGCTGGAACGGGTTCGGGTCTTGGCTGTGGCGGGGGTGTTATAGACATGCCGGGATTGATGAAATCACCCAATTGTGGCGGTTTGTTGCCGGTGATGCCCCAGATGAGCCGGTAAAAGCCTTCTTCTTCTTTGCCGTCGCGACAATCCACCCAGGTAAACCGCCGTAACAACATCGGCAATTCGGGAGTTTTCGGACAACCGGGCAACAACAGCGGTATCACCGGCATTTTGCGGTAGACGAATTCATCCAAACAAGCGCTCATCTCAGCGTCTTCCCAAGGGCCTATGCCCTCCACACCGACCAGTATCGCCGCCGAGCGCGAACTAGTGATAATTTCTTGCAAAGCCTCTTGCCAAGGATGACCGGGGCGCAGTTCCCACGCATCCAGCCAAACCTTGATGCCGTGAGCTTGCAAGCGTTGGGCAAGGGCAATCACAGCAGGTTTGTCTTTGCTGTTGTGGGATAGAAATACGTCAAATGTTATTGGTTGAGTCGGGTCTGCCATGCTTGGCGGCTCCATAGGTTGAACGGGGCGTTTGGTAGTGGTTATGGTACAACAAATTGAACCCGCCTGATTGTTTAGGCTCCCCGCAGATTTGTCAATGAATTGGTTCAGGAGCATCAAAGCCAGCTTCGCCTGTCAAAGCAAGCTTTGACGCTCCGACTTCACATCCGCGTTGCCTTGCCCGGAGCAACCCTCTGATTTGGGTAGCTTGCAAGTTGAGTTGGAAGAACTGCTTGGCATACCTGTTGATTGGCTAACACTTATTTTGTCGAGGGTCTCAAGTGCATTAATTTGGCCTGAGTACTTTCTAAAATAAAATCCCGCAGGAATATACTGGCCTTCAATATTTCAACCCCGATCAAGTCGCCGTCAGCATTCAATTCTGCTGTAATATTGGGGCTTAATTCAAGACTTCCCATTTCCTCCTCGTTGGTAATCGCAAGATGAATTACATCTTGTTCGGGAAAATACTGCATGGTTGGACTATTCATACTTAAATCTGCCTGTGTTAAGTCTAAACTTGATTTGTTGTCGCGTAGTTGCATGGATAGTGATTGCTATTATCTCAGTTTCATTTTGCTCATAAGGGATCATCACTAATTTACTGTAGTGTTCGCCAATAACAATACTGCGTTGGGTTTCCACATCAAAATACCGTTCATCAGAATAGCGAAGAATTTCCTCAATTTTTTTCAAATCAAAACCCCGGAGTGTTGCCCTGAATTTGAGGTAATCTGTAAAAAAGCAAGATTTGCCAGACATGATGCATTAATTAGGGAGTGCTTACAACTCAGCCAGAAAATGAATTCATAAAGTCGTATCTAATTGACGATTGAAACACAGCAAACATACCCTCAACCCCCCGTCCTCCTCGCCCGCAGTACGTTATGAATTTCCCCGATTTTATCCAAAGCTTGGCTAAGTTGGCCTAGGTCTTGAATTTCAATGGTAATGTCCATCGACACCGACTGGTTCTTGGTGTTGGTGTGGGTGTTGGTACTGAGGATGTTGATATGTTCCTGCGAAAGCACATGGGCCACATCTTTCAACAAGCCCTTGCGGTCAATAGCAATCACCTCGATTTCCACCGGGAACGATTCTTGGTCTTCCCCCCAATCCACATCAATCAAACGGCCTAGCTTATGGGAAGGCAGTTGGATGACATTAGCGCAATCTTGGGCATGAATGGCGACCCCGTGGCCCAAGGTGACATAGCCGACAATCGGGGTTCCCGGCGTGGGATTGCAGCAATGGGCAAAATGCATCATCAAGTTGCGTATGCCTTGCACAGTCACTTTTTCTGGCACTGTTTCCGCGGCCGCCGGTTCGGGTTTCGGGGCAGTCGGCACCTGAATTGGCTGGAAACCGGGCACTTTGAGAGTCGAGGCCAATTGGGCGGGGGTAATGTCACCCCGTCCGATGGCTAGGAACAGATCATCCACCCGTGGTAGATGGAAATGGCGGACCAAATCATCCATTTCCGCTTCTTTCAGGGCTGGCATTCCTAACTTGTGGCGCTCACGCTCCAAAGTTGCCTTGCCGGCGCGAAAATGCTTTTCATGATCCTGTTGCTTAAACCATGCTTTGATCTTGCTACGGGCATGGGAGGTGGCGACATAGCCCATGTGCGGGTCCAGCCAGCCCAGGCTAGGCGTGCCTTGCTTGGCGGTCATGATTTCCACCTTCTCGGCGGATTTGAGTTGATAAGTCAACGGCACGATACGCCCGTTCACTTTGGCCCCCCGGCAACGATGGCCTACCTCGGTGTGGATGGCATAGGCAAAATCCACCGGCGTCGCCCCTTTTTTCAAGCGCACGACTTGGCCCATCGGGGTCAATACGAAAATCTGGTCGGCGAACAACTCGGAACGGAAATCATCCAGCAATTCCCTATCGTCCTCCTTGCTCTCCAAAATCCGCCGCAAGGAGTTGATGCTACGATCCAGCGCTTCGTCATGCTTGCCGCCTTCCTTGTATCGCCAATGGGCGGCGACACCAAACTCGGCGAAAGCATGCATTTCCTTGGTTCTGATTTGGATTTCCACCGGTTTGCCTTCCGGCCCCACCACGACGGTGTGCAGTGATTGATAGCCATTGTCCTTGGGGTTGGCAATGTAATCGTCAAATTCTTTAGGGATATGCAGCCACAAGCCATGCACCAAACCCAGTACCGCGTAACAATCGCCGGGCTTTTCCACCATCACCCGCACCGCCAGCAGATCGTACAGATCGTCTAGGCTTAGTTGTTTGCGCTTCATCTTTTTCCAGATGCTGTAAAGATGCTTGGGCCTTCCGTAAACCTTGGCCTGAACGCCATTTTCGCGTAACTCATCCTCAAGTTGCTTGATGAACGCATGGATGTAACTTTCGCGCTCGGCCCGTTTGGCATCCATTGATTTGGCCAGATTTTTGTATTCCGCAGATTCCAAATAGCGGAAAGCCAAATCCTCCAATTCCCATTTGAGTTGCCCGATGCCCAGACGGTTGGCTAAGGGAGCAAAAATATCCAAGGTTTCGCGGGCGACTTTATAGCGGTAGGATTCGTCTTCCTGCTTGAGCATCCTGAGGCGCTGCAAGCGGTAAGCCAGTTTGATCAGCACAGCGCGAACATCGTCCACCACGGCCAGCAACATCCGGCGCAATAATTCCGCTTGCGTAGGTTCCTGAATGTCACGGTAAAAGTCGTTGAAGGTGTTCAGCCAATTGACACCCCGCACCATTTTGAGGACTTCTTCCCCAAAATAGGAGGCAATGACGGCTTCTTTATTATTTTCACGCAGCCACGGGTCACTGAGCAAAGCCGCTTGCAAGGTCGGGGCATCCACTCTGAGCGCATGCAAGGTGTAGGCGACATCAATGCCGCGTGGACGGGACTCTGTATCTTGATCGCGAGCCTCTTCGGCAAACCGCAAGGCGACATCCAAGCGCTCGACCTCCTCTTTATTGAATCCCGTGGAAAATTTTTCCAGCAGATTCTCGTGGGAGTGGGACGAGATGTCGGAATGATAAAGTGAATGTTTCATTTAGTTTGGACTGTCTGGCTTGTAGTCATCAAAAAGCCAAGCTCACTGTCACAGCGATATAAGCAACCAGTGGCTTTGCTGAGTGGGTTACGAGAAATGAACGGCAAAGTTCCTGCCAAAACGGATACACCAAAGCCCTCAATATTCCCATGATGGGGCTTTTAGTCACTGGATTCAAGTGTCAGCTTACAATCACTCGTGAAAAAAACGTGTTCATTCGCTCCAAACGCGCCTCAAAATATGGCAGAATCCACGGTAAACTTGGGTAGCTTCAGGAAACCTTCCGACCATGAGCGATGACCAACTCGTAGATACCACTACCATTAGCGCAGAAACACCCCCTGTGCCGGTGACACCAGACCCTAATCAACGGGGTGATGCGGCAAGCAAAGCTATTTTATTGCGCTTGCTGGATGAGTTGTCAGCTAATGAGGCGGGGGTTTTGCTCAATGAAGACCCCGAATGTTTGCATGACTACCGCATCGCCATTCGGCGGACCCGTTCTGCCCTCGGACAGATCAAAGGCGTGTTCCCGGGCCGCGCCGTTCAGCGCTTCGCCCCCCGCTTTGCATGGCTAGGGCAAATCACCAGCCCACCAAGGGATTTTGATGTTTATCTGTTAGGTTTCGACCATCTAAAATCAGAACTGGCAGAGCCTTTCCGAGACAGCATTGAACCTTTGCGTCACTATTTGCAAAATCATTGCAACCGTGCCCATCGTGATCTGAATCGGCAAATCTCAACCGCACGCTACCGGAAACTACTGTCCGATTGGCGTAAATTCCTGTTGACACCCTGCCCCAAAAAACCGGCTGCACCCCATGCATTAAGCCCGATCAAATCCATTGCCGATGCTCGGATTTGGAAACTGTTTCGCCGCGCCATCAAACAAGGCAGCGCCATCAACAAAGAAACCCCAGCCGAAAATATCCATGAATTGCGTAAGACCTGTAAAAAATTGCGTTATTTGCTGGAGTTTTTCCGCGAACATTACCCAATCAAAGACATCGAAAAACCCATCAAACAATTGAAGAGACTTCAGAATTACCTAGGGGATTTTCAAGATGTCCATGCCCGCATCGAGATGCTGCGGGGCATCAGCGAAGAAATGCGCAAGGATAACAGCGTCCACACCGATGCATTGCTGGCCTTGGGTGGCTTGTTGGCGACACTGGATAACCGACAAACGCACTTGCGCAAGCGATTCGACAAACATTTCGCCCCATTTGCCAGCACTCGCAATCGGGAGCGGTTTCGGGCATTGTTCAAGCCATTGGCTGATGATGCTGTTTTAGTTCCGAAAGGTACGCAGCAATCCAACATCAAGAATGATGGGCCGGCGGTATAAAGCAAGGAGTTGCTAGGCTGCATAGCGTTTGATTTCCACATCCACTTGGCGAAGGGCAGTTACTTCCGCGTCGGCGTAAACTCGACGAGCCGTTGTTTCATCGAGAAAATATTCCCCGCAATCACTGCAAATATCGGCGGGTACATCGCGAATCACAATGACGGTGTCCTTCCTTTGCAGAGTTACTGTGGTTAAGCCAGAATAGGTTTCACCCGTTTTACAGATTGTACATTTCATGATTTTCATGGGCGTGATGAAGAGGGATCAAAACGAACATTGGAAATGATTTTAGGCACATCGGGAGTGCAAGGCTTGCCTTGCCTGAACCTACCTTCGCAAGGCAAGCCTTGCACTCCTGAATTACTATCATCGTACCTGTTCAACTTCCCATTCACAGCTTAGTCCATTCTCTGAACGGCAAAAAACCGTTAAGATAGACCACTGTTACCGACATCCTTCCTGTTATGAAATCAAATCCCCATTTTTTCCTTGCCCTATCCATTGTCATAGGGCTTTTCGCCTTTGCGACTAACAGCCTCGCAGCGGGTAGTCACGCCCACTCGACTGGCGCAATTTATTTGGCTGCCGCCGATGATGACGAAGAGGATGATGACGAAGCCGAGGCCGTGGACTACCGTGACCGGGTGCGCGAAGTCCAAAGTTGGATGCATAAGCGCAGCGCCCAGCGCAGAGGTGATTCTGTGCCTGACTTCAGCCCCTCGTCCGAAAGCCATAGCAGTAATTTTTCCGGCTATCGGCCCTCATACCGGGTCAGACTGCGAGGGATACGCCACCGTTCTCACCGGCATAGTCGTGCTCATCGCCATGCGGCTTGGCATCGGCATGCTGATAAACATGGAACCGCCAAGCGGCATACCCGCATCGCCAGGACTGGGCGTCACCATCACCATGAAAAAGTGGCAAGCCATCGTCATCAGGGTTATCACCATGCTCAGGCGAACCATCACAAGCCTGTTTACCGGAAGTCCCGTTTCGCCCGTGTGAACCACCCCAGACGGCAGGCTCATAGCACGCCTGTGGCAAAGCGACATCCTAGCACCCATGCATCCCGGCATACTCGTGCAAATCGTCATCATCTGGTGCGTACCCGTGGACATGCCCATCCTCATGGCTCATACAAAAAGCAGGTTTCCAACAAGGCGAAGACGGCTCAACGTAAGCCGAAAGCCCATTCGTCCCACCCTGCTCATCACCAAGCCAGCCACAAAACGCATAAGGCTTATACGGCTAAGCCTGTCCACACCAAGGCCAGCCACACAACCCACAAAGCGTATTCGGCTAAACCAGCGCATAAACAGACGGGTCACGTAGCAGCGCCCAAAGCAAAGCCGACACAAGCCAAACGGTTAGCTAACAAGGCATCAACGCCTAAGCCAACCAAGCATCTGAAAACGACTCCCGTTAAAGCCCAAGCGAAACCTGCCAAAAGCCAGCCAGTGAAAGTGGCCAAGAAAGGGAAAAATACGCATTAGGCGAACGCTAACGCGGGTTGAGTGGGCTGCAAAGCCTTAAAATCAAGGCGGCAAAGGATTGCCGCCCTTCTACGGCATAGGTGGGCTAATTTTCAGCCTCAGCAAAATCTCAGCTTCTTCGGCAAGAATCAATTCTGGTAGGTAGCCGACCGCTTCAAAGCCTTGACGACGGTAAAATTCGTGGGCAGGGAGGTTGAATTCCGAACTGATCGTCCACACATTGCCTTGCCGATGCTGCTGGGCTTGCCCGACCAGCCATGCAATGATTTCCTTGCCCAAACCAATGCCTTGAAACGCCGGCAATACCCCCAACAATTCCAGCAAAGGTCCACGCAACCAATTGGGACGGACGGTGAGGCAGGCTGCCGGGGTTTCATCGACCAACACCGCCAACGCATAACGGTCAGCCCCCTCAGCCGATAAATATCGAGTTAAAGTCTGCGCCTCATAACCTAAGCGCAACCAAGGGTCAATTGTGGCCAAACCCTCACCCAATGGTTCCGCCCAAGCGGGGTTCATCGTCAGTAAGCGAACATTGCGATATTCGGCATCTGCCATATTGAGCGAATAGCCTTCCACGGGGGGTAAGGTAAACATTGTTCATTCCTCCGAAGAGTAGACGCGGTTCTTCCATTGGCTACGGATGCCTCGCCAATACCGCCAAGCAGAGGTCCACACCATGGCAAGATAAAATACGCCTATCACTGGCAATGACAAAGCCCATGCACTGGGACGGCGATAAAAATGCAAAGTTGGCCAATAGGCGACCATCATGGCTAAATACGCCACAATCGACCACACCCACGCAGAACCCTCGCCCCCAATAATGCCAAGAATGGGCGCGACAAACAGCGCCAGCAACAAGGCCGTGCAAAGCCCCAGCAGCCAAATGGAGTAATGCAATTGAGTGAAGGCGCAACGAGCCACCATGTCCCAGATCGGTTGCAAACCGTCATACTGGCGGGAACTGACCACGGCATGGGATTGGCCCAGCCAGATGCGATGGCCTTTTCCCTTGACCCGTTTAGCCAAGGTGCAATCATCAATAATGGCACCCCGAATGCTGGCAAATCCGCCAATTTCCGCTATCAAGCGGGTTTCCAACAGTATGCATCCTCCCGCCGCCGCTGCAACATAGGGAAAATCTGAATTGACCAGACGAAACGGATAAAGCAATTTGAAGAAGTAGATGAAGGCTGGCATCAGCAACTGCTCCCAGAAGGATTCCATGCGCAGACTTGCCATGATGGAGACCAATTGTCGGTTGTCGCCTTTGGCCTTGGCTAGCAAGGCAGCGATGATGCCCGGTGCAAGTGTGATGTCAGCATCCAACAGCAAAAACCATGGGGTTTTGACGGCACTCGCTCCTTGCTCCAAGGCCCATAGTTTCCCGCTCCAACCATCCGGCAAGCTCTGGCTAGTCATGATGGTGGCATCGATTCCTTTGACTTGTCTGGCAAGGTCTGCCGTGCCATCATCGGAACCATCATCCACCAAAACAATCTTCAATCCACTACCTTGGCCCACCAAACCCTGCAAAGTGGAAACAATCACCTCTGCCTCATTACGAGCGGGAATCAGCACCGTCAATTCACTCAAGTCACAGTCACCCAAGGGTTCGGGTTCCAAAGTTTCGCCATTCAGCCATGGACGCCAAGGCAAGATCAACACGATCAACCAAATGATGGATGCAAAAATGGATATAGCAAACAAAAATGTGTTCATAACCTGAAAAAACAAAAAGCCCGCAACCGAGTCAACGGTGGCGGGCTTTAGGCGGTGCGGAAAATTAATCCGCCACTTCGATGCGAATGGTCGGACGTGCTTTGACCTTACCAGCTTCCGTAGTTGGGTTGATCCACTCAGGAACGGGTTCGGGAGCCATCGGGCCTTTAGTGCGTGGACCCATTACGCCAGCCCATAAGGCTTTCAATGGATTCGAAATGGAATCTTCAGCGGCAGTGGCTTCAAAGCCGCAATGAGCCATGCAATTGGCGCATTTGGGATTTTTTGAATTACCGTATTTATGCCAAGGCGTTTCATCCATTAACGCTTGGAAGCTAGGCGCGTAGCCTTCGTCAACCAACAGGTAGCATGGCTTCTGCCAGCCGAACACATTGCGCGTAGGGTTGCCCCAAGGCGTACAATTGTAACTCTGGTTACCGGCCAAGAAATCCAAATACAACGGCGAATGGTTCAAAGGCCATTGTTTGTCCTTGCCAATTTTAAACACCTTCCTGAACAGTTCCTTACTCTCGCGCATCTTGATGAAGATGTTTTGCAATGGTGCATGTTCATAGCTGAAACCGGGTGCGATAGTCACCCCTTCCACGCCCAAAGCCTTCACGTAATCTAAAAACTCTGCAATTTCCTCGGCCGACTCGCCTTGGAACAAGGTGCAATTCACGGTGACACGGAAGCCCTTGTTGATTGCCAGTTTGATCACATCAACGGCACGGTCGAACACACCTGTCTGGCAGACAGAAGCATCATGGCGCTCACGGTTGCCATCCAGATGGATGGACAAGGTCAGATAAGGCGATGGCTTGTAATCATCCATCCTTTTCTTCAACAACAGTGCGTTGGTGCACAGATAAACATATTTCTTACGTGCAATAATGCCTTCCACCACTTGCGGTAGCTCTTTATGCAATAATGGCTCACCACCCGCGATGGACACAATCGGTGCGCCGCATTCATCCACGGCGGACAGGCATTCATCGACGCTTAGTCTGCGATTAAGAATTTCATCTGGGTAATCAATCTTGCCACAACCGGCACACGCCAAGTTGCAACGGAACAACGGCTCTAGCATGAGCACCAGGGGATAACGTTTTACGCCCTTTAGCTTTTGCTTGAGCAGATAGCTCGCCACGGTGATTTGTTGACGCAAAGGAACGCCCATTTCATTTCTCCTGGTAAATAACTGTTGTAACCTGATCCGGCAGGCATGACAGCCTTGCTTCACGGACCCACTCACAGAACTCCACAGACACTAGCGCTGCCATTAAGACAGCACCGTACCGGAAATTCTCTCTGACTATGCTGACATTTTCCCCCATATTGATCAAATTGAGAACATGGCAGTTTAACGTATATGATAATGCAAAAAGGGCCAAATGCGTTGTTTTTTTCTCAAAAATTTTAGCTATTTTGCAACATGACTTGACGAAATTGCAAAAAACGATAGAATTTTCTGACTTTTATGCAACTTTGCAATAAAGCTTTTCAGGCCGAGGGCAAGCATCTACATGCATTATCAGACCAAGGCAACCGATGCATAAGCTTGCAAATTTGCCAAATAATTAACCTAAATGATTGAAAAATGACAACCACATGAACGGAAACCGTTCACTAAACGCAATATCGGAGCTTGACTCCCTGCCAGATGACGCACTTCAGGCTCGCTTGCTGGAAGGCGTTTCCCGCACGTTTGCCCTGACGATTCCGCAATTGCCGGAAGGCTTGGCCAAGCCGGTTTCCAACGCCTACCTATTGTGTAGGATCGTTGACACGATTGAAGACGAAGTTTCACTGAACTCGTCGCAAAAACGTGAGTTTTGCAGCCAATTCATTGATGTGGTGGCAGGAAAACAAGCCCCGCAGCCGCTTTCACAGGCTCTGGCGCCATTGCTTTCCGATCAAACCATTCCGTTGGAACACGAACTCATCCGCCTGATTCCTAGGGTCGTTGCCATTACCCATAGTCTCGAAGCCCCACAAAGGGAGGCATTAAGCCTGTGCGTCGCCATCATGGGCAAAGGCATGGTTGAGTTTCAAGATCGTGACTTGAGCCATGGATTGGTCGATATGAAGGAAATGGATGATTATTGCTACTATGTTGCCGGTGTTGTTGGGGAAATGCTGACCCGGCTGTTTTGTCATTACTCCCCGGAAATCGCGGCCCACAGGGAGTTAATGATGAAACTGGGCGTGTCTTTCGGTCAAGGCTTGCAAATGACCAATATTTTGAAAGACCTGTGGGACGATCATTCACGGGGCGTGTGTTGGTTGCCGCGCAATATTTTCGAAGCTCACGGTTTTGACCTAGCCGAATTGCATCCTGGTCACAACAACCCAAAATTCGCGGCAGGATTCCAACAGTTGATAGGGATTGCCCATGCGCATTTGCGCAACGCCTTGGAATACACTTTGCATATCCCCTCCCATGAGACAGGCATCCGGGAGTTTTGCTTATGGGCATTGGGCATGGCGATGCTGACCTTGCGTAAAATCAATGCCAACCTGTACTTCAGCGACTCCAAGCAAGTCAAAATCACCCGACGCAGCGTGAAAAATGTCATCGTCGGAAGTCGTCTTTCAAGGCGAAGCGATATTTTGTTGAAAACCTTGTTCTACCTAGTTGGCAAAGGTCTTCCTGCGCCAGAAAGCCAAGTTTTGGCCCTTGCGGCTACTTTAACGACGCCCGAGCAGTCGAAACCCAAGTTTTAAAGAGGAAAAAACCAATGTTTAAAGAAGCAAGCTTACTGTCTGGCATTGATTCTGCATTTCTCGGATCAATGCAATCGCCCTTGGATAATGCCATAGACCGCGCCAAAGAGCATTTGCTTCGCCTGCAAAGCCAAGAGGGTTACTGGGTCTTTGAATTGGAAGCGGATTGCACGATCCCCTCCGAATACATCTTAATGATGCACTTCATGGATGAAATCGACGAGGATTTACAAGGGAAAATTGCCAATTTTCTGCGCACCCATCAAACCGAAGACGGCAGTTACCCACTGTTTCGGGGAGGTGAAGGCGACATCTCATGCACCATCAAAGCCTATTACGCTTTGAAAATGGCCGGTGACGACATCACGGCCCCACACATGACCAAAGCCCGCGAGTGGATTCTGGCCCACGGCGGCGCAGCCAAGGCCAATGTGTTCACACGCATCATGCTGGCAATGTTTGAACAATTGCCTTGGCGCGGCATTCCCTTTATTCCTGTGGAACTCATGTTGCTACCGAAGTGGTTCCCTTTCCATATTGATAAAATTTCCTACTGGTCACGCACTGTGATGGTGCCACTTGCCATCCTTTGCTCTTACAAAGTTACTGCGCGCAATCCCAATAAGATTGGGGTGCACGAGTTGTTCACGATTGACCCGGAAAAGGAAAAAAACTATTTCTCGCATGTAAAAACACCCATTGGCAAAACGGTGTTGGCCTTGGAACGCTTCGGACGCATGCTCGAACCTTTGATTCCCCGCGCCATGCGCCAAAAAGCGACAGAAAAGGCACGCGACTGGTTTTTGGAAAGGCTTAACGGATACGATGGCTTGGGGGCCATTTTCCCCGCCATGGTGAACGCTTACGAGGCCATGGATTTCTTGGGCTTCCCTAAAGGGGACGAGCGCAGGGAAATAGCCTTGGAATCCATCAAACGCTTGCTGGTCATCAAAGGCGATCAAGCCTATTGCCAGCCTTGCGTTTCCCCAATTTGGGACACTGGCTTGGTGGCCTTGGCCCTGCAAGAAGTGGACAAATATGAGCAAAGCCCACAGACCCGTATGCAGATCAAGGAAGGTTTGCGCTGGCTGGCCAGCAAGCAATTGACCGACGAACCTGGCGATTGGCAAGTCAAGCGCCCGAATTTGCCCGGTGGTGGTTGGGCTTTCCAGTTTGGCAACAGTTGGTATCCTGACGTGGACGACTCGGCGGTGGTTGCCCATGCCTTGGTTCAATCCGAGGAAGAAGAATTTAGCGAAACCATCCAGCGGGCTGGTGTTTGGATAGCCGGGATGCAATCCAGCAATGGCGGTTATGGCGCATTCGATGTGGACAATGACCATTACTATTTAAACCATATCCCCTTCGCAGACCATGGCGCTCTATTGGACCCTCCCACTGCCGATGTGTCAGGCCGTTGCGCCATGTTCCTAGGCAATTTGGTGAAAACCAACCCTGAATACCAACCGGTTTTGGATGGTTGCATCGCCTATTTGAAAAGCGAGCAAGAGGAAGACGGCTCATGGTTTGGACGTTGGGGGACCAATTACATTTATGGTTGCTGGTCGGTTCTGCTGGCTTTCGAGACGGCGGGGGTTCCCAAGGATGACCCAAGCATTCGCAAAGCAGTCGCGTGGCTTAAATCCAAGCAACGTGGCGATGGCGGCTGGGGGGAAGACAATTACTCCTACCACGATGCCAGCCCGTCCCAGCGCGGCGAATACCACACCAGCACAGCTTTCCAAACTGGCTTTGCGTTAACCGCGCTGATGGCGGCAGGTGAGGCGGAATCACCCGAGGTGCAAGCGGGTGTTGATTATTTGCTCAGAAACCAGCAATCCGACGGCTTTTGGAAAGACGAGTGTTTCACCGCACCTGGATTCCCCAAGGTGTTTTACCTGAAATACCACGGTTACGACAAATTCTTCCCGTTGTGGGCATTGGCGCGTTTCCGCAATGAGCGTTTTGCAATCGCGTGACTAAGCTAGGCATTCTTGTCGCCATGGCGGTTGAATGCCGCAGCTTGACACCTAAGCGAGTGCCGCAGGGTGGTTGCTTGGAGTTGGATCAACATTGCCTGATTGGATTGTCCGGGGCAGGGCCAGCAGCAGCGGACCGTTGCGTAGATTTGTTGGTCAATGCCGGGGCCAAGTCATTAATTAGTTGGGGGTGCGCAGCCGCTTTGGCTCCCGGCATCCATCCAGGGGACTTGATTCTACCGGATAGGATCGCTTGCATAGGCGGTCAGTTGATCGAAACCGACGAGTCATGGCGCAAGCGTTTGACTGCAAAACTTGAAGGGCAAATCCACCTTTACAGCGGGTTGCTGGCGGAAAGTGATCGAATAGTGGCGAGGGCAGACGAGAAACAGGCCATCCATGCCGCCACAGGGTCCATTGCCTTGGATATGGAGAGTGCCGCCGTCGCCCGTGCCGCCGAACGTCACCGTATGCCTTTTTTAGCCATACGAAGTATTGTCGATCCGGTGGATGTCACGCTGCCACCTTCCATAGAGGGGGCTTTTGATGACAAGGGGATGTTGCATGTTCGAAAAATGTTGCTGAGCGCATTTCTACACCCGGTTGATTTTATTGATATTGTCCGATTGGGAAGGCACTTTGACGCAGCCATGAAAACCCTTAAACTGGCTGCCGACATGGGCCGTGACACCAATTTTGCCGTTGCTTAAGACAGCAACCCTCTTTTTCCAGCCTTAACCTCTCAGGCCCACATCAAACGATGAGCAGAACGACCGACAGCCTAATTGTCAAAACCATACATTGGTGGGAAAAAAACATTCTTAACCGTCCGTGGTTGCTTATAGTGTCGTTCGTCCTTGCCTCGGTGTTCATCGGCAAATACACGATGGACAATCTCACCATCAATACCAACACGGCGGATATGATTTCCACCGAGTTGCCTTTCCAGCAAAACCGACTCAAACTGGAAAAGGCGTTCCCGCAAGATGTGAACACCATTCTTTTGTTGGTGGAAAGCGATTCTCCAGAGCAAACCTCTGCCGTGGTTAAACGCATCAGCGAGGAATTGCGGCAAAATAAAACAGTCATCAAATCGGTTTACGTTCCCGACGAAGGCGAATTTTTTGATCGCAACGGCATGCTTTTCCTGAGCCAAAAGGAATTGGAAGACATGTCCAAGCAACTCGCCAATGCCCAACCCTTCATCGGCAAGCTTTCCAAGGACAATAGCTTGCATGGGTTATTTGACATTCTTGGGCTTGCCATCAAGAACTCTGGCGATGATGATCTGGAATTGGACATGAACCTCGTGTTCAGGAAGGTCAGCAAAACCTTGGATGCCGTGCGCGAAGGCAAGCCTTACCAATTATCTTGGCAGCAATTGATGATCGACCAACACAGCGGGCTGGGGACCACCAAGCGCTTCATCATTCTAATGCCCATACTGGACTATTCTGAATTATTGCCAGCCGAAAAAAGTATTACGGCAATAAAAAATGCAATAGCCGCAGCCAAATCCGGCGAGCTAGCCAATGTCCAAGTCAATATGACCGGGGAAGTCATATTGGAATATGAAGAAATGGATGGCATAACCAAAAGCACGACCATTGCCGGTATCGCTTCATTCATTCTTGTCTGCGTCACCTTGTGGATCGCCTACCGTTCCTTCAAGCTGATGATTGCCACTTTCATTTCGCTAGGCTTGGGGCTGGTCTTTTCCATGGGTTTCGCCACGGTGAGCATAGGCCATCTGAACCTGATTTCGATTGCCTTCGCCGTGTTGTTCATCGGCATGGGTGATGCCTTCTCCTCGCATTTCTGCCTACGTTACCGGGAATTGATTATGCGCGGCGAATCGCAGCGTGATGCGCTTTTGGACACCTTCACCTCCACCGGATCGGCACTGATTTTATGCGCCCTAACAGCCGCTATTGGCCTTTATGCGTTCATTCCAACCCATTATATCGGTGTGTCCGAACTGGGCATCATTGCCGGTACGAGTATGTTCATCGCCTTGCTGACCACCTTCACCGTGTTGCCCGCACTGATGAAAATAATGCCGATCAAGCGGCGTAGGACGAAAAAACCAGAACTTGAGAAATCCTCGTTTCTATTATCCAATTGGCCTTTGCGCCTTGCTCGTCCCATACGTTGGATTACTTTTTTGTTGACCTTGGCCGCACTGGCTTTGTTGACACGAGTATCAGTGGATTTCAACCCCATTAATTTGCGCGACCAAAACACCGAATCCGTCAAAACGTTCAAATATTTGCTGCAAGACGAGGATACCTCGCCGATGACGCTTTCTTCACTCGCCACTAGCGAGAAGGAAACCTTGGATAAAAAAAGCCGCTTTGAAAAGCTGCCCACGGTCGAGAAAGTCATGACGCTCTTTGACTTGATCCCTGATGACCAAGAGGCCAAACTCGCCATTATTGAAGAACTCAGTTTGGTGTTAGGCCCACAACTCGAAAGCTTCCCCCAACCCGCCCAGGGCGGGGCGAAGCTCGAAAGCTTGGAGGAACTTCAAGCCAATATTTTGGTTCAAATTTCCAAAGCCGAGGGCGGCAATGCCGACCTGTTGGAATTGAGCGAAAGCTTGGACAGTTTCTTGGATTATCTTGACGGCTTGCCTGAGGAACTTCGGCAACCTATTTTGGACAAACTGCAACAAGCCCTGCTGGGTGGTTTGCCAGTCACCATGGAAAAATTAAGAAAAGGCTTGGAAGCGGAAACCATTACCTTGGAATCCCTGCCTTCCGAGTTAAAAGCACGTTGGTTGAGCCAAGATGGGCTGTATCGGATTCAAGTATCCCCTAAGCGGGATTTAAACAACTTGGAAAATCTGCGAGCATTCATTTTGGAAGCACAGCGTATAGACCCGGATGTCACCGACCTCCCGGTTACCTATCTGGAATCCATGAATGAAGTCGTCCAATCTTTCGTGCAAGCGTTCAGTATTGCCCTAGTGGCCATTACGATTTTGTTGCTAGTCATCCTGCGCAGTGTGAAAGACACTTTGCTGGTGTTATTGCCATTATTATTGGCATCGGTTTTCACGGCGGCGGCGACTGTGGTGTTCAACGTGCCTTTCAATTTTGCCAACATCATCGCCTTGCCTTTGTTGTTTGGTTTGGGAGTGGACAGTGGCATCCACATGGTGCACCGCTTGCATTATCTGGATTCATCTGAGGAGAACTTGCTCGGAACCAGTGAAGCACAAGGCGTGTTCTATGGCGCATTGACGACGATTTTCAGCTTCAGCAGTTTGGCATTCACGTCCCATCAAGGCACGGCTTCGATGGGTATCTTGCTCTCGATTGGTTTGCTGATGACCCTAATCTGCGCTTTGGTGGTGTTGCCTGCCTTTAGCGTGTGGCATATTAGACGCCGTAGGGCATATAAATGACCTAGTTTGGAACTTCAATGCTTGCTTTGAAAAGTAAGTACTGTCAGACGAATCGAGCTTTTCCTTTTTCAGCTTCTACAACACCTCTACCCAATTCTGAACAAAACTATGTCAAGAACTATTGCCGAAATGCTCACCGAAAGGTCGGGTGAAAACTTTGACTTGCATGACAAACACCTGAATACCCAAATGGTGCGGGTGTTGAAAACCATCGGTTACGACCGGGTTTACACCAAGGCCCACGGCCCTTATCTGTACGACAATAAAGGCGATGAATACTTGGATTTGCTATCAGGCTTTGGCGTGTTTGCCTTGGGCCGCAACCATCCAGCGATCATCCAAGCCTTGAAGGACGTGTTGGATGCGCAATTGCCGGACTTGGTGCAAATGGACGCATCCCTGCTCTCAGGTGTGTTGGCAGAAAAAATCCTTGCCACCTGCCCACCCAATCTGGCCAAGGCATTTTTCTGCAACTCTGGTGCGGAAGCGGTGGAGGCAGCGATTAAATTTGCCCGTTACACCACTAAGCGCGAAAAAATTCTTTATTGCGAACATGCTTTTCATGGTTTGACCACGGGCGCATTGTCGCTGAACGGCGAGAATTTATTCCGCGAAGGTTTCGGACCCTTGCTGCCGGGTTGCTTCACCGTGCCGTTTGATGACCTCGCCGCGTTGGAACAGGCTTTGAGCAAAAAAGAGGTCGCGGCGTTCATCGTCGAACCGATTCAGGGCAAAGGGGTCAATATCCCCTCTGACGGCTACCTGAAAGACGTTCAACGCCTGTGCAAGCAAACTGGCACATTGTTTGTCGCCGATGAAATCCAATGCGGCATAGGCCGAACTGGTAAATTCTGGGCGGTTGAGCATTATGGTGCAGAACCCGACATGATCTTGATGGCGAAAGCGCTGTCCGGCGGGTTCATCCCCGTTGGTGCAGTGGCGATGACCGATCAAATCATGAACGCGGTGTTTAACCGCATGGACCGCGCAGTCGTGCATGGTTCCACCTTCTCCAAAAATAACATGGCGATGGCGGCTGGCATTGCTTCATTGCAAGTCATTGAAGACGAAAAGCTAGTCGAAAATGCCGCCAAACTTGGCGGTGAAATCATCGCGGGTTTGCAAGCCATGGTCCCCAAATACGACTTCCTCAAACAGGTTCGCGGCAAAGGCTTGATGATTGCCGTGGAATTCGGCTCGCCTGACGGTTTGTTGCGTAAAGCCGCGTTTGCCGGTTTGGAAGCCGCCAACAAGGGCTTGTTCAGCCAAACCGTCACCATACCCCTCTTCAAAAACCATCGCATCCTCAGCCAAGTCGCCGGCCATGGCATGAATGTGGTCAAATTCCTGCCGCCTTTGGTGATTAGCGCCAAAGATCGCGATTGGATCATCTCCGCAATGGATCAAGTCATCGCCGACACGCAAGAAGTTGGCGGCGCAATCAAGGATTTAGGCAAAAATCTGATTAGCCATGCGTTGAAGCAGAAGGCTGGCTAATTTTTTAGCTTGAAGCAACAAACCGACTAGAAGGCGCTTAACCAGCCAGCAGCAATTTTACCAGTCGGCTGATCGCACAAAACTTATTCCACCGCTGCCACTGGCAGCGGATACGGCAGCTTAGCTATTCCTAAGCCAATCCCGCTGGCTGTTTTGAATGAAGCTTGCGAATCTTCCACTAATCCCAGATTCAACACCGCCAATAGTTCAAAGCCGCCTTCTTCACAAGCGGACGAACAGACCACCATGCCTGAGCTTTGACCATCACGACCCTCGGCTTGCAGATTGTCACCGGCTTGTGGAATGGGTTCGCCAAAGCCCTGCAAACGAACCATGCGGCGCTTAAAGCTACCCAAATAATGGGCGCGGGCAATGATTTCCTGTCCGGTGTAACAACCCTTATTGAAACTGATACCGCCCACTAGGTCGAGATTCAACATTTGCGGCACGAATTCTTCCTGCGTTGCTTTGGAGATGGAAGGCAAACCGGCCCGTATATCTTCTAAAACCCAATGGGAAGATTCGCGGCGGACAAGGCCGTGAGATTCCAAAAACCGGCACATGCCGGCGCTTTTCTCGGAATCGACGAGAGCCAATATTCTAGGGGTATGCGCATCGGGAATGCGGATGGCGTAGAAGCGCGTGTAGAAACTGCCTTGACCTTCCGCCTCATTGTCTTGGGTCAGCAGGGGCAGTCCCAGCAGTTGCAGCGCATCAGTGGACTTTTCGCCAAACAGGCCAAAACTTGTCCAGTTCCAAGTTTCATCATCGATCTTCACATCGTCCCGCATGACATACTTACGCAAGTGCGTTTGCACCGTTTCCAGCAGTTCGGTGGGTAATAGGAGATAAATCCTTTCTTCGGCCCGCAGTACGCGGAATAAGGCAATGGCGCGGCCCTTGGGGGTGCAGAGTGCGCCTAAGGTGGTTTGACCCGGCGGCAAACCTAAAATATCGCAAGTAGTTTGGCCTTGCAGGAGTTTGGCAGCGTCTTTGCCGCTGATGGCTAAGATTCCCATTTCTGGGAGGGGTGAATACCAGTTTTCATTGCTCATGACTTTGGGAAATGCGCTCCTGTGTAGAATGTTTCAATAGCAAAGGTGGGAGGGTTTTTTCAACCCGTTTTGTTAGTTGGCAACCGCTCCCACGGTAAATGCTGTGGGTATATTCTACCTTAGTCTGATTATTGGCTATATTTTTGTTGTTGCAAAGCGGCGATGCGTTCTTCAAGAGGCGGGTGGCTCATGAACAGTCGACTAAAGCCACCGCCGGTGATGCCAAAAGCCGCCATGCCGCCCGGCAAGGCTTCGGGGTCATGGGCGCGTTGCAAAGCACGGAGCGCATCAATCATTTTCTGCCGACCCGCCAGATTAGCACCGCCTGCGTCGGCGTGGAATTCGCGGTAGCGGGAGAACCACATGACGATTACGCTGGCGAGAATAGAAAAAAGTACTTGCGCCACCATTTGGGTGATGAAAAAGCCCGGACCGAAGCCGCGCTCATTGCGCAATAACACGCGATCCACAAAAAAGCCGGCGATTCTGGCTAAGAAGATCACAAAGGTGTTGACCACGCCCTGCAACAGCCCCATGGTGACCATGTCACCATTGGCGACGTGGGAGATTTCATGGCCTAGCACAGCCTCCACTTCGTCGGCATCCATCTGTTGCAGTAAACCTGTACTGACCGCCACCAAAGCACTGTTTTTGTTGAAGCCAGTGGCGAAGGCGTTGGGGGAGGGCGAATCGAAAATGCCGACTTCCGGCATGCCAATGCCGACACTGCGGGCCAGCCTCTGGACGCAATTCACCAGCCATTGTTCGGTGGGGTCGGAAGGGTGTTCAATGACATGAACCCCCATTGAACTCTTGGCCATCCACTTGGACATCAGCAAAGAAATGAATGAGCCTGACATGCCGAACACGGCGGACATGAGAAGCAGTTGATCCAGATTTAGGTTGACACCATTCTGGTAAAACACATTTTCAAGGCCGAGGAACTTGAAGATGATGCTGATCAACAACAGCACAGCGACATTAGTGATTAGGAACAGTAATATTCTCATGTTTGGTTTTCCAAAGGTAGTGGTACAGGTGTTAACATAATTGGCGACTTAGACGCAAAAATCAAGAAGGAGGCTTTATGAAATTTTTCAGTATGCTTATTTTAATGCTTGGTTTCGCCATTTCCGCCAGTGCTGAGAAGTCTACAGTGGGCTTGGAAAAAATCAAACTGCCTCCGGGCTTTCATATTTCAGTTTATACCGACCAGACTCCCAATGCCCGGACGATGGCTTTGGGTGAGGATGGCACGGTCTATGTCGGCTCCATGCAGGGCAAGGTGTATGCCGTCCGTGATTTTAACCGAGACGGCAAGGCAGATTCGGTGACCACACTGGTTTCCGGTTTGAATTTCCCCAACGGCGTGGCGATGCTCAAGGGCGATCTGTACATTGCGGAAGTTAATCGAATCATCAAGTTGGAAGACATTGCAGCACACCTGACCAATCCACCCAAGCCCTTAGTGATTTTTGATGGTTTCCCGGCGGATCAACACCACGGTTGGAAATATCTTCGCGTCGGACCTGACGGTAAACTGTATGCCGGCGTGGGTGCGCCTTGCAATAGTTGTCTCAGCGATAAAGAAATTTATGCCAGCCTAACGCGCTTGGACCCGGATGGCAAGAATTTTGAAATCTTCGCCCGTGGCATTCGCAATACGGTTGGTTTCGACTGGCATCCGCAGACCAAAGAATTATTTTTGACCGACAATGGCCAGGATCGGCTAGGCGATGATGTGCCGCCTGAGGAGCTGAACCATGCGCCCAAATCCGGTTTGCATTTTGGTTATCCTTATTGCCATGGCGGTGACATTCCCGACCCTAATTTCGGCAAACTCAAGCCTTGTTCTGAGTTTACCCCGCCCGCTTGGAAATTCCCTGCCCACGTTGCTCCCTTGGGTTTGAGGTTTTACCAGGGTGGACAGTTTCCCCCGGCTTATCAAGGTCAGTTGTTTGTTGCCCAACACGGCTCGTGGAATCGCAGCGTGCCGCAGGGATACCGGGTTGTCTTGGTCAAATTCAAGGATGGGAAACCGATTGCCGATGAAATATTTGCCGAAGGTTGGTTGCAAGCCAATGGCGCTGTGTCGGGTAGGCCAGTGGATATTCTAGAATTGGCGGACGGGTCGTTATTGGTGTCGGACGATCAGCAAGGAGCCATTTACCGAATTACCTACCAACCCTAATTCAGCTATCATCTTTACTTCATCGTAGGATTGTTGTCCATGAATAAAGTTGTTTTGTCGTGGCTTATCATGTTGCTTTCGATCGATGCGAATTCTTTGGAGTATTATAAATGCAGAGACCCACAAGGTCGGATAAGCTATACCGACAGGCAATGTTATATAATTGGAAGTGTTGACGTTGGGAATAACAAGAAGTTCTCGTCTGAAAGCCTTACTGAACAAGATCTTCCGCATGAAAAAAAACTGAAACCAACCCCCGAATCGGACAAAAACAGTTTGCCAGTCATCAAAGGTCAGTTAACATCTGATGCTAACGATCTGTCCAATATCATAGCCCCGAAACAATCAATATTGCAGGGGTTGATGAGCAAAATAACGGCCTTGTTTGCGTTTTCCAAGGCTGAAGCCGATATTCCGGTTGCGCCAAATCCGGTAATCAGTAATACCCTCCCAAAACCAATATTCACCTGCAAAGGAAAAACCCGCTGCACGGAAATGACTTCATGCGAAGAGGCTAAGTTTTATCTTAAAAATTGCCCGAATGTCAAATTAGACGGCGATAAAAATGGAATTCCTTGTGAAAAACAATGGTGCAATTAGTGAATCAGTAAAAATGTTAAAATATAAATTTGGGAGAATACTATGAGAATATCGAAAAACCTACGTTCTATCCTCGTCTCACTGGCTTTTGTGCTTTCTGGAACAACACATGCGGGTGTGTTGGCGACGTTTGACGACCTAGCGGCCCCACCGCCCGTCAATGACAAAACTTGGTTGTCGGAAGCCAATAACAATAGCTCGGTTTACGATGGCATCCTATGGGACTCGCGGTTTGCCGTGATTGGCGACGAGTATAAAGTGAGTCCATTTGGTCAGTTGTTCGGCATTCCCCACTCGCCTCATTATTATGTCATTAATGGTGACGGGTCGTCTGGTTTGACCATCACAACTGGCTTGGTGCTGACGGGTGCTTGGTTTGGACGCAATGAATATTATGGGTATGGTGCTGGCGCGGATCAAGTCACTATCGTCGCATTGTCGGGGGTAAACCAATTAAGTTCCGTGGTGTTCGATCTGCCCGTAACGAATCCGGGGCAGCCCGAGCCATTGTCTTTTGTCAACACTGGAATATTTGGCACAATGCCCGGTATCACCGGGTATCGCATCGACCGCCGTGATACAGGGGGTGGGCATTGGGTGGCGGACGATTTTCAATTCAGTGAAACCAATAAAGTGCCGGAACCAGCAACAATATTGCTATTGTTCGGCGGACTCATCGCCTTGGGCTTAAGGCAAAATCGCCACTGACAATGGTTCATCGGGTGTTGCCATTGTAGGATTTATTCAAAGCGATATTGCTTAGGCACTACAATCACGCCTTTTTGTGAAAGGGCAAAGCGCTCCTCATCTTTGGCTGAGTCATAGCCTATCTTTTCGCCAGGTGGAACCTTCACTCCCTTGTCAATGATGCAATGGCGCAAACAAGCCCCAGCGCCAACCGTCACATGGTCGAACAGAAGGGAATCTTCAACGACCGCCCCTTCTTCCACCCGAACCCGTGACGATAGCACTGAGTTGCGCACGATACCACCAAGGATGACAGTGCCGCTGCCCAGTATGGAGTTTGTCAACTGCCCGTCTTTGCCATTTTCACTGGGTACCATGCGGGCCGGCGGACTTTGGCTGTGATAGGTGCGAATGGCCCAGTCTGCCTGATAAAGGTCCAGCGGAGGCACTGGCTTCAGAAGATCCATGTTTGCCTCATAATAGGAGTCAATGCTGCCCACATCCCGCCAATAACGGTCAGGGGTGACCCTCCCACGGGAACCGCCAAAGCGATAAGCATAAACCTTATGCGTCTGAATCATCAGTGGGATGATGTCCTTGCCAAAATCGTGGCTGGAATTAGGCAGGTCATGGTCGGCACGCAATTCACTGAGCAACGCATCCATGGAAAAAACATAGACACCCATTGAGGCGAGGGCTAAGTCCGGTTCGCCGGGCAAAGGGATGGGGTGCTTGGGTTTCTCTTGAAAGGCAACGATTTTTTTGTCTTCATCGACCGACATCACCCCAAAGGCGTGGGACTCATCAATGGGAACTCTCATGCAGGCCACTGTCAAATCCGCGTTCTTTTCGTCATGGGCCTTGATGAGAGCGGCATAGTCCATGCGGTAAATGTGGTCGGCGGCCAGAATCAATACTTTTTTGGCGCGGCTGCGTTCTAGGAGAAAAATATTTTGAAAAATGGCATCGGCAGTGCCGCTGTACCATAACGCACCGGCGCGCATTTGCGGGGGAACCATGGTGATGTATTCCCCGCGTTCTGGATTGAATATGGACCAGCCATCGCGCAAATGTTTTTGTAATGAATGATATTTGTATTGGGTCAGGACAAGAATGCGGTGTACGCCAGAATGCAAGCAATTGGATAAGGTAAAATCGATGATACGATATTTGCCGCCAAAAGGCACGGCTGGCTTCGCCCTATCGGCGGTCAATGGTTGCAGCCGCGATCCGCTCCCTCCCGCGAGGAGGATCGTCAAAGTGTCGCTTGGCATTGCTTCTCCTATGGTTTCTTCTGTGAGGTTTTTCGGCTGACTTCAGGTCTCTTGCCTAGCCACAATCATACTCACTATAGCCTCATCCTGTACAGTCGTATTCAATCAAAATCCAAACAACTCCCCCAGCTTCTCACCGGGTGAGTCAGCTTTCATAAACGCCTCGCCGACGAGAAAACCATTTACGCCATGACCACGCATTAATGCCACGTCAGCAGGGCTTAGTATGCCGCTTTCAGTGACAACGATGCGGTTGTCCGGTATCGACCATAGTAAACCTAATGTGGTTTGCAGTGACACTTCAAACGTCCGCAAATCACGGTTATTGATGCCGACGAGCATTAAATCCAGCTTCAAAGCGCGGTGCAACTCTTCCGCATCATGCACCTCGACCAACACATCCATGCCTAGTTCAGCGGCTAGTTGGGCAAGATCGGACATGGTTGCATCGTCCAGTGCTGCGGCGATCAATAAAATGCAATCGGCACTTATCGCCCTTGCCTCGACGACTTGATAAGGGTCAATCAGAAAATCCTTGCGGATCACTGGCAACGGGCAGGCATTCCGTGCCAGTTGCAAATAGGCTTCACAACCTTGGAAGAAATCTTTGTCCGTCAACACCGACAGGCAAGCCGCACCGCCAAAGGCGTAACTTTGTGCGATCTCAGCCGGACGGAAGTCTTCCCGCAGCACTCCCCGGCTAGGCGATGCTTTTTTTATTTCGGCAATCACTGCGGGCTTGCCTTGTTTGATTTTAGATTCCATGGCATTGACGAAGCCACGCGGCGGGTCAGCCATTTGCGCCCGTTCGCGTAATTCAGCCAGAGGGATTCGCTTTTGGCGTTCGGCGATTTCTTCGCGTTTGCGGGCTAATATTTTTTTTAGGATGTCGGGGGTGTTAGTCATGGTTGGTTCTCTTAACGGTTTTCCTTGCTATGCCAAATTTTAAGTATCACAACAGTATTTTCTGGCTCTATTCGATAACGGATAACATAAGCTCCTGCCCCAAACGACTTGATGAGGTCACGATGATTCGGTCTCTTGGTGACTGGTATTCCAATCGTTGGAAACTTTTGAAGTTGCTGACCGGCTTCAAGTATTAATGTCACAGCCCTTATTGCGGCAGACTCACTTTTCGACTTTAAAAAACTATGCAATCGTTCAATATCGTCTAGCGCATTGTTTGACCAAATTATCTGGGGCACTTCGCGTCTTCCCCACGAGCCAAGGCTTCCAGCCACACCATGACGCGCTCATGCTCTACCCCACCATTTTGTTGATATTCCCGCCATATAGCTTCATCCTCCAAGGCATCCATTTCTTCATCCAAATAGTTCTGGATGGCTGATTGAACCAAAGTAATTTCGTTTTCAGATTTAATGCCAGCAAGAGCGGATAATTTAGCCTTGGTTTGGTCGTCAATTTGAATGGACAGCGTTGTCATAATCTTTATCTCTTGAGGGATGGATGTGAGGGGCTATGTTCGAAATCCTGCCTTTCCAGCAATGTCGTTGCTTGTTACACATTTCCAGCCTCCAATGCTCTTCGCAAGGTGTCATTGATGAGTGCTTGGTATCCATTAACACCCGCCTTCGCTTTATACGCTCGAACGACAGCTTCATCTATCATTAGAGTGACTCGCCGCTTACCCAAGCAAAGGTCTGGTAGCGCGACTTCTAATGGTCTCAATTCTGAAAATTCGGCATCGGTTATTTCCGGGCTATCTTCATCCGGCACGTCAGCCAAAGGTGCAGCATTCACTGCGACCCAATCGATTTCAGATGGTTTGGCTTTCAAATTTTGCTTGCTCACGTCGGTTTGCCTTTCGAAAGCAAATAATGTTGCAGGTGAATTTCATAATTCATATTATGCAGACGTTCGTCGGTATCCTGCAAGCGACTAGAATAGCTAGGGTTGCCCAATAGTAAGTGGAGACTTCTTGGCTACTTTTGAGGAAGCCCACGATAAACAAAATTTATTCGAATGCCTTGCTGACTACAACTAATTCCTCCAACTTCCTCCTCCCCGCCCCACTCACCAATATCTCCCTTGCCTTATCCACTCCCACCGCCAAACTATCCACCAGATTAGCCGCATAAATCGCCGCTCCGGCATTCAACGCCACGATGTCGGAGGCGGGTCCGGGTTGGCCTTCCAAGACGGCTAAGATTATTTTAAGGCTTTCTTCAGCCGAATCCACGCCCAATGTTCCTAAGGAATTGCGATTGAATCCGAATTGTTCAGGCGTGATGGTATAGGTGGAAATCAAGCCTTCTTTCAGTTCGGCGACGAGGGTAGGGGAGGCAATGCTAATCTCATCCAAGCCATCTTCGGCATGGACCACCAACACATGCTGACTGCCCAATTTTTGTAACACACGTGCCATAGGTTCCACCCATTTTTTGGCAAACACGCCTAGCAATTGATTCGGCGCATTGGCAGGGTTGCTCAGTGGCCCAAGCAAATTAAATAAGGTGCGAATGCCCAGTTCCTTGCGCGGTCCCGCCGCATGTTTCATCGCGCCATGATGGCGTTGGGCAAACAAAAAGCCGATGCTGGTTTGAGCGATGCAAACCTGTACTTGTTCAGGTGTCAGGGCGATGTTGACCCCCGCAGCTTCAAGAACATCGGCGCTACCGCAGGAACTGGACACCGAACGACTGCCATGCTTGGCAACTTGCCCGCCCGCCGCCGCGACGACAAACGCGGCGCAAGTGGAAATGTTGAACGTATGCGCCCCGTCGCCGCCGGTTCCGCAAGTGTCAATGACATGTTCGCCGCTGATGTCGATCTTGCTTGCCATTTCGCGGATCACTTGCGCGGCGGCGGCAACTTCCTCCACCGTCTCGCCCTTGCTTCGTAATGCAACCAAAAAACCGCCAATCTGGGCCGGGGTCGCCCCGCCGGTCATGATCGTGTGCATGATTTCGTGCATGTCGGCAGCGGTGAGGTTTTGGCCTGACAGCAGGGCTTCTAGGGCTTGTGGGATATTCATAGCTTTTTCATCAAGGCAACGGGGATAAAAGGGCTTTCGGGGTTGAAGGTCAGGGTTTATGTGGCTGGATGCGATATCAGATCCATCACTTCCATTGGGACTGACCCAAATAAAGCTTCATCGCCGAGAACCAATGCAGGAAGATCACAGTAGTGACCGGCAAAATAGACCCGCAACGGCCTGATCATGGGTACGAATTTGCGGGAACCGTCGGCGAGGATTATTTCCCGTCGGCTGACCCCTTTGAGATCATAGCCTAATCGCTTAGCCGCATGTTCGGGTATCGTCATGAACACCGCGCCTGAATCCACCAAAACCCGGATGGACATGCGGCGTTGGGTGAATAAGTTTTCAATTTCTATGTCGGTGTAAGTGATGTCCATGGTTGAATTGGTTTTCTAGCTAATGGTTGGCATGGATGACTTTACCCAATTTTATTAATTCGGGTCTTAGTTTTTCCATCAATGCAAGCATGTAATGCTGACGGTTTGAATTAGGAATCGGTTGGCGATCTTTGCTAAACTCCACCAAATCAATATAAGAAAATTTATCACCCTTTTTAACTTCGCCAAAATTCTCACCATGCGGTTTGAAAAATTGCAGCCGGGATAATGCTTCGTCTGAGTCAAATTGGCAGGGGGCGAAATAAACAGGTGCAATCAATAAGGAACGTCCCGCTTTCAGCCGTTCCAAGGCCGCGCCGAATTCGTTTGCTTGGATATAGTTTGAGTTCATGAATTCTTGGCTGACCAGCAAAATCATTGCATCGCACTCGGCTACTTTAGTTTGTAGAAATTCGTCCCAAGCCGTGCCGATAGGTATTGCGTCATCGCCAAATATCTCAACCTCCAAACCCTGTATTCTAGTGTATTGGATAAAATCGGCTTTAAAGATGGGAAAATAGTCCCGTTGGGCGTGGGAGTAGGAGATGAAGATTCTAAGAGCCGATCTCGTTCCCACGCTCCCGCGTGGGAATGCAGTCCTAGGCGCTCCCTCGCCGCCAACCTCAAAACCTTGTTGTAGCCGATATTCCACCCCGGCAAACTGCAATACCTCTGATATATTCTGTTTGCGGCGGCTGACGTGGCAGCGTTCTTCGGTTTCGCCTTCTTCCAGCAAATCCACCAATAATTGAAAATCAAAAAAATGCTTCTTTTCTCCGTTCTGGCAGACTTCGCACGGACAAGGCACCAGTTTCTCAAATTGTAGATTGTCATATTTGGCGTCGCGGTTTATGTCGTCCATTTTGCGGATGACTTCATTCAGCATTTCTGCACGTTTATCCCCGGAGGCGAGGAGTTCTATCGTGTTTTCGCTATAGACTTCACGGGCAAATACTCGGCCTTTGCCGTCAGGCAGGGTGAAGATTACCGCATCACACCAAACCCGTTGCCCACGTTCCGGGTCGGTTTCGATGCGTTCATGCAAGCGGCAAATTAACCGCGTCAAAATACCCTTGGGCATGAACTTGTAGCGGTATTGCACGGGCGTGTCACCGGGTTCATTCCATCCGTAGGTTTTGCTTTCGCTCGGCAAGCGTTGTGGCAAAATATAACTGTGATTACCACCTTCGACGCGATAGCATAATTCAAACTCCTCCATCATCCGCACCAGCAGTACGTGCATACCCTGATATTCGGAGCCTTGCCAAATATTGAAGGTATCCATTTCAGTGAAATGACCTCGCTTGGTTTCCAACGAAGAATGCAATAGCAAAGCAAACAGCGCATCAATAATCCATTTCGGACGCAGGAATACGAATCCCGACAGCATGGCATCATTGGGGAAGTATTGGCAGACACCTAAAAATGTCAATGCATTGGCATAATCTCGCAACAAATCTTTGGACAATTCCGGCATCAGTGCAAGATAATCCTCCCAGTTAAGATAATGGATTTCTCGATCAGCCTCTGCTTCCAACTTGCCACGCAATTCCACGAAGGAAGCGAGATAATCGCGTTCGACATGCGGGAGCAATGAAGCTTGATGGACAATTTCTCGGCGTAAATCGGCAAACTCAAGTTCGGAAACAGCTTGTGACAAGTCGGTTTGGAATACCCGATTATGGACATTGCCAAATCTAGCACGAATCGCGGCTTCATCCCGCAAGGCTTGGCAATGTCCACCGTCTTTATTTTGAATCAACAATACCGGGCTTTTCTTGCCGAGCATTTCAATGATATTCAGCCAATACGGCAGATGCACCGAATCTTGAATACGCTCATTGGTGACCAAGGCATACAGCGAATTGCCCGTCAAAAAGAACTGATGGGCATAATGCTGGATGTCTTGTCCACCGAAATCCCACACATTGATACGCAGGGGTTCACCCGTCTGCGGCATTTTTTCATCTAGTCGGGTGATTTCAATGCCGCGTGTCGTGTCACCGGGTGCAGGCATGTCGGCGTTTGGATTTTCAAGCTTCTTCCTCAGCGTGGTTTTGCCCGATTTACCCTGACCGACTAATAAAACTTTGGCTTCGCGGACTTTGATTAAGCCTGTTCTCCCCATTTCATATGAATAGCGAGCTTTGGCTTTTGGGTCCTTCTTAATAATTTCGATTATTGGAGTAGGAGCAATTGGAGTAACTGGAATGGTATATCTAGCCGATTGATTAGCTATAGAGTCCACTAGAAATAAAAGATAATCATCTAAAGACATGCCATTCAATATCTTCTCTATTTCTAATAAAAAATAATCATGAGGTAATTTATTATATATATTCTTATCATCATCATAACTTATTAGTTTATTTACAAGATTGTGGATACATCTCATAGTTTGGTAGTCGGCAATATGATTTGGCAGATATAATCCTTTATCCAAGATTTTTCTGGCCATATAACCTAATCCAAAGAGGTCAACGCGCCAATCTAGTTTCTGTACTTCTAGATTAGACTTGATTGGAAACCATCTTTCGATAAAGCTATGGCGCAGAAACGAAGTGTGTTTTCGATAATTTATATTATTTATGTGAACATTAATGCGGTCTAGTTTTAATGCTTCTTTCAGTAAACTAGATTGATATGGTAAGCTAGGAGTTATAGGTAATGCACGATTCAATGGTTTATCAGATGCGATAGAAAATGAAAAATCAATAAGCTTTATTTTGCTAAAGTCCAGCTTTATATAGTTATTACCATTAATATTAGTATAATAATATGGTATACAGATATCACTTGCGCTAAAATCACAATGAATTATACCGTGCTGGTGTATTTCTTTTAGTGCAGTTAGACAGGAGCGTAATAACATTAAAAATAAACCAACATGATGGAAAGGATGTTCAAGAGTTTGGCTATTTGCGAAAACTGGCTTAATTCTTAACCAATCACCTACTGAAACTCCAGCATTAAATGTTCCAATCATAGTAAGCACTCCTTTCTCGTCACGCTCAATCTCAGAAATTTGTGCCACATATTGTAAATGCTTTTGCTGAAAGTCTAACAGAAACTCTATATCTCGCTTATTCCAATAATCAAAATCCGAAAGACCTGTAGGCTTGAAATATTTTTTAAATACACAAGGCTTTCCGTTCACTGGAGCATGACGAGTTATCTTGACATGAGGCAAGTCTCGAATGACAGCATCGGTTGTGTCAAAGGGGTCGTACATCGTGCTATTTCTATTTATTTAATTACAATTATAATACCCAATTTCTTTTTGCACTTCGGTCAACCCGCAATTCCCCAAGTCCAAAAAAGTGGCGCGGGTTTTCTTGTTTTCTTCAATTAGGCGCAGGGCAAGTTCGGACATAGGGAATTCTCAAGGACAATTTAAAAAAAAGTAAGAAAAAAATTTAATGAATAAAAGCGGGTTAATGTCATCTAGTTTATTACCCGCTACAACAAAATCAGGTAAGTCAATTCCTTATCGGCACTTAATCGCGCTATCTCCTTGGCTTTGTTTCTCAAAATCAATTCAATGTGTCGAACTGAACAATTGCCACGCCTTATCCAAACGACCTTTGGCGGATGCCCATATAACAGGCTTCTTTCGTGAAAATCGGAATCTTTGCTGACAAGAATATACCCATGTTCTTTTGCAAATTCCCAAATCACAGGATCAGGCTCACCTCCCATGCCTAACCTGTCCACATGCGCCGATTCTGGAAAGATGTCGCTCAACGCCGCCAATAAACGAGGCGACAGATTTTCATCGAACAATAACTTCATGCATTGACAATCCATTGATGCCGCTCACGGTCAGCGGCATAACTTAAGCAAGCTTGAATATCCTCTGAAGTCAAATAATCAAAATCGGCGAGAATCTCTTCAGGTGTCATACCCGAAGCCAAATATTCCAACACATCATAAACTGTAATCCGCAAGCCCCGAATACAGGGTTTTCCACCCCGCTTATCCGGCTCAATGGTGATAATGTCTCGGTAATTCATATTATCCTCTTTGTTATGTGGCATAGGTTCTGGGTTTTTTTCACGGCAAAAACTCTAAATCCAAGACCTCGTGTAATTGCAGCAATTCTCACTATGAGGCAAAGCGTTGATGTATAACCCGTCATTCCTGCCGGGAAGCAGGACAAATCGGCAGGACAGCCGATTTGCACGGCTCAACCGCCCGGAGGGTTCGGGACAGGGATGTTCCGAATGCATCCAGTCACATGGACGTGAAACTTGGGTTCACTCACTGTGCTTAATCAAATACTTACGCAGCCGACCCGTTACCGTCCATGGCACTGGATTCCGGCAGTCCATGCCGGAATGACGGCTTCCATGCCAAAATGAGAATTGCTGGCGCAATTGAAGCCGAAATGACGGGCTTCCTGCGTTTGTCTATAACGATGAGAGCTAGAGCTTGTAAGCCAGCAACAACTACCGCCTCAAAAAATTCGCCAATAACTCATGCCCTTGTTCGGTCAAGATGGATTCCGGGTGAAATTGCACACCTTCAATATCCAAAGTTTTATGCCTAACCCCCATGATTTCATCGACATTGCCGTGTGGGTCTTCGGTCCAAGCGGTGATTTCCAAACAATCCGGCAGACTGGATTGTTCGATCACCAAGGAATGATAGCGGGTGGCCTGCAAAGGATTTTTCAAGCCTTTGAACACGCCTATGTCATGATGATGAACCATCGAGGTTTTGCCATGCATGATGGATTTGGCATGGATGACATTGCCGCCGAAGGCATGGCCTATGCTTTGATGCCCCAAGCATACGCCCAAAATGGGGTAACGGCCTTGGTAGCGCAGTATGGTTGGAACCGAGATGCCCGCCTCCTTGGGGGTGCAAGGGCCGGGGGAAATGACGATCTTGTCGGGGTTGATGGACTCGATTTCCTCCAATGGGATTTGGTCGTTGCGCACAACCTCCACTTCCGCGCCCAATTCGGCAAAATATTGGACAAGGTTATAAGTGAAGGAATCGTAATTGTCGATCATCAATATGCGGGTGCTCACAGGCTTTCTCCCCTTTCTAGTCCGGCTTCTGCCAATGCCACGGCACGGAATACGGCGCGGCCTTTGTTCATGGTTTCCTCCCATTCATTCAATGGGATGGAGTCGTGGACGATGCCCGCCCCAGCTTGGATGTGTAATGTGCCATCTTTAATCACTGCGGTCCGGATGGCAATCGCCGTGTCCAAATTCCCCGACCAGCCGATATAACCCACTGCGCCGGAATACACGCCGCGCTTGACCGGTTCCAATTCGGCAATGATTTCCATGGCCCGAATCTTTGGCGCACCGCTGACCGTGCCGGCGGGGAAGGTTGCTGACAACACGTCAAACGCATTCAAGCCCGTTTTCAACTTGGCGTTGACATTGGAGACGATGTGCATGACATGGGAATAGCGTTCGACGATCATCTGGTCGGTGACTCTGACCGTACCCGTTTCCGCAACCCGGCCCGCGTCATTGCGGCCTAGGTCAATCAGCATCAAATGCTCGGCGAGTTCTTTGGGGTCGGCCAGCAGGTCTTGTTCCAAAGCCAAATCTTCTTCCGCCGTTTTACCCCGTTTACGGGTTCCAGCGATGGGGCGGACCGTGACCGTGCCATCTTCCAAGCGCACCAAAATTTCCGGGGAGGAACCGACAATATGAAAATCACCTAGATTCAGATTGTACATGTAAGGCGAAGGGTTGAGGCAACGCAAGGCACGATACAAATCCATGGGCGCAGCCGTGTAAGGAATGGACAAGCGTTGTGACAGCACCACTTGCATGGTGTCGCCCTCGACAATGTATTCCTTGACCTTACGCACCGCGTTTTCAAAACCTTCTTGGGTGAAACCGGAGACAAAATCCGCTTCGTCTACCTGTGTCGGCGGTTTCTGATCGCGGGGAGGAAGGCTTTTATTGCGTAGGGTTTCCACCAACCCATCCAACTTTGACTCGGCCTTATGATAAGCATCGCTCTCGGCAGGGTTGGCATGAGTCACAATCAGCAACTTACCGCTCAGATTGTCAAACACCAACACATCTTCCGAGACCATCAGCAAAATGTCTGGGTTGCCGATGGGGTCGGGTTTGTCGGTTTTCAGGCGAGGCTCGATATAAGCCATGGTTTCATAGCCAAAATAACCCACCAAGCCGCCAGTGAAGCGTGGGAATCCGGCGATTTCCGGGGTTTTGAATTGCCCTGAGAAAGCTTCGATCCATTGCAGAGGATTTTCCACAGTCAGCGATTCTTGGATTTGCCCGTCCCGTTCGATGGTGATGGCGTTCCCGTGGACTTTGACTACCGTTTGGCAAGGCAGACCAATGATCGAATAGCGACCCCATTTTTCGCCCCCATGCACCGATTCAAACAAATAGGTGTAGGGTGCGTCGGCCAGTTTGAGATAGGCGCTTAGCGGGGTATCCAAATCGGCAAGCACTTGCCGGGCTATGGGAATACGGTTGTATCCTTCGCGGGTGTAAGTTTCAAATTGTTCAGGAGTCATAATGTTCTACAGTGAATATGGGCCAGATGCTTAAGGGCTATGCCTGTTGTTGGCCCGGATGAAAATTGCAGATGAGCAGTGTCATTCAGCCAAAATGGTTTGCCGGATTAAAGTACGCCATCGTTCGCGTAATAAATGCATACTAGTCAGATAAGTGGATATAGTTCAAAGAATAGTGGAGCCGCTAAAAAATCTTATTCATGTCCTCGCTTGCCCTTCCTTTTTAGCCAATTGAGTCGGGAAGGAGTGCAATCTTGCATGGTTGGATGGGCAAAAGGAAGCTAGGATTGGAGTAGTTTATCACCAATTTAACAAGCAAAAAATCATAGGGACGAACTCAATTGGTCAAGCAATGCTGGATTCTGGATCAACCAAGTATCTCCCATTAATCAAATATATACACCATCGCGGAGTTGATCAATCACAGCAATCACCTCATTCGCCCGTCCCTGTTGGATTAGATCGGAGGGGGTTTCGCTTTTTAGAAGCTTTTGACGCGAAAATAACCATAGCCGAACATCAGCGGGTTCGTAAAAATCAGAAAGTTGGTCAGCAATATATTCTAAGTCTAAAAGCAACTTTTGCGCTTCAGGTCGCGGGAAAGCCTTGCCTTGGTTCCAGCGCGAGACAGTTTCAGGCCGAATTCCCATTAAATTGGCAACATCGACTGATTTCATGGCGCTTTTTTCTTGGATGGTTTCCAGTTTACGGGCTATGGCACTGCTCATGACCTACCTCAACCTTAAATTGAAATATCATAAACCAATTACATGACAATGATGTAGCGTTTTATATTGACGTTGCAATTGACATTTAGGCTTAGGGGCATCAGAAGATCGATTTTTGAATCCAAAATGGTATGATAATCACATTTGTCGCCTGTAATCATCGCGGATTCTAATTTTAATGGCTAGCGCGGATCAACTCAAAGCTCTGCTCAAGTCGCATATTGATGGCGATGATGGTCATTTTTTTGCTGTTGCCATGCAAATGGCGGCTCATGAAGCCAAATTAGGCCATGGGAAACTAGCCGAAGAGCTTCGCGGAATGATTGATGCAGCCAAAGCACGTTCAGTTCCCGTGATTAGCGGCAAGCGCCCCACACCAATCGCCCAGCCACGCGGAGAATTGGCGGGATTGCTGGATGCCTACTATCCAAAAGCGCGGCTTACCGAAATGGTGTTGGACGACAGCACCTCAGAACGCCTACAACGCCTAATTAAAGAACAACGCAACTTCTCCAAAATTCAAGCCCACGGTCTTTCGCCCCGCCGTAAACTTCTTTTGGTTGGCCCCCCCGGAACCGGCAAGACGCTTACCGCGTCGGTCTTGGCGGGTGAATTGGGCATCCCCTTGTTTGTCGTTCGGCTAGATGCCCTCATCACCAAATTCATGGGCGAGACAGCAGCCAAGCTAAGGCAAATATTCGATTGCATTACTTCGGTGCGGGGCGTGTATTTCTTCGACGAGTTTGATGCCATCGGCGCACAACGTGGCTTTGGCAATGACGTGGGAGAAATACGCCGGGTATTGAACAGTTTCTTGCAAATGCTTGAACAAGATGAATCGAACAGTATCATTATTGCTGCCACTAACCATCCGCAAAGCCTAGACTACGCTTTGTTTCGCCGTTTTGACGATGTGATTCAATATGGTTTGCCTAATCAGGTGCAAATCGTCGAACTACTGAAAGCCAAACTATCCGGTTTTAACATTGCAAAACCGTCTTGGAGTAGTTTAGCTAAAATTGCCGATGGGCTAAACCATGCTGAACTGACCCGTGCAGTGCAAGAAGCAATCAAGGATGCGGTTATCCATGATCGTGAAATACTAACTTCCGCAGATTTGAAAAAAACGCTGGAAGAGCGCAAAGCCGTGCAACAACATTTACTCCCCAAACAACCTTGAACTGACTGAAAAACATGGAAGACCGTCCCTCCTCGCGTCGCCCCCATTTCATTCTCGCTAATACTTCTCGCACCGAAAGTTATTCGCCTGTTCCACCTGGCGGGGGTTCAAAACCTCCTCCAGAGCAAGACAGATACTCCCACGGGAATAAATTGCTCGGTCAGCTAAGCAAACTTAAACCCATAGCCGAAGAGGCTAAGCACAAACAACAAGAGGCTGGGATTACCTCTGGTTTAGGGCTGCAAATCCAATTTTCAAGTTTACCAGCTATAGATTTAGCAATTAAAAGCCTTTCCGATGCAAACGCTGGAATTGAATTACGAAATGTTCAACACAATAAGGGTATTACTTATGCTACTGTGTTCGTACCCGATGGCAAACTGGTAGTGTTTGAACGAAAAATTCAGGCGTACTTGGATGAGCGTAAAAATGCTAAAGGTGAGCCATTAGATAACAAGGCACTCATTAACACCATACAAGAAATTCGCAGCGCAGCATTCAACGAGTTATGGACGGATGATTCGTCCGCGCTTCCATCCTCAGAGAAGGAAACCATCTGGTGGGAAGTGTGGCTTTCACCACAGAATGATAGGAAGGCAACGCTTCATAGTTTTCGCGCCATTGCCACACAAATAGGCTTTGAAGTTTCGACGGATGAACTGCATTTTCCAGAACGCATGGTTTTACTCATGCAAGGCTCTCAACAGCAAATCCAACAATCCGTAATGCTGCTTAACAGCGTGGCGGAACTACGGCGAGCCAAAGAAACCGCTGAGTTTTTTGATGCCCTAAAACCAACAGACCAACGTGAATGGATAGACGAGCTTCTCGACAGGACAGAATGGCCTGCAGTTGATTCACCCCATGTTTGCATTCTCGATACTGGGGTCAATGCTGGACATCCTTTACTAAGGGATAGTTTGGCCTTTGAGGATATGCACAGTTTGGAACTGGAAGCTTGGGGGCTAGATGACAAGGAGGGTCATGGTACAGGAATGGCCGGTTTGTCTGTCTGGGGTGATTTGACTGATGTTATGGAAAACGCTAATCCTGTTGCGCTAACCCATCGCCTCGAATCGGTAAAACTACTCCCTCATAATAATGGCAACATTGGTCGCCATCATGGCAAGCTGACGATGGAAGCGATTGCTCGCCCTGAAATAACAGCCCCTTATCGTAAGAGGGTTTTCTGTATGGCTGTTACCGCGAGTGACCAACGCGACAGAGGCAAGCCCTCCGCTTGGTCGGCCACTTTAGATGCGTTAGCTTGTGATGTAGCAGGTGAAGGATTAACCCCGCGATTAATCGTACTATCGGGCGGTAATATCGATGATGAAGAAGCATGGAAAAATTACCCTGCAAGTAATACGACAGATAGCATTCATGACCCAGGGCAAGCTTGGAATATTTTAACTATTGGTGCATATACTGAAAAAACCAAAATTGTTGGAGACGATGCACAAGCTTATTCGCCGATTGCTTTAAAGGGGGGATTAAGCCCCTTTAGCACAACTTCGGAAATATGGGAGAAAAAGACGTGGCCGCTAAAACCTGATGTTGTATTTGAAGGCGGAAATGTGGCGCTGACCAATCAGTATCAAACGCCTTATCTTGAACCAAAGCCCAGCCTCTCATTACTAACAACCAATTTTCAACCATTAGAATGCTTGCTTACAGTATTTGGTCGCACTAGTGCGGCAACTGCCCTATGTTCTCGCATGGCCGCGCAACTCATGGCGCAATATCCAAATCTCTGGCCCGAAACCGTGCGAGCCTTAATTGTGCATTCGGCGGAATGGACTCCGCAAATGCAAGCTGATTTTCTCGATCCCCGAAAACGCAGCAAAGATTATGGGCACTTGGTTCGCCATTGTGGTTTCGGTGTTCCTAATCTCGAACGCGCTTTGTGGAGTGCATCTAATTCCTTGACCCTTATCGTTCAAGACGAATTACGTCCATTCATCCGTGAAGGAAGTGGAGAACCAAAACTGCGTGATATGCATCTGCATTCACTGCCTTGGCCTAAAGGTGCATTGGAAAACTTGGGGGAAATGCAAGTTGAGTTGCGGGTGACGCTTTCCTATTTTATTGAACCTAGCCCTGGTATCGTTGAGCGCGGCGGCGGTGGAAGGTATCGCTATGAATCTCATGGGCTAAGGTTTGATGTCAAACGGCCTTTAGAAAAAATAGATGATTTTCGTGCTCGCATTAACCAGAGGGTAAGAAACGAGGAAGAGGGAGGTTATTCAGGAGGCGGTTCCGACCCAGACTGGCGATTAGGGCCTGCTCTGCGCCACTTAGGTTCTCTCCATTCTGATACCTGGACAGGAACCGCAGTAGATTTGGCTGAACGCGGTGTTCTCGCTGTATATCCTGTTGCTGGCTGGTGGAAAACCCGTAAAAAATTGGAACGTTATGACAATAAAGCACGATATGCGCTCATTGTTTCCATCCGAACACCTAAAACGGATGTTGATTTATGCAATGTCATCGAAAATCTAATCAAACTAGAAACAGAAGTTTAGATGATAAAACGCACAAAAACTTGCATTAAATCAATAACACTCTGAATGTCATGGTTCTAATAATATATTAGTATTCAGTCCAGCTATTCGACTCAGTCCGGCCAAAACTCTTCACTCATGACTTGTTCTGCCAGATAATGACATTCGGCAGGGAATTTGGTTTTTGCAATCCCAGTTTCTTGGGCAGCCAGTAATATGGCTTTGCGGTATGCGTCTTGTATCCGTTCCGCTAGTTGTGGGCGTAGGCTGGGGTTTTGTTTCAATAAGTCTTGCAGGTCTAGCCGTTGAACTTCGATGGTCAAACGCCAACTGTTCCCTCTACGTTCTGGCTGGTGTTGCCATTTGAGTAGGTGAGCTAACAATATGGCTAGGCGATTAGTCAACTCCCGGCGTTCACGTGCGCCCATGCTGTCAAGTTCCTCAGTCAAATGTTCGATGTCGAGTTCAGAAAATAGCCCGGCGCGGAGCAAAGCTGCTTGTTCTTGGGTCCAAGCATGAAAGTCTTGGTCGTATACGGTCGTCATTATGCATTCCAAATTGAGAAATAATAGCGGTATATTACACCTCCCCAAACCGCCTAAACAGTATCGGCAACAAGATCAAGGTCAGCAAAGTGGACGTGACCAGACCGCCAATGACGACAATCGCCAAGGGTCGTTGGATTTCCGAGCCCGGCCCGGTTGCGAACAATAAAGGAATCAGGCCAAAAGCGGCAATGCTGGCGGTCATCATCACCGGGCGCAGTCTTCGCAATGAGCCTTGCACAACAACCCTGCCCATTTCCAGCCCTAAGGCACGAAGTTGGTTGAAATAACTGACCATCACCACGCCATTCAACACGGCGATGCCGAGCAAGGCGATGAAACCCACCGAAGCTGGCACGGACAGATATTCGCCCGAAATCCACAATGCGAACACGCCGCCGACCATCGCCAGAGGGATGTTGGACAACACCAATACGGCTTGCTTGACCGAGCCGAAGGTGGAGAACAACAGCAAGAAAATCAGGCCAATCGATACGGGTATCACCAAAGCCAGCCTTGCCGCTGCTCGCTGTTGGTTTTCAAACTGACCGCCCCATTGAATCCAATAACCCGTGGGCAGCTTGACCTTGGCTTCCACGGCTTTTTTGGCATCGTCGACAAAACCGACGAGGTCGCGGTCACGCACATTGCTGCGGACCACGGCGTAGCGCTGGCCGCGCTCGCGGGCGACGGTCACCACGCCTTCCACTCGTTCTATTTTGGCAAGGGCCGACAAGGGGACGCGCCTTCCATCAGGCAGGGTGACTTGCAACACGGAGAAGTTGGCCGCATCACCCGATCCCCGCAACAGCAAAGGAGTCCTGCGGATGCCTTCTTGGACGATGCCGAGTTTTAACCCTTCAATTTGGGTGCGCAACATTTGTTCAAGTTGATCTCCGTCCACGCCCAAACGTCCGGCGGCAAGCCGATCGATCTTAACCCGTAAGTATTGCATTCCTTCATTACGGGTGGTGAATACGTCGGATGCACCGGGTATGTCTTTGATGACATCACGAATTTCCTCGGCTTTGGCGTTCAATTCGTTCAGATCGGTTCCATAGAGTTTCACTGCCACATCACCGCGCACCCCGGTCAACATTTCAGTGACACGCATCTGAATCGGTTGGGTGAAGCTGAAGGCTGTGCCTGGAATGGAGGAAATCACCGTGCGAATTTGGTCAATCAACCAATCCTTATCCTGTTTGCGCCATTGGTCACGGGGTTTGAGGATTAAAAAGGTGTCGGTTTCGTTCAAACCCATCGGGTCCAAGCCTATTTCATCGGCCCCGACACGGGCGACAATCCGGGTGACTTCAGGTACATGGTCAAGGATGGCTTTCTGTATACGCTTGTCCAGACGGATAGATTCCTCAAGGTTAATGGAGGGCAGTTTTTCCACTTGAACGATGATATCGCCTTCGTCCATGGTCGGCATGAAGGTCTTGCCGATTTGCGTATACACCATCCCGGTCACCACTAATAACAATGCGGCAACGACCAGCACGGTTTTCACATGATCGAGACACCAGATCAGTACCGGCTCGTAAATCCGACGCAAAGTGCGTGGAAGCCAAGGTTCGCCATGGTCGGTTTGCTTTAGCAACAGTGAAGACAATACCGGGATAACGGTGAGGGACAACACCAGCGAACCGCTGAGGGCGTAGACGATGGTCATGGCGACCGGGCCGAACAGTTTGCCCTCCAAGCCTTCCAGCGTCAGCAACGGGATGAATACGATGATGATGATGAGTATGCCCGCCGTCACCGGGGTGGCGACTTCACGGGATGCCCGGTAAATCAGATGAAGCCGGGGCAACTTTGTACCGACATCACTTGCCAATAAGGTGGCGATATTTTCGACCACCACGACGGCGGCATCCACCAGCATACCAATGGCAATCGCCAGCCCCCCCAAGCTCATGAGGTTAGCCGTCATGCCGACAGCCTTCATCATGATGAAGGTGAACAACGCCGCCAACGGGAGAGAAAGTGCCACAGTCAAAGCCGCGCGCCAATCACCCAAGAACAGCATGAGCAAAACGACCACCAACACCACGGCTTCCAACAAAGCCTTCACAACGGTGTGGACGGCTCTTTCCACCAAATTGCCGCGATTATAGAACACATCAATTTTGATGCCTTTGGGCAAAGTAGGCATGATTTCTGCAATTTTCTTTTCCACGCCCTCGACAACTTCACGGGCATTGGCTCCACGCAAACTCAGCACCAAGCCCTCAGTCACTTCTTCCTTTCCATTCTGGCTGACCGCACCATAACGGGTAAGAGCGCCAATTCTCACATCGGCCACATCGGCGACAGTGATGGAAACGCCATTTTGATGTGCCACAACAATCGAGCGCACATCTTCAATATCTTGAATACGACCTTCGGCGCGAACTAGTAAAGCTTCCTCGCCTTCGATCAAGCGGCCCGCGCCATCATTGCGGTTGTTGGATTTAAGTGCGTCAATCAGCATTTGCATCGTCACCCCACGCGACGACATTCGGCTATTGCCGGGTATTACTTCATAACTGCGAGCCATGCCGCCCAAGGTGTTGACATCGGCAACCCCTTTCACGGTGCGCAAAGCGGGGCGGATGGTCCAGTCCAACAGATTCCGCCGCTCCATCAAACTGAAGCCTTCGCCTTCCACGGTGAACATGAACATTTCCCCTAGCGGTGTGGTCATCGGAGCCATGCCCCCATCAATGCCCTCAGGCAAGCTGGCCCACACCCCGTTAATCCGCTCGGCGATTTGTTGACGTGCCCAGTAAATGTCCGTGCCTTCCTCAAAATCGACCGTAATGTCGGCGACCGCATATTTGGAGATGGAACGCAGCATCGTCTGCTTGGGAATTCCCAACAATTCCACTTCGACAGGCGCAGTAATCCGAGCCTCGACTTCCTCCGGGGTCATGCCGGGGGCTTTGACGATGATTTTGACTTGCGTGGGTGACACATCCGGGAACGCATCAATGGGTATAGTCGTCACGGCCCGCCAACCGCCCCCCACCAAGAGCAAGACCATCAACAAAACCAGCAGCCGTTGGGTCAGTGCAAACTTAATCAGTGTAGGCATTATTCATCGCTCCCAATGCCTGTCCATGCGGCTTTGAGGGCGGCAACACCTTGTACGGCAACTTGCTCATTCTCTTGCAAACCCTCATGGATCACCACATTACGCTCTTCCGTGCTGGCGACCGCCACCTGTCGGGCGGAAAACCCTCCCGTCACGCGCACGAACAGGTAGGTTTTGCCTTCTTGATAGACCAAAGCCGAGATGGGTAAGCGGAATAACTTGTCCGAACTGGCATGGCTGACCTGCACGTTGACGTTTTGACCTGGGCGTATGGTTTGCGGCCTGCCTTCGATAACCCCCCGAACCAATGCGCTTTGACTGCTGGGATTGACGCTTTGGCCGATTTGTGTAATCCGGGCGCTGCCATTGGTGTTTTCAATACGAACCCGGTCACCCATGCGCACTTCATTCATACGTTCTTGCGGCATATCGATTTCCAACCACAACTCGTCCAATTTTCCCAGTCGGAATAGGGGAGCAAGCACATCCACACGCTGCCCTGCCGTGACCATGCGTTCCAAGACCACACCATCAATCGGCGAGCGTACATTCATGAAACTATTCAACTTGCGGGATTGTTTGAGCGCCTCAATATCGATCAGGCTGACCCCGGCAGCGGCCAGCACCTGCTCGGCTTCTTTGAGCGCCGTGGCATAACGTTCAAAATCGCTTTGGGTTTCTTGAAAGCGCATTCGGGCAATGATGCCTTCTTCTAGCAAAGTGGTGTCACGATTCAGTTTCGATTTGGCTAGGTTATAACCAGTCACGGCATCCAACACGTCCCGTTGCAAACCGAGTAAGCTAGGGCTTTGGATTTGCGCCAAGATTTGCCCCACCACTATTTTCATTCCCATGGCCACTTCAACCCGGCTAATCAATCCCGCTTGGGACGCACTGACGATATACTCATTTTGCGGTGGCAAAGTCACCCTTGCCGGTGCGCGGGTCAAGGGAACGCTGGCAATGACTTCCGGCTTCAGGGTTCGAATGCCAATGTGTTGCTCCTGCTCGGCATTGATCTTGATCAAATCCTCCAAGGCTCGGGCGGGAAAGCTGATGAAAACCATGACAATCAAGCTTATAGACAGCAGGGCGGCGTTCCAACCCCGCACATGACAAGCAAGCTCGAACCGTGGAGAAAATGAGAAATTCTGGCTGATATTATTCATGGTACGACTCCCACAACCTGATTATAAAAGGCAGTATCCCGCTGCACTAAAATGGCTCGTTCCATGGCATCCCGGATGGCTGCTTGCGAAGTGGCTTGGATCTTCAAATAATCAATGAGTTGGATTTCACCCGCTTCAAAGGCCAAGCGGCTCATCTTCAAATGGGTCTCCGCTATTTCCTTACGTTGATTGGCGATTTCCAAGGTAGCCCGATCCACCTCAAGGATGTGTTCGGCTTCGTGTAAGGCTTTTTCAAGTCGGCGAATCAGACTAGCCCTATCCGCGATTTTTTGTGTCAATGCCACGTTGGCTTGGGCGACGAAGGGTGCATTCCAAGAATCGCCGCCTATAGGGACTTGCAATACTAAGTTGGTTTCGTTATTGATGTTTGATTGGCCTTCAAATCGTTCGTTCTGCATTCCGATCATAATCGAGGGTTGGTTGCCTTGCTTGGACAAGCGAGTGAACTCCACCTCGGCTTGGGCTCTTTCGACGACCGCGTTGGCGGCTGCAATGGCAGGATGTTGCTCTTGAATCGCGGCAATGCTGCTACGCTTTTCGTCAAACTGCTTGGGTGCTTGGTTCAACCGGGTAAGGTTTATGTAAGCCTTGCGGGCGTGCATCACCTCGGCCTCTGCCAGAGCCAGTTGTGACTTTTTGTCTAATAAATCGCTCTCTGCCATAAGTTCGTCAGAACGGGCCAGATCACCCAATTCAACCCTGCGTTTGACGGTGGCTAACAGTTGCTGTGACACCTCATAAACCTGCTGGGCAAGCCCTCTGCGGTTTTCCATCAACAGTAGGTTCCAAAGTGATTCGCGCACCAGTCCGGCGATCTCATGTTTGAGCGCAACGGCGAAAAGATTGGCACTCTTTTCAGCTTCTTCGGCCACCGCTCGGCTAGCGGAACGCTGCCCCCACATCCATATCGGAATTTGGTAACCGCTTTGAATTTGCATCACCCCCTGATTGCTTAACAAGCGATCATCAATATATTGCAAATAAATCATCGGATAGCCGGCGATCAAACTTTCCGTGCGTTGGCTAAGTGCTTGCGATTCATCCTTCAATGCACCGATCATCGAACCTTGTGGATACTTTTCAAAGGTGGCATCCACCACTTGCTTTAGGCTTAATTTTTCGTCATAAGGCAGGGGGTCGAGGTGATCGACCAGCAACTCCTCCGCAGGCAAGGTTCCCAGCCAAAGACTGAGAAACAGGATGCTAGGCAGTATTTTTTTCAAACTCATAGAAAAAACTCCAACTTGATGGGGCGTTCTTCCCGCAGGTGATTGATGCAACGATGCGCGGCTTCATACCCTGACCCATCTGGAAACGGAAACCTGGCAAGCGCCGATCTAAGGCATCCAATGATGCATCACCATGGTTAACATCTGTCAGCTATCAGCAAACCAATACGGGTTCAGATTCGATCAACCGAAGAGAGGAGGAGCGCGGGGGGAAAACGCAGGCCAAAATGGACGGGGGAAGTTCTGATGGAAAAGCAGGGAACGACTGCCTGAAGCCTTGGACAAAATTGCCGGCAGTAAGTCTATGGGAGGTGAATCAAGATCCGTATTGGGCAGGTTTTTAGTCCCATCCCGTAGGTCTCCGAACCCATTGGCCAAGCCGATGATAAAATCAAAGCAACCCTTTTCACTGAAGGCTTGAGCTGAATGTGTTCTGGCTTTTACAAGGAATTCCAAACCCGGAACATGGATAGTGCCGTTAAAATCTGTTCCACCCACATGGGCATGAACCAGTGGTGCAAAGAGCTGCATTAACGCCAAAAGAGCAAGGATGGCAATGCGGGGGGCTTTTTGCATAAATTGTGTTGGGATTACGAATGCCAAAGCGGGAGGGCGATCCACGATCAATGAGGGAGGATATCGGAGAGTACTGTATGGCTTCAGAATACTCGTCATTTCATTGAAAATCAATAGAGTCAATCCCCCGCATTGCATTGGGGCAAAAGGGTGGGCCAAGTGTTCACAACAGAAATATTAGCTTTATAAAAGGCTCCTTTCCTGCAGTGTAGCCCATAAGCCATGCAGCAGTGATGCAATGGTTGGCTACACCGCATGTTAGGGGTAGAAGGTAAACGGCTAGTTTCTTCAGACCACCGCGCGGATTTTTTTCAGATCAACTTGAGAATTGCCGAGAGGGACATCTCCACAAAAAAATCAAGCACTAAGACATGCCATCGCGAGCTTGGGACCCCTCCTGAACTGGCAGATCTCAAAAAAGACAGGTGATGATGAGAAATAATAGCGGCTAGGACATTTACCATAATTTCAGGTAGAATTGCAGATAATTGCAAGGCGGTCTAGCCTATGCAACGGAATGCAGATTCAAGCCAAAATCTAAGGTTCATCAAAGCTCCCCAAAATTGAACTATGTCTATAGAACTCAGACAAGCTGCATGTAGGGTTATATCCTTTTTATCCACCCATTAAATTCCTGTTTTCAAGAATCCAAACCAATGCACCACTCTTACAAAACATTGGCAAGAAGAATGACCGCTGCGTTTCTGCGCAATCATTTCGTGTCAACAGCGACTATTGCAGTTCTTGCATTGCCAATTTCATTTTTTTATTACGGTGGGTTGCGTGGTTGGTGGCATGCAGTCATAGGTGGGGGATCTTTTTTCTCTCCAATACTGAACAATTCAATAAAAAGTTATGAATCCATAAAGGATTTACCAAAAATTTTGAGGCACATAGTCCTTTTTCCTTTTGCAATCGCTTTAAAAATTTACCAAGACGGTGGCTTAGTCGTCACGGCTACCAATTTTTATGATGTGCTATCCAGGCAAGGTGTTATTGCGTTTACGACATTAATAAGGGATTTGCAGTTTAATGCCTTGACACACGTATCGAGTGCTCCGCCTAAATCGAGTCGTATTCTAGTCATAACAGATTCAAATACGGTTAATTTTTCAAATCACATCATTCATAGCATAGTGCATGACCTTTGCTACTTTGGATTTGATGTCGTATGTCTGCCTTTTAATGATTACTTTACCTCGGCACAAGATGAGCTACTTTTTAGCTTTGGTGCTAGTGTCATCACTCGCTCCTTGGCTTACGATTCTCCTCAATATTATATTGCGCAACAAGGCCATGGCTTCGCCATCTATTACTTTTTTAATATGTACCCAGACGAGGACTCGATAGCCTTAATTCGAAAGGTGTCACCACAAGCAAAAATCATACTGCACACCAAGGATATGTGGATTTCCAGCCAACAAGAATATGACCATGCGCAAAACTTGGCTTTGCCGGATAATTATTCTTCGGAGAAGTCTTGGTTGGAAAATATCAAGGGACTTGCCGAAGTGTTATTTTCAAGCACGCCAAAAAAGCACCAGTACATAATCGATAGCTCAACGCTTGACATAGTGGACAATATCATAGTAGGCAACCAACGTGATTATGACAAACTAATCAATCTTTCTAGGGAAAGACCTGTCACCATTATCAATGGTTCTTATGTAGCCCAATTAGGCGAAGCGTTTCTCCCTGAAGTTGGCAATATAGTCAGTCGATCTTCGCTGCTGGCAACGCTTCAAGAATCGGGGGTGCTGTCTATGGAATTGTTTATTGAATATTGCAAATCAATCACACATACCTCTCCACCCAACCTTCCGCAATGGGATTCCATTGATGTCACGGTGATCATACCTGCTTATAATCACTGGGATTATACTCGGCTATGTATCAATTCAATATTAGAGACCACACGAACCAGCAAATTGCACTTTGAAATCATCTTGGCCGATGACTGCTCCACCGATGCAACTCACAGTGCTGCACAAGCTTACCCTTTTTTACATATTGTCAAAACGCCAACTAATTCAGGCTTTTTACGCAATTGCAACAATGCCGCTAAATTCGCACGTGGCAAATATCTTCTGCTATTGAATAATGATACCGTCGTGTCACCGGGATGGATGGACATGCTCTTCAAAGTAATGGAAGAAGAGAAAACTGCCGCTATTGTCGGTTCCAAGCTGCTTTATCCTGACAGAACAATTCAAGAGGCTGGCGGTATTTTGTGGAGTGATGGAACGGCAAGCAATTGTGGGCGAGGCCATGATAAAAGTTTTCTAGGCTTTGATTATCTTAGAGAAGTAGACTATGTCACAGGTGCATCCATAATGATTAGAAAATCATTTTGGGATGCAGTTGGCGGGTTTGATGAGCGCTATGAAAATGCCTATTGTGAAGATTCTGACCTTGCCATGGCTGCCCGTGCCAAGGGTTACCGCGTCCTCTATCAGCCGAAATCAGAAGTGGTGCATTTTGAAAGTGTGTCCTACTCCGAAGGCAGGGTCAATCATTTACATCCAGCGCAACTTAAGAATATACAACGCTTACGTGAAAAATGGGAGAAACAACTCAATACTTATCATTGTCCTCCAGAGACACCGGAACATATCGGCTTGTTACATGCACAACGTCATGTCTCGGTCAATGCCTTGTTGCGTCGTAAGAATGGGTATTTGAATATACTTTATTTCAGCCCATTCCCTTCACATCCAAATAGTCACGGTAACCAATCCACGATACAAGAATTTGGTCGCCGTTTTCAAGCGATGGGCCATAAAGTGCATTTTGCTTTGCTGCGTAGTAATAATTATACGCTAAGCCATCAGAGGGCGATGCGTGAATGTTGGGACACCTTGGACATTTTGCCGAATAACCATCCATTAAGTGCCACTGGCGATGCCATACCTTATGATGGATGGTATGAACTTGGTTTGGGTGAGACAGTTCGTTATCTTTGCGCCAAGTATGATATTGACATGGTGTTCTGTTCCTATGTTTTCCAGTCCAAACTCTTGGAATTTGTCCCTCCACGTATACTAAAGGTCATCGACACCCACGATAAAATGGGTAACCGCTATGATATGTTGAGGGCCAATGGTCAGCCTTTGGAGTTTTTCTCTTGCACACCGGAAGAAGAAGGTTCCTATCTTCGCCGTGCGGATGTTGTGGTGGCGCGCAGGCAGGAAGAAGCCGATTATTTTGACAGCGTGACTGGGCTTGCCTCCGCCATCGTCATCCCTCATATAGAACCTCCTCGATTCATCGAAAAGCGATTTAACCAAGTCAAAGTCGTTGGGTTGGTCGCAAGTGCCAACCGTATTAATTTAGTCATCATGCGTGACTTCTTAATGGCAATCAACCGCCATTTACAAGGTCATGCCTGTCCGTTTGAAATCCATGTGGCTGGGCAAGTCAAAGAAATCTTGACTGACCTACCCTCTGAAGAAGCGGAAGTATTTTATGCGCCTTGGGTCAAAATGCTTGGTTTTGTGCCTGACATTGCCAAATTCTATGATGCGGTGGATTTGGTGATTTCCCCGGTGACCATGGGTACGGGCATTAATGTCAAGACTGTCCAAGCGATGGCGTTCGGCATGCCCTTATTATCGACCGCTTGGGGCGTAAAGGGCATTGAGACAGGTGACATGATGCACTCCTATCATGACCTCGACTCTTTGGTGAATAGCTTGTTCTTGTTATGTCAGTACCCTGACGAAATTGAACGTTTGGCCAAACTGAGTCGTAACCGGTATAACTCATTTTACGAGCAAAGCATGGAGGGCATGAGGTTGTTATTCGCGCATCCCAAGCTTAGGCCCGATCCAGAATAGACTGATGGAATGGCGCAATCAATAGGTTTCCCGCAAAAATATTCTTTCAACTTCGATGAATGCCTCGCCTAAAGACCCGACTGGCCGGTAAAAAAAAGCGGATGGTGACAAACTTAAGTCGTGGAAAAATTGGGGTAGCCAAGGTTTGATATGCCGCGTGAAAAAACCAATCTGCCGAGGATCTTCGGACTCGATCAATAAGCACATCATCTGGCATAATTGGCTGGCGTGGTCTTCAGATAATTCACCCGATTTTACTATACCAAGCGCTGCCATTTCAGCGCGGAGTAAGCTTAATGGCTTGGCATTGCGTTCACCGGCAACATACCAAGAAGCATAAGGAACCAACAAGCCACTGTTTTCGTCGAATAATGCGTGGAATTCAGCCACCAACAGTCCTTCATTTGACCGTCTGGCAGCATCTCCCAAATCCACCCACGCCAAGGCGACAGCATCTTCCCCGTGACCCGAGTGCAAAGGGGGGATTTTTCTCAGGTGGTCCACAAGCCGTTGAGAAGGCGGTTCCATTAGCAATTGAGCAAGCAGTTGATAAGTGTTAGCCCGCCAAAGTTCTTGTTCGCTCCTAGCAAGTTTTTCTTGAAACATGGTCATGCCCATTTGTTAAGGATGCTAAAGCTTAAGCTTTCATGTCTAGCTTTGCATCCATTATAAATATAAAAGCAAGTTGCGAATGTGTGGATGAGTTCCTAAAATTGAACCTTTGAAACCCCATAGGATAAGCTTGAAAATGAAAAGGTACTTTCATGAATGAATTTTGTGCAGAAGTGATACAGGAATTGAAGGATGCAAATTCCTTTCAAAAACGGAGAAATATATGAAAAGTGAGACCCCCAACAACGTGCTGGAAAAAATGGCAGCATTTTTCAACACGCCTCTGGATCGGATCATGAGGGAAAGATTGACCGAAGACCCTAAAGAACATGTGCTGCGATTGTTTCGGGATGTTTTCGTCAATGTTCCCGCCTACCAAAAGTTTCTCCAAGCCAACGCCGTGTTGACCGGCAGTGTCGATACCTTTGAGGGTTTTGCCCAGCTACCCTTGACCGACAAGGCCAATTATATGCGGGAGTTTGCCTTGCCGGAGCGTTGCAAGGGAGGAAGCCTGATTAATTGCGACCGGTTGGCAGTGTCATCAGGCTCGACTGGCACACCTACCTTCTGGCCCCGCGCCATGGCGGATGAGTTGGACGTGGCCCTACGTTTTGAGCAGGTGTTCAGGCAAAGTTTCCACGCTCATGAACTTAAAACCCTGGCTGTGGTATGTTTTCCGCTTGGTAATTGGGTGGGAGGGGTATTCACTGCTTCCTGTTGTTGGCATCTCGCCCAAAAGGGTTATCCGCTAACCGTCGCCACACCTGGCAACAAACCGGAAGAAATTATTAGGGTGGTGCGCGAAATGTCTCCGTATTTTGATCAAACAGTTTTGCTTGGATATCCGCCCTTTGTCAAAGACGTAGTGAATACCGGTCAAACTCAAGGTCTCGATTGGGGCAAGCTTTCTGTGAAGTTTGTGTTTGCCGGCGAGGTATTCAGCGAAGAGTGGCGTGACCTATTGTTGCAACAAGTCGGTTCATCGTCGCCTTGCCAAGACTCTGCCTCCTTGTATGGCACGGCAGATGGTGGTGTGTTGGGCAATGAAACACCCTTGAGCATCGCCATTCGACGATTTTTGTCCAATAATCCGGCAGTTGCCCGTGAACTGTTCGGGGAATCCCGGCTACCTACCTTGGTGCAATATGATCCCATCAGCCGTTTTTTCGAGCTTGTTGACGGATTGACCCTGGCCGTGACGGCTGACAACGGCGTGCCGTTGATACGCTACCACATCGCCGACCGTGGCGGCATCAAGGATCATGGCGACATGCTGGCTTTTCTAAAAGATCATGGTTTGAGTACGTTTGATGCCTATGGGGTTGACCCGGAAAATTTCCCCCTGCCATTCGTATGGGTGTTCGGGCGTGCCGATTTCACCGTTTCATTCTATGGAGCCAACATTTACCCAGAAAATGTGATGGTTGGCTTGGAGCAACCCGGTTTAACGAACTGGGTCACCGGCAAATTCGTCATGGAGGTCCGCGAAAGCGAAGACGGATCGCAATTTTTGCACATCGTTGTCGAGTTACTGCCAACCATCACGGCAAGTGTCCAAAAACTATCTGCCATCTCACATTCCATTCGTACTCAGATGCTTAGGCTTAATAGCGAGTTTGCCAACTATGTCCCCGCGTCTAGGCAAACACCACAAATTGAGTTGAGGCCATTCGCCGACCCTGCTTATTTTCCCGCAGGCGTGAAACACCGCTACACTCGTAAAAGTTAATATACGTGCCAAACCCTTGCTTGAGCGACCGCAAGTCATGGAGTGAAATAGAATTTTTCAAAAAATGTATTTTGTTGCTTGACAAGCCCCAAGGGGTGTGACAAAGTGTCGCACATCCAGACGGAACGGGCCGGGTCGGCTTTGCCGCTTGGGGCTAGGTAAGGCCGAAAGTAAAGAGCACCGGCGTCAAGGCGCACGGTGCGTGTTTCACCTAAACTG
>CAIOOA010000037.1 GCA_903859815.1 uncultured Methylococcaceae bacterium | reverse complement strand
TGCTTCAATCCGCTATCGACATGCTGAAATCCCAAGGCGAATTAGTCGCCGATGCGGAGGTTTCAGTGATGGTCGAACGCGCCCGCGACCCTCGTCATGGCGATTATGCCACCAATTTGGCAATGACTCTCGCCAAATCAACCAAAAGCAATCCCCGGCAACTGGCAGAAAAAATCATCAATGCGCTTCCAGTCCATCCCGCTGTGTTGAAATCCGAGATTGCGGGTCCAGGCTTCATCAATTTTTTCATTGACCCCAAGGCGCAGTTCTCCATTGTCCAGCAAATCCTAGAGGAAGGGCGCGAGTTTGGCCTCAGCGAAGCCGGGTCGGGTAAAAGCGTACTCGTCGAGTATGTCTCTGCCAACCCGACAGGACCCTTGCATGTAGGCCATGGGCGCGGGGCGGCCTATGGGTCAGCCGTCGCCAACCTCTTGTCGGCAGCAGGGTTTAAAGTCCATCGGGAATATTATGTCAATGATGCGGGTCGGCAAATGGATATTCTCGCCGCCAGCGTGTGGCTGCGTTATTTGGAGGAGTGCGGGGAAGTCTTGGCATTTCCTAGCAATGGCTACCGGGGTGAATATGTCCGCGACATTGCGCAAGAACTACTCAAAACTGCATGTTCCGATTATTTGCACCCGGCTAATAAAGTCTTGGATGGGTTGCCGCCGGACGAACCTCAAGGCGGCGACAAGGAAACCTATATTGATGCCGTCGTGGCCCGTGCCAAAGACTTGCTAGGACCTGAAGGCTACCGACGTGTGTTTGATGCTGGCTTGAACAGCATTCTCGACGATATTCGCATGGATTTGGCCGAGTTTGGCGTGGAGTATGAAGAATGGTTTTCCGAGCGCAGCCTAGCCGAATCCAAGGCGGTGGAGCGTTCATTGGACAAACTTCGTGCGAGTGGGCATTTGTACGAAAAAGAGGGTGCTGTTTGGTTTGCCTCCAGCCAGTTAGGGGACGAGAAAGATCGCGTCGTCGTCCGCGAAAACGGACAGATGACTTATTTCGCCTCGGACATTGCTTATCACATGGATAAATTGGAGCGTGGCTTTGATTATTTGATCAATATCTGGGGTGCCGACCATCATGGTTATATTCCTCGTGTCAAAGCGGCCATCCAAGCCCTAGGCGGCAACCCTTCGCAATTGGATGTTTTGCTGGTGCAGTTTGCCGTGCTTTATCGGGGCGAGGAAAAGGTGCAAATGTCCACCCGTTCCGGTGAGTTTGTGACCTTGCGTCAATTGCGCAACGAGGTGGGCAAAGACGCGGCGAGGTTTTTTTATGCCATGCGCAAATCCGACCAACACATGGACTTCGATCTTCGGCTGGCCACCTCGAACACCAATGAGAACCCGGTTTATTACGTTCAGTATGCCCATGCTCGTATATGCAGCGTGTTCCGCCAACTGGATGAAAAAGGTCTGCCACGCGATCTGGTGCTAGGCATGAACCATCTGGAACGCCTTACCGCCCCGCATGAGGCAACCCTCTTGACGACTTTATCGCGTTACCCTGAGGTTGTAGAGAGTTCTGCCATGCAACATGCGCCTCATCATCTGGTACACTATCTGCGAGAATTGGCCTCAGAACTTCACGCTTATTACAATGCCCACCAATTTTTGGTTGAAGACGCGGGGTTACGTGATGCCCGCCTCAACCTAATCGCCGCCGTGCGGCAGGTGCTGCTCAATGGCCTGCGCCTGCTGGATGTCAGCGCCCCCGAATCGATGTAGTGCATTCCATGGACTATAAACACCGTTTTCCAGATAATCGATACCGCTTTGAAGAAAAGAAAAGCCGAACGGGACTATGGCTTTTGCTGGCTGTGGTCGTGGCTGTCGCCGCTGCTGCGGTCGGCTGGGTTGTGATTTCCCGCCACCAGGAACAAGCTCAAAGTCCTGCGCCGCCTAATCCAACCGCAGACCAAGCCAACGCCAACCCGCTGGCTTTGCCACCAGTCAAACCGGGCGTAAAAAAAACTGGCAAACCCAACCCTGCGGATAATAAGAAGCAAGGTCAGGAATCCAATTCCGTTGCGGTTAAGCCACCGGAGCCTAGATTCACGTTTTACAAGATTTTGCCGGAAAAGGAAGCGATTATTCCTGAGAGCGAGATCAAAAACTTGAAAAACCAAGAGAGCTTGAGCAAGAAACCTCAAGCGGGGCAATATCTGCTGCAAGTCGGTTCGTTTGCCAATCCCTTGGACGCTGCCAATTTAAAGGGTAGGCTTTCTGACCTGAAGATCAAGTCCCATATTGAAAATGTCAAAATCGAAAATACCGCTTGGAACCGGGTCAAAATAGGCCCGTTCAAAAGTCTGGCTGACGCGGATAAGGTCAGAACCTATTTGCGCAACAATCAGGTTGACAGCGTGGTTCAAAAAGCTGTGACAAAACCCGCTGCTGCCCCACCATCAAAGCCAAGCAAACGCTAACTCTAGCCGGAATAGGCCGCGTCACAGTGGCGTTTCCGGCGCAAGGGTGTGTGAGATTTCAATATAAGACTCGCCTTGCCTAAATACGACCGACAAGGCAAGCGCATCAGTAATTCTCATTACTGATGTTACGCACGGGCGCGAAAGAGGTAAGACGGGAGCGACAAAGCTTGCTTTGCCAAGACAATGCGAAATGCAAAGCTCGCTTCGCCTGTCAAGGCAAGTTTTGACGCTCCAACTCCAGAGTCAAAGCAAGCTTTGACGTTCCAACACCAGAGTCAAAGCAAGCTTTGACGCTCCAACACCAGAGTCAAAGCAAGCTTTGACGCTCCAACTCCAGAGTCAAAGCAAGCTTTGACGCTCCAACTCCAGAGTCAAAGCAAGCTTTGACGCTCCAACACTAGACCCCTGCGTAACATCAGTAAGTAAGGGCTTGCTTTGGCTAACGATCAGCCGCTAAAGTAAGTAGGTAGGATTTCGCGAGCTCCAACACGGCAACTGCATGATCGCGGGAAACGCTTGGAAAATCGTCGAGAAAGGCATCTAGCGATTCCCCAGCCTTTAAGTAGTCCATCAGGACTTCCACGGGCACTATCGTTTCTGCGAAAACGGGTGTTTCATCAAGCAAATCGTGGGATTTGCCAATTAATGGGGAGGGAAGAGGCATATTGGATATTCTCTTGGGCATGGCAAGCAAAACCCCGGAAAGGCTTGCGCCTGACCGGGGTTCCGAATAGTTCCAATGGGGCTTGGCAGCCCCGGTGGAATTATTTCTGCATGTGCTTTTTGAAGCCAGCATTCAACTGCGTGTTGACCGTAGCAGCGGTGCTATTGGCAACAGACAGAGCCTTTGAAGCATTCTCATCGGCGCGCTGTGCAGTTTCCAAAGCCGTTTCGGCCTTGCTGTTTACGCTTGCGATTTCTTTCTGCAAATCTGCTTGGACTTTTTCCAAATCACTCTTGCTTGCGCAGCCAACGGTCAGGCCAGCGGTTGCGAGGAGAATTACTACGAGCTTGGTAGCTTTCATCATAACGTTTCTTTCCTTTCTATCATGAAAGATTAAACAATATCATCTACACCAATATTGGGATAGACGGAACCCAATGCTTATCTTGCCGTAAAATCGTTGCGTTTTCCACTATTATTTTCCCATTTTTAACGAATCACCACTAAAGTGCCCTTTCTAATCCACTTGGAAAGGCGGTCGATTTCTTCATTCGTCAATGCTATGCAACCGGCCGTCCAGTCAAAAGCATCATGGATTTCACGATCTGCGCCCCCCAAACCATGGATGCCAATTTGGCCTCCAAGAGCCGTATTCTGTGGGGGTACGCCCTCTTCCATCTCAGCCCGCATGATGGTGCGGACAGTCTCTTCCCCGATAAGCCCATCGCGGAAGGCACGTTTGGCATTATCGATATTGGGGTAGGTTAATCCTAGGAAGCGATGAAATTTACTATTTTCGTTTACCCAGCCAATCCGGTACTCCCCTAAGGGGGTTTTTTTGTCGCCATGTGCCTTGTCAACGTCAGCCCCGCGTTGACCGATGGCTACACGGGGGAAAATCTCCAATTCCTCATTGCCCAACATGACCTTCAGCAACCTAGGTTCGGTCTCCACCAGCAACCAAACATCTTGATTTTCGGCCATTGTCGGCGTGCCGACCATCAATAGGGCAAAGAAGAAAAAAAATCGACTCAATTTCATATTTAAAGCTCCATATAGTTGCTTAGACTAGCGCCGAATACATTAGAATAAGCGCACCTTGTTCAACCATCTTAGGATCATCTTTCGATGCAAGCAGAAACCCGCAAAACAACTCCCTTTCAGGATCAAAAACCCGGCACTTCGGGCCTCAGGAAAAAAGTAAAAGTTTTCATGCAACCCAACTATCTGGAAAACTTTGTCCAGTCCGTGTTCGACGTGCTGGGCGATGTACAAGGAAAAGTCCTCGTTTTGGGGGGCGATGGACGCTATTTTAACAGAAATGCCTTGCAAACGATCATCAAGATGTCCGCCGCCAATGGTGTCGGCAGATTGTTGATTGGTCAAGGCGGCTTGCTTTCCACGCCGGCGGCTTCTTGCGTCATTCGCAAATACCATGCTCATGGCGGATTTATCTTGTCGGCCAGCCACAATCCTGGTGGCCCGGATGAAGACTTCGGCATTAAATATAATGTCACCAATGGCGGGCCGGCACCTGAGAGCTTCACCAATGCCGTTTACACGCGCAGCCGCGAAATTTCGCAATATCTCATCAGTGACCTGCCCGATGTCAACTTAGACCTCATCGGAGAACAGAGCGCCGGTTCCACCATCGTCCAAATCATCGACCCGGTGGAAGACTACGCTCTTTTGATGGAAAGCTTGTTTGATTTCAAATTGATTTCCCAAGCTTTAAAAGCAGGTTCGATTACCATTTGCTTCGATGCCATGCACGCCATCACCGGCCCTTATGCCAAACGGATTCTCGAAGACAAGCTTGGGGCTGCTCCCGGTTCGGTCATCAATGGCATTCCGCTGGAGGATTTTGGCGGCGGACACCCAGACCCCAATCTGGTTTATGCCCATGAATTGGCCGAATTGATGATGTCGTCCAGAGCGCCCATGCTTGGGGCTGCCTCCGACGGCGACGGAGACCGCAACATGATCATGGGCGCGCGTTTTTTTGTCACGCCTAGCGACAGTGTGGCCGTGTTGGCAGCCAATGCCCATTTGGTGCCCGGATATAAGGATGGTTTGCGCGGTGTGGCACGTTCCATGCCTACCAGCCAAGCGTTGGATCGGGTCGCCCGTGGCATGGGCATAGACTGTTACGAGACCCCCACTGGTTGGAAATTCTTCGGCAATCTGCTGGATGCAAAAAAAATCACCCTCTGCGGCGAAGAGAGCTTCGGCACGGGTTCCGACCATGTACGGGAAAAGGACGGCTTGTGGGCCGTGCTATTCTGGTTAAATCTCGTGGCGGTGAAAAAACAACCTGTCGCCGATATTGTCCGCGAACATTGGAAGAAATTCGGACGGGATTATTATTCCCGGCATGACTATGAAAACGTGGACAGTGCCAAGGCGGAAGGCATCATGGCCCTCATCAAAAGCCAAATGCCCAGTTTACCGGGCAAGCAGTTTGGGGATTATACGGTCGAATTTGCCGATGAATTCAGCTATGAAGACCCGGTTGATGGCAGCATCAGCGAAAACCAAGGCACTCGCATTGGGTTTACCAACGGCTCACGCATCATATTCAGGCTCTCCGGGACAGGCACGCAAGGAGCCACATTGAGAATTTATGTGGAACGTTACGAGCGCGACCCAGCCAATCACGGTCAAGAGACGCAAACAGTATTGAAGGAGTTAATCGAATTGGCCGATCAATTAGGCGAAATCAAGCAACGCAGTGGCATGAACGAACCGACGGTCATCACCTAAGTAAGCAGAGTTCCGGCATTTTGCAATCTAGTTGATTCGCCGCCAGCCATCACCGTCTTACCCGGTCACGGTTTAGGTTCGTATTTGTCTTCTTTTTACTCGGCTGATGGTGGGCCAAATCTGCTCCCGAGGGGTTTGTCCCACCAGTGCCACTTATAAGCCCAGCAATTCTGTCATTTTGGCATGGATGCCGAAATCCATCGTCCATGGATGGCAAGCCTTGACTTGCTTCGCTGCGTAAATCAAGCGATTGTACACGCGGCAACTTATCGTCACCGGCCCCGTCCCGGCGTCAGGCATCACCGCTTACTACGCACGCCTTCCCAACGCCCTTATCCCAACAATGCAACCCTGCACAGACCTCAATGGAATGCTGCATTGACCTCTAGTTCGTCATGATTTTGAACTGATGTTACGCACAGATGAATCAGTTGCATATTTCCAAATATAAAGGGAGCGTCAAAGCTTGCTTTGACAAGAGACGTGCAATTGCCAGCCAGCCTCGCCTGTCAAAGCAAGCCCTTCGGCTTCGCTCAGGACAGGCTTTGACGCTCCAATCCAAGCAAAAAAACTATGGATTTTGGGTAATATTCATACTTGCTTCCAATCTAAACAAGTACAAAATCATCCCATCATTTATGAATGGTTTATCCGCATCTTTAGTCGACAATAACAATGGGAGAATCATCATGCAAACCAAACTGATAGTCGCTTTCGAAAAGCTATGAAGTGGAAATCGCCCACGGCGACCCTTCGGTGGAAGTCACGGAAACATGCCACCACCTCGGCCACCGGTTCGCATATTCTGCTGGAAGGGCTAACCCCCGGATCATCGTTGTGGATACGGGTGCGCGGCATAGGCAGCGGCGGCAAGGGGGCTTGGAACGATCCGGTCAATGTGATCGTGACTTGAAGTGTTATCATTGTGGATAGTATTAGGGTGCGGTTAACATGTTCCGAGCGTAGCCGAAGGATTTGCTAACCGCACCTTGAAATCCTCAAACGATGAAAAGCTTGATTGTCCTCGTCATACTGGGGAAACGGAATCTGAAGTTGATTTAAGGGTGGCGGACTTGGATGGACTCGATGCTGGCTCGGTGACTATAGCCCGAAGTTTCTGTCATTGCCCACAAAGCGGATTGCCTAGTTTGTAACCATAAGACGGACTTGCTAAATGGATTAAATAAAACTAAATTACTGGCATCGAAGGTCGCAGCAACCTGTCGAAAATATTATAATTGTAGCTTGAAAAAAAAACCAACACCATTTGCCCCTTTAAAGGAAACGTCTAAACATGCGCTTCGATATTCTGCAAGGGGTTAATCTTCAACGAAATCTTGTTTTGAGCAAAGTTAAAGGATCTCCGTAAAACTATGCGCAATAGACTGCAACGATCCGTTGAACGGAATGGCTTTGCCAGCTTGGTAGTGCCAAGCATCTTGGCCGGATGCAACCCAGCGCCGACGCAAAACATACTCGGGTCTTACTTCCCCTCTTGGATATTCTGTGTCGTTGCTGGCTTGGTAATGACAATCATCGCCCGCAAACTATTAGTGGCAACTGGCATCGATAAAAGCTTGCCCGCGCCGTTTTTGGTTTATCTAGCCATGACCGCCGCTTTTGCCTTCGCCGCTTGGCTGCTCTGGCTGGGTTAAACATGGCCTCGCAAATCCTAGAAAATCTCCGCACTTGGTGGTCACGGCTCGCCGCCGCCGTTTTCAGCGATGGCGCGAAACAAAACTATCGGTCTTGGACGGGTCGATTGGTCGCGCTAGCCGTCATCACAGCGGCGGTATGGCTTGGGACCTACACGGTCCAACGCATCGACCAGCAGCCGAGAACCCATGATGCCTTCCTATATGCCGATACCGTCGGCATCGCGCCGGATGTCAGCGGCCATATCTCCCGGCTGCATGTCCGGGACAATCAGCGGGTCGCCAAGGGCGACCTCCTGGTGGAGATCGAGCCTGAACCTTTCGAGTTGCGGGTGCGCCAAGCCCGCGCCCAAGTGGCGGCGTTGCAGGCACAGATTGCCCTAACCACCCGTCAAGTCGATTCACAGTCCACCGGTGCCGATGCGGTCGCGACCCAAGTTGGCCGTGCCCGGTCCCAGCTTGCCTTGGCCCGCGAGACGGTCGCAAGACTCGAGCCGCTGCTGGAAAAAGGTTATGTCACAACCCAGCAAGTCGATGAAGCCAGAACCAATCTACGAAACGCCGAAACCGCGCTGACCGCATCCACCCAACAGGCACGGCAAGCCCGTCAAGCGATAGGCGATACGGACAGTCTGGCGGCGCAACTGAACGGCGCACAGGCTTCCGTCGCCTTGGCCGAGCGGGACCTACGCAACACCAAAATCCGCGCCCCCTTCGACGGCTTGGTGGTGGGCCAAGATAGTGGCGAAGGTGCTTACGCGGCCATAGGCCGCCCCATGTTCACCTTGATTAAAACCGATGCGTGGTATGCCGTCGGCAATTTCCGCGAAACCGAATTGCCACAGATTCCCGTTGGTGCCCCGGCCACTGTCTGGTTGATGTCCGACAATAATCGGCCGATAAAAGGTCATGTGGATAGCCTAGGCTGGGGCGTTCGGCCAATAGATAGCGGTGGGCCTTCACTGCCAGCCGTGGGAAGAACGTTAAGTTGGGTCGTGGTGGCTCAACGCTTCCCCGTGCGCATCCGGTTGGACAACCCACCCGCGTCAGCAATGCGGATCGGGGCGACGGCTTCGATCTTGGTGCGGCCCGGTGATGCCAAATAGACTGGCGGAGACGATGCCTTCCTCCTTCATGGCTTTGTTGCGCGAAGAGTTGACCCCCAGGCCAGGGCGTCTTGCCGCTGTGTTGCGCATCGCAGGGAACTGTGCCGTGGTCGTCTGGATCGCAATGAAGTACCAGATTCCCTTGCCAGCGTACATGGCCTACCTCGTTTTCGTGTGCAGCCAGGAAGAGTCCACGAGCACCCTATTGACTGGCTTGGTCGGGGTTTTGGCGACAACCATTGCAATTGCGTTGTCGCTCCTATTCTATATGCTCGATGCCTCAGAGCCTGCGCTTCGCCTGGGCTTGATGGCTTTAAGCACCTTTGTCGGCATCTTCCTGATGCGTACCACTAAGTTGGGCCCCCTCGCCTTTCTGGCGAGTTTCGTCTTAGTGCTGTCGCAAACGCTCATCGACGGCATTCCCAGCCTTGAGGCGCTGACCCGGCTGATCCTTTGGCTTTGGGTGGTCGTCGTGGTTCCAAGCACCGTCACGGCCTTAGTGAACCTGCTAATTGGCGATAATCCTGCAACCCTGGCACGGCGAACGGCCCTTCGCTTGCTCGCAGACCTCGCCAAGGCGTTGCGCGGGGGTTCGCTTATGCCACTGTCCAGGCAACAGGCAGAGGCGGTCAAGTTAGTCGAATTGCGCCACCGGGCTGGCCTGTTCAATTCGGATTTGCGCGGCCGGGCCGGGTCGGACACTCGACTCATCGAGACCCTTGTCGAATTGTTGGCACTATATCGGCTATTGCCAGCCGACACGCCAGCCGACGCACTTGCGCCCCTTGCCGAGGGTTGCGAACAATGTGCCGCAGCGCTCGCATCCGACGGGCATCAGGAGGGGGATGACCCAATGCCTGCGTACGAAATCTTGCAGGGTCTTTCCCCCCAAACCAGACCCGTCATCGTCGCCATGGCAAATAGCTTGGCTCGTTTGAGCGAAGGCATTTCCCAACGCCAAACTGTCACCGGCACACCGGGCGAACATAAGGCTAAATCGCTGTTTGTTGAGGATGCTTTCAGCAATCCCGCCCATGTTCGGTTTGCCCTTAAGACTACCCTTGCCATCATGGCTGCTTATGTCTTCTATAGCGCAATGGATTGGCAAGGCATCAGAACCTCAGTCACAACCTGTTTCTTCGTCGCTCTCGGGAGTCTTGGCGAGACCCTGCACAAACTAACGCTGCGCATGGCCGGCGCACTGATTGGCGGGCTTGTCGCCGCGATTTGCATCGTGTTTATATTTCCCTTAATGGACGATATTGGCCAGCTTTGCCTGCTGGTCTTTGCCGTCGCCGTCCCTTGCGCTTGGGTGGCGACTAGCAGCGCCCGCCTTTCTTACGCCGGGATGCAGATCGCCTTCGCCTTCTTCATGGGTGTCCTGCATGACTACACGCCTTACGCCGATTATCCGAATGCGGCAGAACTCACCGTGTTGCGGGATCGCGTAGCCGGCATACTGCTGGGAAATCTGCTGATGTCCTTAATATTCAGTGTGGTTTGGCCCGTCAGTGCCAATGAACGGGCTAGATTGTCCGTGGCGGCGGTACTGCGCGGGCTAGGACAGCTTCTCGCAGATAAGGCACACATGCGTCAGGGTGATCGCTTGACCATTGCCCGTGCCTTAGGGGAAGCCCGTCACTTTACCGGCATCGCCGCGTTTGAGCCGGAAACTTTGCCAACTCACACATGGCAGGGCCAACCCGAAGGGGTGTCCCTCAATTCTTTAGACCGTCTAGTCGGCGCCACTTTCACGGTGGTCAATCAAGTGCAACCCGGGCATGACTGGAACGAGGCCATAACGGCGCAGGATGAGGCCGCTTCAGCGTGGTTTGTGGGTTATGCTGAAAGGCTGACGGCAGGGTTGCCATCAACTCCTTTGCCAGGTTTTGATGTTGCCTTAGAGAGGCATCCAACCGATTTATCTTTATCCCATCGCATAGCACACGAAGCTCGTCTTCTGCTGCACTCGGAAATCGAAAATGTCTTATCCGTTAGGGCGTGACCCTATTTTGAAGTGCTATCGAACGCTCGTCTTGTCGGTCGCAATGGCTCTCGCGGGCTGCGTCAAGGATAGACTGGCGCTGGCCCCCAGTGCGCCAGAACAGCCTTGGGTTGTTCCTCACCGGTCGGTAAAACCACCCCTGCCGACAGCCGTCCCATCGGCGACATCAAATCCAGGCTATACCGAATCTCCCTCGCTCAGTCCTTCAGCTAAGGCGGCAGATTATGGGATGGCTGAGTTTCCCGAAGCTCACTGGGTTAAGGGCAATGCGGTTGGCGTTGATCGCGCCCGTCGCTATGATCTTGCCGCTTTGATCGACATCGCCCAACGTAATAACCCTGAAACCCGCGAGGCATGGGAGAGGGCAAGGCAAGCCGCCCTCGGGGTCGGCTTGGTGGAAAGCACCTATCTCCCCCAAATCTCGGCCGAAATTATCAGCGGTTTTCAAACAACACCGCTGGCGATTCCGAAGTACCTCAATCCGAACGGCTATTTCACCACCGACACCCGCGAACTGATTCCATCGCTAGTGGCGAAATGGCTACTCTTCGATTTCGGGCGGCGGGAAGGGATCGAGGCGGCAGCGCGGGCTAATTCTTTCGTTGCCAATGTCTCTTTCACCGGCGTTCACCACAAAATCATCTATGCGGTCTGCCGGGAATATTTTGCCCTAGGCGCGGCACGCGCCCGCCTGCAAGTGGCGGAACAAGCCTTGAAAACTGCCAAAATCGTCCAGGATGCCAGCGAAATGCGAAGAGCCAATGGACTGGCAACGGTCGTCGAGCTTGCTCAGTCCAACCAGCAAACCGCCAAAGCCCAATTCAACTTGGAACGAGCCAAAGGTGCCGAACACGCCGCCTATGCCGCACTGATCGCCAGCATTGGCATTCACCCGAAAACTGCCCTCGAAGTGGCGGACAGTTCGGACCTCGCCCTGCCGACGGAGACTTCGGGCAGTATCGATCAACTGTTTCAAGATGCCTTGGCCAACCGTCCCGACATTATCGCCGCGTTGGGAAAGATAAAAGCCGCCGAAGCAAGCTTGAAAAGTGCCGATGCGAGCTATTACCCAACCGTCAGCTTGATGGCGCAAGCCTATGAAAACATAGGGGGGTTTAGCACTAATGGGAGCCCTTACTATTCCGTCTACCGGCCAGGGGCCAATATCCTGTTGAAACTGGAATGGCCCTTGTTCGACGGCGGTGCGCGTGACACGCGGGTTGCAACCGCCCGTTCGGAAATAGCCGCTGCCGAAATGGCATTGGATCAAGCCAAAAACGCCGCCGCCCAGCAAGTGACCGATGCCTACGACTCGCTTCAAACCGGGTTTGCAGAATACACGGCGGCGAAGGTGCTGACCGAAGCGTCCCAAACGGCCTATGATGCGGCACTGGACACCTACCGCCAAGGTGTCGGGACTTATACCGATGTGGCCAATGCCGAAAACGCGCTGACTCAGGCGCAATCAGAAAAGGTGACAGCGCATGCGAATATCTTTACCGCCGCCGCCGCTCTTGCCTTCGCAACGGGCACGATATTGTCTCAGCCATGAGTTTAGTCGTTTTTTGATAGTCTCAATGAACTTGAACGATATTTGTCAACCGAAAACATCAGAAAGGGATTATTCTAAGTAATGCCTGTCAAGTGATACTTTGGTCAAGCATTGTCGAACTGTTTGGACGGCTTGAATTGACCAGAGCAATCGCATGAAGGCTAAAACCTCGTCATTCCGGCATGGATTGCTGGAATCTAGATTGCAGGTAAGCCACAAACCCTTGTCCGTTGGGAGAGTTTGCCATCCCTGGACGAAGGATTCCGACATCCCTGATCGGAATGACGGTGCTTTTTTCCTTTTTGACGATTTGAATTGCTTCATGCGATTGCTCTGTTTCCTGGTCCCCTCCCCCATCACAGAAAATTCCAGTTCTTCAACATCGCTGCCTGACCCTTGTAAGCGCCCGTCCTAGGCTCAATGACGTTCCAAACCACCGCACCTTCAATGAAAAACCGTCTGCCGTGCCTGCCTATCCGTATGCCGCTGTAATTATCAACAAACCCATGCTTTTCGACTTGCTCAAGGATGCGCTGGCGATCTTCTTGCGCCACCGGCTCGGCGGACTTGCGCGAAGGCAAAGCGGTCATGCTATCCCAATCCATTCCAAACAGGCTCAATGCGGTTCGGTTGGCATAGTTGAAAATGGGGTCTTTTGCGGTGTCATGG
>CAIOOA010000036.1 GCA_903859815.1 uncultured Methylococcaceae bacterium | reverse complement strand
CTGCACCTCCCACCTGAACCTACGGTTCAAGGGCGAAAGCGAGCCACGGCGCAGGCGGAGAGCACCCCCACTTCAAAGAAAGAAGCACCAACATGAAACACTGGTTAATGAAGACAGAACCGGGTGAGTTCGGAATTGATGACTTGGCTAGCCGCCCTAATCAGACCGAACCTTGGGATGGGGTGCGAAATTATCAAGCTCGCAACATGATTAGGGATGAGATGAAAACCGACGATTGGGTTTTCATTTACCACTCCAACTGTGAAATGCCTGCCATCGTAGGCATAGCCCGCATAGCCAGGGAAGCTTATCCCGACCCTACCGCTTTCGACCCCCAACACAAACATTTTGATCCGTCCAGTCAATTGGACAATCCCCGCTGGTACATGGTGGATGTTCAATTTGTGCGCAAGTTGACGCGCCCCATTGCATTGGCTGAACTCAAGGGCAAGCCGGAACTGTCCGGTTTAGCCTTGGTTAGAAAGGGAAATCGCCTCTCGGTCATGCCAGTGGATGAGGCAATGTGGGATTTTATCCTGTCGTTGGAATAAAGACTGGAAAGGTAGTGGCATAAAAAACCCCCGGTCCAGTTTGGGCCGAGGGTTCAAAGATAAACAGTATTACTTAGGTTTCTTGCTGACAACGAAAGCATACAAATTATCTATGCCCTCGGCGACAGTCTTATTGGCCGCAAAGGCAGGCATTGCGCTTTTGCCTTCCAATACGATCTTTTTGAACTCTTCCAGAGTGGCGGTTTTTGGGCTGGTCAGCAAGTTTGGAAACGCAGCAGAACCCTGCAAGTTTCCGCCATGACAGGTTTCACAGCGTTGACGCTGATAAATTTTCTCGCCAGCGGCGATATCAACTTCCGCCAATGCCGATTGAGCAAAACCTGCTAGAAATGCACCAGCGATGATGGTTCCGACTACAGAAAAATTCTTCTTCATTGTTTTTCCTCTTTTAAATTTCATAAGCTTGGTTTAATAGGTTCCTCGTGCCAGGTTGGTCGCTTCCTGCGAACTGTAACTGGTTCTTTAAGGAAATTCCGCCGCTTTTCAGCAGACCCTAGAATTATAGTATCGACCAGCCTTTCTCGCCAATGTTGCTTTGACTTTCCACGAAAAAGTTATTTGCATGGACAATGGGGGTGACGATGTAAGTGCGGGTCTTGCCCTGCCTGAACACGCCCTTGTTAGGCAAGACTTGGACTCATGCATCACATTTAATTGCACCCGGCAAACGCCAAAGCCCTTTTCGTTCGGCAAATCATGTTACGATAAGCGGATTCATGAAATCTTTCACTTAAATGAGTTAGCGAATGCCATGAGCGAACAAAAAATCAACGAAGCAATAGGCGCATTGCGCGAGGAAGGGGAGCGTCTTGACAACCCTGAGGCTAAGGAACGTTTAACCAATCTGGTCGATAACATTGAACAGTATGTGGATTATTCAGGGGTTAGCGAGGAACATCAGGATTTGGTCGAAGATGTGAAAGAAGCCATAGTCCATTTTGAAGTGGAGCATCCCAGCATCACGGGCATCCTCAACGAAGTCATGATGACCTTGAGTAACATGGGAATATAATTACATTCTTGGAAGCAGGCAGGACGGAAACCGGGAAGGTTCAAGCCCACCCCTTCGGCTTCGCTCAGGGCAAGTTCGGCTTCGCTTAGGGCGAGTCAAGTCCAGCCTTCCGGTTTGCCGGCATGGGATTGTAGTTCTCGGGGATAATATTCTTCCCCCAACTGACGCATCTGCTTTAATATCCAATCCCTCCGTTTCAGCACATAGGAAGATGGCTTGTCCACTTTAAGTTTTAGCGGATTGGGAAGCACGGCCACCAACAATGCCGCTTCGCCGGGTTGAAGCCGGATGGCAGGTTTGCCAAAGTAGGCTTGGCTCGCCGCTTCGACTCCATAAATGCCGTCACCAAACTGGACGATGTTGAGATAGACTTCCAATAACCTGTTCTTTGACCACAATAACTCCAGTAAAACAGTCAAAATCGCCTCCAATCCCTTGCGAAACAAATTGCGTTGCGGGTAAAGGAAAAGGTTTTTCGCCGTTTGCTGGCTGATGGTGCTACCACCCCGGATGCGCTTGCTGTGTTGATTGCGCTTGAAGGCTTGGATCATGGCTTCAAAATTAAAGCCATGATGTTGGATGAAAGACTGGTCTTCGGCAGCCAGCACTGCTTGTCCCGCAACAGGTGAAATAGACGCCATGTCGACCCATTGCTGGCGCAGTGTGAAGTCTTGCCTGCCTTCACGCCAAGCTTCAAACTCTGCCCTTAACATAAATGCACTGGTGGGGGGCGGAATCCAGCGTAAGGCGAGGATGAGTCCGACCATCAGCAAAACACCCAATAAAAGGGCTTTGAATAATAATTTGCCGAAAGAAAGTTTATTGACGGGTCGACCGAGTTTCATGCAAGAAAACCACTTAGCTGGGAAGTTTGGATTCGCGCCAATAACTGCTACCCCACACGCGGACATATATCACCCCACTCGTTAGGCTGGTGACAAGCACGACGAGGGTCAGTGAGAATATCAAACCATTCGCAAGTGGCCGCACCCCTTCGCTAAACAGCACTGAAACTACCAAGAGTAATTGAAAAAACGTGTTAACTTTGCTTGTCCAATGGGGCTGACCCTCAAAAGGCTTGAGCAGGAAATAATAGGCGATTGCCCCGGAAAGGATGATCACGTCGCGCAGCACTACGGTGGAAGTCAGCCAAACGGGCACCAAACCGATCCACGTCAGGCTAAGAAAGCTCGACACCAAAAGCAATTTGTCAGCCAAGGGGTCAAGGTATGAGCCCAGACGGCTTTGCCAATGATAATGTTTGGCTAAGAAGCCATCCAAACCGTCCGACAAGCCTGCCAGGATGAACAAACCCAAGGCTAGGCCAAATTGGCGGTTAAGCATAAAATAATTGACTGGATAGACCAGCAAAATTCTAAATATTGTTATTAAGTTGGGGATATGCCTAGCTTCCACGATCACTCACCATTTCGCAAGCCGTCGAATCAATAGCACTGTACAATAGCACATAGACGGCAAAGGGCAATACACTCCATTAATTTGGAATGCCCGAACACCACCCATCCTTATTTTGAGCAACAGAGAGGTAGCGTCATTGAATAAGACCAGCGAGCAGGGTCTCAGTTACAAGAGTGCTGGCGTTGACATCAAAGCCGGCAATACATTGGTGGAACGCATCAAACCAGTGGCCGCAAGGACCAAGATTCCAGGTGTTTTGGCGGGGCTTGGCGGATTCGGCTCATTGTTTGAGTTGCCAGTGGATCGTTACAAACATCCGGTGCTGGTGGCAGGCACCGACGGCGTGGGCACCAAGTTGAAGCTGGCCATCGAATCCGGGCGTCATCAAGGCGTAGGCATTGATTTGGTCGCCATGTGTGTCAATGACATCGTCGTACAGGGGGCGGAGCCTCTGTTTTTCTTGGATTATTACGCCACTGGCAAATTGGATGTGGACATTGCCGCCGCCGTCGTCGAAGGGATAGGGCGCGGCTGCGAATTGGCGGGTTGTGCCTTGGTCGGTGGGGAAACCGCCGAAATGCCCGGCATGTACCGGGCAGGTGAATACGACTTGGCGGGGTTTTGCGTCGGCGTGGTGGAAAAAAACGAAATTTTGGATGGAAGTCAAGTCCAAGCTGGGGATGTGATTTTGGGCTTGCCTTCTTCCGGACCCCATTCCAATGGCTATTCGCTGATCCGCAAAGTCTTGGAACGAGCCAAGGCAAGCTTGCACGATAATTTAGATGGAAAGCCCATCGGCAACTGGTTGTTGGAACCCACGCGCATTTATGTCAAACCATTGCTCTCGTTAATCAAATCTTTGCCGATTCATGCCTTGGCCCATATCACAGGCGGAGGCATCACCGAAAACTTGCCTAGGGTGTTGGGAGCCCATTGCCATGCGCTGATTGACTTGGATGCTTGGAAACTGCCGACAATTTTCGAGTGGTTGATGCTAGAAGGCGACGTGGAAGAGGCAGAAATGCTCCGCACCTTCAATTGTGGCATTGGGATGATCATCGTCTTGCCAGCCGATGCCGAATCCGCCGCAATCGAAGCCTTGCGAGTGGCTGGCGAACAGCCGATAGTCCTTGGAAAAATCATTCCTGGCGAACTGGGTGTCACCTTCACAGGCAAACTCTAAGTGAATGGCTGATTGTTGATGGCTTGTGCCGCCATGGAACTATCGGTTGTCGTACCCGTGCGCAATGAAGCAGAGAACCTTGGCCTATTGGTGAGAGAAATTTCCCAATCGTTAGAGCGTATTGGAGACTATGAAATCATTTATGTGGATGATGGCAGTACCGATGGCACTCTGCAAAAATTGAGGGAGCTTTGCCATGAATTTCATCGTTTGCGTGTGCTGCACCATCATCATGCCAGTGGACAAAGTGCGGCATTGATGACGGGAATTCGTGCTGCCAAGGGGATGACCATCGCCACATTGGACGGGGATGGTCAAAACGACCCCGCAGACATACCCAGATTGTTGGATGAACTGTCGAAATTACTTAAAGGAAATCCGAAATCCATGGTGGTTGGCTACCGCAAGCACCGTTGCGACACTGACTGGCGCAAGCTGACCTCCCGTTTTGCCAATGCGGTGCGAGGAAATTTGTTAGGCGACCATACCCCGGATACTGGATGTGGTTTGAAAGTGTTCCCGCGTGAATTGTATTTGTCACTGCCTTGCTTCGATCACATGCATCGGTTTTTACCCGCATTAGTCCAACGAAACGGTGGGGGCGTGGTTTCTGTTGAAGTGAATCATCGCCCTCGCCTGCACGGCAAGTCCAACTACGGTACATGGAATCGGCTCTGGGTTGGGATTGTGGACATGTTTGGGGTGATGTGGTTGCAAAACAGGTCGTTACAGTGCGAAGCCTGGGAGATTGAGTCCATAGAAAGGAACTTACGATGATTTGAGGATATCGTTATGAACTGGCGGCAATTTGTGATAATCCAATATAATGCTCACTTCTCAATAATTTATTACTCAAGAAAGTCCAGCCAAATTTAACAGCGAAAGCATCCTATAACTCGACAGGATCATGCAATCACGCTTTTCCCCCAAAGACTATATCCTGATCTGGTTTTTCTTGGTGCTGGTGGGGCTGGCTTGCCGCCCGTTGATGCCGATTGATGAAACCCGAGCCGTGTCCGTCGCCTGGGAAATGTGGCAGCGTGGCGACTTCTTGGTGCCTCATCTGAACGGCCTTCCTTATAGCCACAAACCGCCAATGCTGCAATGGTGCATACACCTTTCTTGGTATTTGTTGGGTGTCTGCGAAGGGAATGCACGGCTAGTCGCCCCGCTGTTCGCGCTCGGCAATCTGATAATGACGGTTAAGCTTGCCCGTCAATTGTGGCCGGATGACAAGACTAGCGCAGCCATGGCTCCTTTGATTTTGCTCGCCTTGCCGATATGGGCACTATGGACCACGCTCACGCTGTATGACATGTTGACTGCTTTTTTTGCTTTGCTCGCGCTGTCGGGGATCATCCATGCTTCACGAGACAGGCCATTGTTTGGTTGGTTGCTGACGGCTGTTGCCATGGGCGGAGGCATTTTGTCAAAAGGCCCGGCGTTATTCATGATGATTTTGCCTGTTGCGTTGCTTGCTCCTTGGTGGATTGAAACAAAACCGCAATCTGGCTGGCGGGCGTGGTTTTTCAGCTTAACGGGGAGCGTGTTGTTGGCTGCGGCAATTGCCTTGGCTTGGGCCATACCTGCCGGGTTTGCCGGAGGCGAAGACTACCAAAGAATGCTTTTGTGGGGGCAAACGGCGGGGCGCATCAGTCACTCGTTTGCGCATAGCCGTCCATTTTGGTGGTACTTTGCAGTATTGCCTTTAACCTGCCTGCCTTGGATTGTGTGGCCTCCTCTGTGGAGGTCGGTCAGCGGCCTAATGCTTGACTCAGGGGTTCGGTTTTGCGTGGTGCAAAGCTTGTCAGCACTGGTTTTGTTTTCTTTGATTAGCGCCAAACAGATTCACTATCTCCTGCCTATGTTTCCAGCTTTGGCCTTGATCGCTGGTCGAGCGCTGTCATTGTCAAACGAGCCAATCAAGCGCAAAGATCAAACCCCTCTTGTCATTATCACCATTCTCTTGGCTTTGCTTTCGTTACTGCCACCCACAGTTGGTTTGATGCTAACACCTAGGGAGGCGGCTGAAATAGCCGGGAAAACCCCTCAAACCATTCCTCTTTTCATTTTAGGGATTGGCATTGCCGTGTTGGCATTTCGCCCATTCACTCCGTTAGCGGGTGTGCGCAGTGTCGCTTGGTCCATGTTCGGATTGATGTTGAGCGCACATTTGGTCTTCCTGCAAGTGGGCTGGCCCTATTTTTCGATGCAGACTTTCGCTGACAAATTAGCTGAGTTGGAAAGTCAAGGGATTCCCATCGCGCATTGGAAAAAATATAGTGGAGACTTGAACTTCATTGGGCGCTTGCCTTACCCCTTGACCGAAATTTACGATAAACAGATTTTATTGGAGTGGATTAGATCAAATAGTCAAGGCTATGTGGTGATGATTAGGAAGCCCGATAGTCCAATGAGCGAGGACGGGGCGTACTACACTCAATTTTATCGGGGTAGCCGCCGCATCATGCTATGGAAATGCGCAAACTTGTCATCTCGGCCTGATATTGTTCAACAGTTGATGGATTGAAGCTGTACAATTTATATAGTTAAACCTTGTTTTCGCGAACTTGATCAAAATGCCATTACTTTTCAACGATAAATCGGCCATGAATACTGTCAATCCAAAGGCAATTTTGATTGGGACTTTGGTTTTTGCCATGATTTATGCAGTACACATTTTGATTTTGCCGTTACTGAAAAATAGCTTGGACATGGGCGAGGGCGGTGCGATGTTCGCCGTCAGTCAAATGTTGGGGATAGCCACTTGTTTCGTTTCGGGATACACTGCGGCTCGCATCGCGGGCGAAAGGGGTTTTTTTTACGGGTTCAATGTGGGGGCTATTGGCACGGTTTTGTCGGCGCTCGCCGCCGTGGCGTTCTCCATGGTCACGGGAGCCAAGCTGCCGGGGTTGGGCTTGATTACGCTCCCTTATTGGATATTTGTCAATGGGTCATTAGCGGGGTTTGCTGGCCTTTTGGTCATCAATATGGTTGAAGAGGGTAAAAAGGAAGAATAGGCAGATTGGCTTTATTCATATCAAGCTTGGCATTTATCAATGTTTTCGTCCCTATCGTCTAAGATAGCATTATTTCATCATCCCTAACTTTAACAGGAATCATTATGTTCATAGCCATGAATCGTTTTAAAATAGCCCCAAACCGGGAAAATGATTTCATCACAATTTGGAAAAATCGAGAATCGTACCTAGACGAGGTTCCAGGTTTTAAGGAATTTCATCTGCTGCAAGGAGCTAGTAACGAAGAATACACTTTGTTTGCCTCTCACTCCATCTGGGATTCTCGTGAAGCTTTCGAGGCATGGACACATTCCGAGGCATTCCGCAAAGCACACGCCAATGCGGGAACTGCCAAAGGCGTTTACTTGGCTCATCCTGAATTCGAAGGCTTTGAGGCAGTTTTATAAAATGACTATAAAGCTGATAAGGCAAATTATCATTTGCGCGACACTAAGCCTGTTGATAACGGGCTGTGTTGGTATTCCAGACCACATCAAAGCTGTGGATAATTTCAACGCCAATCGCTACCTGGGTACCTGGTATGAAATAGCCCGCTTGAAAAATTCATTTGAGACGGGTTTGGAGCAGATCAGCGCTCAATATAGTCAGCGTGAAGATGGGGGGTTGAGAGTGCTTAACCGAGGGTATGACCCAGTCAAGAAACATTGGGAAGAAGCCGAAGGTAAAGCCTTTTTTATCGGTAAACCGACTGAAGGCCGGCTTAAAGTCTCGTTTTTCGGCCCCTTTTATGGTGCTTATAACATCATTAGCTTGGATGACGACTACGGTTATGCGCTGGTTTCCGGCCCTGATTTATCTTATCTGTGGATACTGTCCCGCACACCTAAATTACCCGATTCTGTGCTGGAAAAGCTTGTATCCAAGGCGAAATCTTATGGTTTTGACACCGATAAGCTTATATTTGTCAAACAATAGCCGAATCTATTGTATGAGGTGACGGAGATACACCATTCAACTGCCTGATCAATAAACCTGATTCATCCAAGCTTTGCTGGATGGCTAAGAAGCGTGAAAAACTTATGTCAAATTATTTCAACGATGAAATTCGTGGCAAAATTGCTCAGGCCATTGCCCAAATTGAAAGCCAATCCCATGTTGAAGTGGTGGTCATCATCAAGTCCCGAGTTCATGGCTATGCGGAATACCCTTTGGCCACCGGGTCGGCACTGGCTTTCGTAGCATTAACTTATTTCAGATTTTCCAATGATTTTTATGCTGATTGGATTGTTTACACCGGCACGGTTTTCAGCTTTATCATGGGTGCATTATTGGTCGGCGGCATACCTGCCTTGCTCAGATTCGAGGTAGGCCAAAAACGTTTGCGAAAATCGGCTGAAATCATGGCAAGGGCTAGTTTCCAAAAAGGGGGTATTCATCATACTATGGATAAAACCGGGGTATTGATATTCCTCGCAGTTTGGGAAAAGCAAATTATAATCCTGCCAGACCGCGGAGTGGAACCAGCCATTCCTCCGGGTGAATGGGAAAGAATTCGACAAGATTTTCAAGGAGTATTCGAGGCCAACAATCCAGCCCATCATTTTGTTACCAAACTTGAAAGCTTGTCTGTTGCATTCAGTCGGTATATTCCTCAAGTTGAGAATGATATGAATGAATTGCCGGATCATTTGGAAATAGACTTATGAAAGAAAATCAGCGAAGCTCATTTTGCCGTTGCTTATTTTTCATTTTTTTGGCTGTTTTTCTGACGCTGTTTTCACTAAACGAAGCCCAAGCCCGAATGGGTGGGGGGCACTCCTATAGCGGAGGGTCATCCGGGGGCAGTTCCAGTCGGTCCAGTGGCGGTGGCAGTTCGAGCCGGTCGAGTGGAGGCAGCAGTTGGGGCGGGGGTAGTTCCAGTCGGTCAAGTGGAGGAGCTTGGGGCGGTTCATCGAACTATGGTTATTCCACCCCTCCGCGTTCAGGCTATGGCATCCCAAGCTATAACAGCAATCCCGTCTATTATTCCGATAGTCAACCAACTACTTTAGTTGAAATTGTTTTTTTAATCATTGTCATTTATATTTTACTGCGGCTATTATCTCAAAGATCCTATTCGGGGAAAGAAAATGCAATAAGAGCCAAACAACCCGAAATTTTGGATCGATTGAATATCGATTTGGATAATAAAATTCAAACATTGAAGGAACATGATCCAAACTTTTCAAAAGTATTGTTCATTGACTTTGTTTGTCTATTATATCATAAATTCTACTCGTTTAGAGGGACTGACAAATTCAGCTTACTGATGCCTTTTATATCCAAAGTCATCGTGGACCAAACAAGTCATAACGTATTTTATCGGCAGCAAAGCATTCGGGATATTGTGATTGGCAAAGCCAAAATCATTAATATTATGGATTGGGAGCGTACCAATAACATATTGATTGAATTCGAATCGAACCTGACCCTTCATTACCTCAAGACTAAGGAAAAAGTACGACTAATCAATCGGGAAGCTTGGTTGTTTGGGCGGAAGGCTGGATTGCTATCACCGCAACCCGAGCAAATGCGGACTTTGTCCTGCCCTTCTTGTGGCGCACCTGCTGACTTTACCGACGCTGGCGAATGTCAATATTGTCATTCCTTTATCCAAGCTGGCGAACAGCAATGGCAGGTGGTTAAAATCGACATCATCGATAGCCAACAATTCCAAACTGAAGACCCGGGAGGTTATGTCGAGGAAGTTGGAACCGACTTTCCCACTTACATCCAAGCTGGCCTGAAAATCTATGAGAATGAATTTTTGCAAAAGCATGAACTGAGTGATTGGTATTCATTTTTTACTCAATTCAGCGAACAGGTGGTCAAGCCTTATTTCCTTGCAACCTACGCCGCTTGGAGTAAAGGGGAATGGAATAAAGCCCGGCATTTGGTTTCCGACAGGCTTTATGAATCTAATGGTTTCTGGATGGATGAATATGCAAGATTGGGCTGGCAGAATAGTTTGGAAAACATTAATATCCAGATGATAGAAATATCACGGATTGATTTGGACAAATTCTACGATTCCTTGACGGTCAGAGTATTTGCCTCCTGTTTGGACTATACTATCGACAAGCGGGGACAAGTTATCGGTGGCTCAATCAAAAAACCTCGACAATTCAGTGAATATTGGACTTTTATCCGTACTGCCGGGGTTAAAAAAATCGACAACGAGTATGATTTGAAATCCTGCCCTTCCTGTGGGGCGCCTGCCGACAAAGTAGGGCAAACCGGCGTATGTGGGTATTGTGGGTCTAAAATCACTGAAGGCCATTTCTCTTGGGTACTCGCTGTCATTACCCAAGATGAAGTATACGAGGGCTAGTAGTGGGCTTTTCTAGCCATGGTAGATAGGCTTTCCCCCGAAGAGCGCAGTTGGTTGATGAGCCGGATTCGCTCCACAGAAACCTCACCTGAAATGCTATTGAGGAAAGCCCTATGGACGGCGGGTTTGCGTTACCGATTGAAAAACAAACTCCCTGGCAAACCCGATTTGGTTTTCCCGTCCGCCAAGGTGGCGGTTTTTGTCGATGGTTGCTTTTGGCATGGCTGCCCTTTGCATGGCAAAGTGCCGCGGTCCAACCAAGGTTTTTGGGTGAACAAGTTCACCAAAAACATCGTCCGTGACTTGGCAGCCAATTCTGCATTATCTGCACAAGGGTGGTTGGCTCTGAGGTTTTGGGAGCATGAAGTCGAGAAGGACTTGGTCGGTTGCGCATTTCGAGTGTTGCAGGCTGTTCGAGATAGATGCGCGGAAACTAACAGTCAGAATCTCGGGCGGCAAGAATAAAGCGCTGCTAGGGGCCATGAGTAGGTGCGATTTTATTCATGGCCTCGATTAAATTAGCCTAAATTCCCAACTAACCCGATGGCTACATACCGCATACTACAGGGAACCTCGAAAAACAGGTTACGTTCAGGTTTCGACAAGCTCACCACGAATGTAACCTATTGATTACAAGATTACCGTTTACACTGAGCTTAGCTTTCGCACTGAGCTTGTCGAAGTGCGGGGTTTTTCGAGGTTCCCTTCAGTGTCATGAGAGGGATTGTATCAACCCGCCAATAACACCGCTTGCCCAATGGCTGCCGATTGCAACACGGCTTCTATCGTCCGGCAGTTGGCTTTGGCATCTTCAAAGCCAAGCAAAGGGGCTTTGCCATTCAAGGCGCAATCGCTGAAATGCTCGACCTCCAACACGAAATGATCGGCCACGGGCAGTTTTTCCTCTCCGCACTGGCCGTCTTCGGTCCACCAAGAAATCACCGGTACATCGTCGGGTAGACGCCATGCGGCATGGCATTTCACCCCGCCTTTGGTCCCGGTCACCTCATAAATGGATTGCCTAGCCCACTCAAAACTGACATCGAAATGCGCATGTTTGCCATCGCCAAAATCAATCACACCACTGGTGGTAATGTCAGCACCGCTTTCGACAAATTTGGCGATGGCGGTCACGGCAACGGGCGGCACGTCGAAACACCAGCGGGCGGAATGAATCGCATAGGGACCGATGTCCCACATCGCCCCGCCTCCTTTGGACACGTCCTCGGCCAGCCGATACATGCGGGCAGGGCGCATGATGAACGAGTAGCTAGAACGCACCGAACGGACTTCGCCAATGATGCCAGAGTCAATCAGCTCTTTCACCCGCCCGTGCTGTGGATGAAAGCGATACATGAAGCCTTCCATCACCGTGACATTGTGTTCCTTTGCCGCATATTCAATGGCTTCAATATCGACCACGGTGAGTGCCATGGGTTTTTCGACCAGCACATGCTTGCCGGCTTGTATGGCGCGCAATGCCCATTCTTCATGCTCATGATTCGACATCGGCAAATAAACGGCCTGGACTTCAGGATCGTCAATCAAGGCATCGAGATTGTCATAAGTCCGAACGCCCTTTTGAGCAGGGGCGTATTTAGCCAAGGTTTCGGCAGCGGCCCCGGGTCTGCGACTGGCGATGGCGACCAATTCGGCATTGGATGCTTGAATAATGGTAGGGATCATGCGTTCATTGATGCGAGCCGCGCCCAGTATGCCGAAACGCAGTTTAGTGGCAGAGTTCATGGTGTTCTCCTATTAATGGTTAGCCTTGCGAATAAAGACTCAGCAACATCCATGTCAATGGTTGGTGGAGGCTGTGACGGGTGCTGTAAAATCACCTTGCCATAGCTTTTCCAATTGATAGAATTCGCGGGTTTGTGGTTTCATGACATGGATGATAGCATCGCCTAGGTCAACCAAGACCCACTCCCCGGTGTTTTCACCTTCCACACCCAATGGGGTTAGATGGTTCTCCTTCATCTTATCGACCACGCGGCCTGCGAGCGACACAACATGCCGATCCGATGTGCCGCTGGCAATGACCATGTAGTCAGTAATATTGGTTTTTTCCCTGACATCAATGACTTTGATGTCATTCCCTTTGCCGTCGTCCAGTGCGGACAAGGCGAGTGTGAGTATTTGGTTGCTTTGCATTGCCTAGGTTTGTAGCCTTATGATGAAGTTTGTCGATTAAAGTTGAAGGGATTGGCCCACAACGGGTTGTGGTGTTCAACATGCCAGAACCTGTTCCACAAATCAACCCGTAATCGCAGGCATGAGTGATATCAAGCCTAGGATACTGAATAGGAAGGATTAAATACTGGCTTAGAAGCCACCAAGCTGCTAGACAAATTGAATAATTTGACAAGATCAAGCTTAAGCCCCAACAAAACCGGACAATACCATGAGCTTAGGACACCTCAATTCAGCAAGCTTGCAAATAAATTGGGTAAAATGATAGCATCATCCAAATTTGGATTGTCCTTTTTGATACAATGAAACAAGCAATTCTTTCTATTTTACCGTCACGGGAGTAGCACACATGAACGATGGAAAATCAACTGACAAAACGGAAGCCCAACCGATTACGGAATCCAGATCAAACAATGAGGCACAAGGTCTCGACTTGAGGCGTCGTCGCCTGATTCGCGGTGCGGCGGGCATTGCCCCTGTGGTGCTGACGTTACGGAGTGGTGCAGCCGCAGCGGCACTATCTGGGTGCGCTCCAACTATAAATGGGTTATCCTTCTACAAGACTGACAATAGTGGTTCCACTGCTGGCAGAATATCACCTCCCACAGATCTCGTTATTAATCAAAAATGCTTACTAGAAGCCCCAAGCAATTTAATTAATTGCGACCCGTCCCCTTCTAACACTGTTGATGTAAAACCAGTGACACCGGGTTCTAGTGTTAAGGCTACAGTTACTTCTGATGGTTCTGATTTTTACTGCGGGGCTAAGGGGGCTATCAATCCTAATTTGGTAAATGCAAATGTTGTCATTGTGAGTGCCGGCACTTCTATAGTGTTTTAAATCTTTAGACTATAAACTATAGATAACCTATCAGGTTCTTGTTTGAGTCAGACTTTATGCTTGAATGTAAGCAACATGATCTGGTCGGGTTGACTTCAGAGGCAAGGGATATTGTTTCGCATGAGTTTGATGATTTTTACATCATTTATCAACCTTCGTCTACTGAGACTCACGTTTTTAATGAAACTACCACAGAAATTCTTAACTGTCTGGCACACAGCTCGGCAAGTAGTGAATATGTTATGAAATGGGTTTCAGAATCAATAGTTTCAACTGAAAATGAACTTGACCCATTAGATATTGCCGATGCGATACAGCGATTAAACGAGCTTGGACTAATTGATTGTTTTGAGAGAGAAAATCAATAGTTCATGAGAATTGCCGATCAGTCAATAAAGGTTTTGGAAGACAATTTAAAAAACTGTGGCCTATATGTTAAATTTGGATCATTTACTGTACGAATCCATTCTGACATTCCTTCTGTATCAGAGTTAGTCAATCATTTTTATGCAATTTATCCGTGCGCTTCAGGTGATGAGATAATCGATTTCCATATTGGTATCGAGAAACCGAAGGGTCTAAGACGGTGGTATCGACCTCAATCCTTGTTTTCCGTTGATGGCAGATTAACCTTTCAACCTTATCCAGTCGAACATGCATTCCCTGCTCTTGAATGGGGCATCAATTGGTGCATCGCCACCCGCGCCCATCACCTATTAATGTTGCACTCGGCAGTCGTCGAGCGTAATGGCAATGCTATTTTATTTCCCGCTTGGCCGGGTCATGGCAAATCAACCTTATGCACGGCCTTGGTTCATTCTGGATGGCGGTTATTATCCGATGAGTTTGGCTTGGTGCGGCCCGAGGACGGCCAATTATTACCCATACCCCGATTGATTCCACTCAAAAACGAATCTATAGACGTGATCAGGCAATTCAGCCCGGGCGCAATCATTGGTCCTTCATTCTATGGAACCCGCAAAGGTACCGTGGCCCATGTCAGGCCACCGGAGGATAGCATCTACCGCATGGATGAACCGGCTAAGCCACGGTGGTTAATTTTCCCGCGTTGGATTGCCAACGCACCACTAAGGATAGAACCCATTCCTAAAAGCCAAGCATTCCTGATGGTCGCCACCAATTCATTCAATTACGATGTTCTGGATCAAACTTCTTACCGGTTAGTCACCGACATGGTGAATAATTGCGATTGCCATACTCTGGTTTATTCCGACTTGTACGAAGCCATCTCTGCCATTGACGATCTAACACGGATCGGCCATGAGTAAGACGGACTCCGAAACTCGAAGGGCTAATCAATTGTTGCTGGAGGCAATCCAATCGCCTGAAAAGCTACCTTCCCTCCCGCTTACCGATTGGGACTTGTTGATCCGAGTCGCCCGCCGCGTCCGACTACTAGGTCGTTTGGAAGCCGATTTATCCAGCATGGGCTTGTTGGATAACATTCCAAGCAAAGCTGCCGAACATTTGCGGGCCTCCCGCAATGTCATCGAACATCGCAGAACCTTGGTCACTTGGGAAATCAACCGCATACTTTGGGCATTGAAAGGAACTGATGTGCCGTTGATATTGCTTAAGGGTGCCGCTTATATGATGGCCGGGCTTCCATCTGCCCCCGGCAGATTGTTTGCCGATGTTGATTTGCTGACACCGGAGGATCGTGTCCTCGAATTGGAAGAAAAGCTAGTCTCCAAGGGATGGTATAAGACCGAGATTGATCCTTATGATGACCGTTATTATCGGGTCTGGATGCATGAAATCCCCCCTTTGCGACACAGGGAGCGTGGCACTGAAATTGACATTCATCATCGAATGTTGCCTAGGACAAGCCGACTGCAACCAGACCCTGCCTTGATGATCGAAGCGGCTCGCCCCTTAGCTGAACCAAGACTGTGCATTTTGGCACCTGCCGACATGGTGTTGCACTCAATGGTTCATTTGTTTCTTGAAGGGGACCCGGTTGAAGGTTTGCGGTTTAGGGACTTGTTAGATGTTCACCTGCTGCTGTGCCACTTCGGGCAAGAATCCGGTTTTTGGGAAAGTCTGGTCCCTAGGGCAAGCCAACTGGGTTTGACCCGCCCTCTATTCTATGGCCTGCGTTATAGTGAACAATTCTTCTCCACCAAGATACCGGATTTTGTGCAATTTGAATTATGGGGTTGCAAGCCCAACTGGCTGGTTCGTACCCTCATGGACCATCTAGTTCCTTTGGCTATCTTGCATGGTCATCCAGACTATCCCAATTCTTGGGCAAGCCTCGCACGTTGGTTGTTGTACATCCGGTCACACTGGCTGAAGATGCCACCTTTGCTGCTGGTGCGCCATTTGTCTTATAAAGCTTACTTAAGGCTGCGCGGAATCACCAAGAAAGTCGATTTGGCTCAGCTTGACCTTAGGCAACAATGAGCCAAGAGTTAGGTTTGGCTAATCACCCCTAGAATGGCTTACACTATGCCACTTTGGGGCAAGCTCTTGGTAAACTGTCCCTCGTTACAATCTCAACCTAAGTCAGGAAAGAAAAAGTGGCTGAGCCTTCTAAGGGCAAATTAGTCTTGTGGAATGATGAAAAAGGCTTCGGCTTTGTTCGTCACGATTCCAGCGAAAAAGATTTATTTCTCCATATCAGTGCGATTAAAAATTACCGAAAAGGTCTGAGCCGACGTCCTGCAACGGGGGACATTGTCCATTATCAACCGATCAGTCAGGATGAAGCCAAAGGCCAGCGGCGAATCAGTGCTGCGATTGTCATCGGGATTAACCAAGCCAGTTTTGGAATCGAGACAGATGCTGGTTCTTGGTGGAGTGTATTGGGCTTGAAATTATTGGCAGGGGCTCCCATTTTGCTGTCTTTTCACCTGATTTGGCGGACGGGCAATCCGATCCCATTGGTTTCCTATATTTTTATGAGTGCGCTGTCTTCCCTTTATTATGCTGTCGACAAGCGCAGGGCCTTGATGAATGCTTGGAGGATACCTGAAATCTACCTACACTTATTTGAGTTGTTGGGCGGATGGCCTGGGGCATTGCTATCGCAAAAGGCTTTTCGGCATAAAAAGAACAAGGGCGACTATCAACGGGTATTTTGGGAGATTGTCACCCTTCATGGTTTGATTTGGTTGGTCTACTTGTACTTTGACTTTACTCGTCACCGATAGCCAAGTGAAGTCAGTGACTCGGTTTTCTGGCACATGACTATTGCTTGGTAGCCCATTGCAGCTTTAGTTGATTGAGGGCAGCATCCCCCGGCGAGTGTTTCAATGCCGTTTCGACCACGGTTCTCGCTTCCCGGTTTTTTCCGGTGCTATCCAGCGCAATTGCATAAACATAAGCAAATCTGGCATCGTTCGGAGCAAGTTCAACGGATCGTTTGAGTGAGTCCAAAGCCGGTTTCATTTGCTTTTGCCGAACTTGCAACAACCCTAAGCTGTGATGAAGTGCCGCTGATTTTGGCAGAAGGGTCAATCCCTGCCGCAGTAAGGCGTCCCCTTCCGCTTCCCGACCCGATTGCCGATAAAAATCGGCAAGGTTGACATAAGCCGGCACCCATTCTGGATTAAGAGACAATGCCTCGCGATAAGACGCTTCGGCCAGCATCCGCTCATTCCTTGCCGCATGAAAATTACCCAAATTGACTTGTGCGCCGGGTTCGTCTGCATTCATTTGCTGTGAAGCGAGATAGTCAGCGATAGCTTGCTGGAACACTTCTTGGTCTTCATCAGGAACTTGTTCGGTGGCAATCCCGGCCAATGTACCCGCCGTCAGCGCCCGGACAACCCTTGAGGGATCTCGCAATAAAGGATGGGCCACCTGCCACCGCTGTTGCGGTGACAATGCATCCAGCGCTTCAACGGCTGCGGCTCGAACCAACGGGTCTTCATCGTTTAATGCCTCAATCACGGTGGGTAGTGAAACCTCAGTCAAATGGTGGCCCAATTCGGCAATCGCCGTCCCCCTTGCGATGGCAGGCTGGCCTTTATCGCTCACTAGAGCCAATAGCTTGTTTTCGGCATCGACCGCATTGGAGCGGGCGGCATGAAGGGTTTCGGCATAGTCCTGAAACCCTTTGGGATCATGTCCATACCATTGCTTCACCTGTTCGGCCGCCCATGTGGGTTGTTTGTCCGAATGACAGCCATTACAGGCATTCGGCACACCAATCTTAACCGTCAAATCAGGTCTGGGAATGCGGAAGCTGTGGTCGCGGCGGGGGTCGACAACCATGTAATTCTTTGGCGGCATGTGACAATCCACACAGTGTGACCCATTAGAGCCTGTTGGGTGAAAATGATGGGTGTTAGCAGCGTATTTCTTCTCTGCGTGACATTGCAGGCAGACACCGTTGCCCGGCATTCGAAGTTTCAAACTATGGGGTTCGTGGCAGTCGCTACAAGTCACCCCTGCATGGGCCATCTTGCTTTGCAGAATTGAGCCATACTCGTAAACCTCGCCATCTATCTGGCCATCGGCAAAATACAGATTCTCCTGCAATAAAGAGGGCAGGTGGGTATTCATTAGCGGCTGACCGTGTTGGTAGTCGGCGAATAATTGAGCGCGACGGGCATGGCAACGCGCACAAGTTTGGATTTCCTGATCGGTGTTGCGTGGAGTGCTTCGACGGGCATTGCCCGTTTGAGCATCCATGGCCCATTGAACTCCGCGACGTTCATTCAGTAAGACGGTCAAGCCCTTATTGGGAAGCTCGGATTTTTTGTCAACTGGTTTGCCTCCAGCGTTATCTTTAGCTTTGGCCCAAGCGACATGATTTGAACCGGGACCGTGGCAAGCTTCACACGAGACATTAATTTCGGACCAAGTGGTGTGATAACTTTTGCTGGTTTGATCGTAGTTCTTTTGTAAATTGGTCGAATGGCACTCCGCGCACATATAATTCCAATTTTGCGAGAGTTTCGTCCAATGCAACTCGTCGGTATGGGTAATAGTCTCGTTGGGGTAGAGATGGAACCAGCGTTGCCCACCCTGCTCTTTGGGGCGGCTATCCCAGGCAATGGACAAGGCTTGCAAGCGTCCGCCGGGAAATTCGACTAAGTACTGCTGAAGCGGTGTATAGCCAAAGGTATACTTGACCTCAAAATCAGCAAGTTTTCCATCCGCCCCGTCCGTGTTCACGATGAACTTTCCATCCCTGCGGAAAAACCGTGAGACCAAATCACCTTTTTTGAAACTCGCATTGTCAAAATTGCCCAATACCGTCTGATCATTGGCTTCCTGCATGGCAAGGTCGTGATGCGAGCCTTGCCAAAGTTTGTCTTGTTCGGCGTGGCACGAGGCACAACTCGCCCGACCCACGAATTCAGGCGGGGGCAAAGGGGGCTGCGGGACTTCTGAGCTTGTCGGTTCCGCAGGGAAAGGTTTGTGTCCATCCGTTACCGGCCATAGCAGTTTAACAGCAAGCAAAACTGCCGCTATTGAGGCAATCAACCAGATTAAGCCTTTCCAATGATATGAATTGGTCATTTCATTCCCTACGGTTCAAGTGTTTCGGCTACAAGTTCATGTATTGTAAGCCCCCAAACTAATTCCTCCAACACCCTGACAAAGATTGCAGCAATTCTCATTATGGCTAAAACGCCGTCATTCCGGCACGGACTGCCGGAATCCAGTGCCATGGATGGTAACTTGTCGGTGCATAAGTGTCTGATTAAACATGACTGGCAAATCCTAGTTTCACGTCCCTGTGACTGGATGCAATCGGAACATCCTTGTTCCTCACCCTTCGGGCAGCAAAGCTTTGCAAATCGGCTGTCCTGCCGATTTGTCCTGCTTCCCGGCAGGAATGACGGGTTGTGCATCAACGCTTTGCCTCATAATGAGAATTGCTGCAAAGATTGTGAGCCGGTAAACTGACTCAGTTGACCGCCAGACAAACTTTCTCAGCTCGTAAACTTTGTCAGTTGACCGCCAGACAAACTTTCTCAGCCCGTAAACTTTGTCAGGTGACCGCCAGACAAACATTCTCAGCCCGTAAACTTTGTCAGGTGACCGCCAGACAAACTTTCTCAGCTCGTAAACTTTGTCAGGTGACCGCCAGAAAAACTTTCTCAGCTCGTAAACTTTGTCAGTTGACCACCTGACAAACATTGTGAGCCGCCAAACCTTCTCAATGAATAGCCAATCTTTCCCTGTCTTCCAACTATTTGACTCAGGCGGTGAATAGACCGTAGGGTGGGCTTAGGTGCGCGTTTCAACATATTTCCGTTTATCGCTAAGCTTGAGCGCACCGTAGCCCACCATTGCTAATCCGCCGCCTGTTTGGTGGGCTGCGGCGCACGGAAAGCGCCGAGTGGGATCAAGGTTTCCGATGTGTGCGCCTAGCCCACCCTACGATTTTGCCAAAATGAAAATAGCTGAAAAAACTTGACAACAAAGAAATAAGTTCTATGATGAATCCGTTTTCCGCGACCCGGACAGGGTTGGAGCCGGAAAATAAACTTAAAACTTGTTCGTTGCAGAAGGCATTGCCATGACAACTTCCTATTTCCCCACGACCGAAGCCGCCCGTCTGGCTTGGGTGATGAATTACCGCGACAAGATCGCCGTGCATGGCCCGACTTTGGGGCTAAGCGCGTT
>CAIOOA010000035.1 GCA_903859815.1 uncultured Methylococcaceae bacterium | reverse complement strand
GTGACTGGATGCATTCGGAACATCCCTGTCCCGAACCCTACGGGCGGCGGAGCCGTGCAAATCGGCTGTCCTGCCGATTTGTCCTGCTTCCCGGCAGGAATGACGGGTTATACATCAACGCTTTGCCTCATAATGAGAATTGCTGTTGACGCTCCCTACTCATTCCGTGCGTAACGTCAGTTGATAAGATCATTCGTCGTCAAAATGGGGCTTCTCACTGCCTTCAAACGAGTTGGATTCCTCGCCAAATTCATTGCCACCTGTATCTGTAGCCGCTTGTCCATCGTCATGCCCCGCTTCAGGGTTTGGGCGATTGGTGGTTCGTCGGCGGCTACGATTCCGTCTGCGGGGCGGCAAGCGTCGGGTTTCACCGGGCGCAGAATCCTCTTCGCCTGGAGCGGAATCCACTGATTCATGTTCGGATTCCTGTCCATCATCCATTTCACTGAATTCCTCGTCTACCCTAAATGTGGACTCTGCCTTTGTTTCGCTCGCTGCTTTTGGCTCTTCGGCATAAAACCTAGGCGAATCGATCTCTTCATGTTGATGAACAGATTGATGGGATGGATCGTGGTTTGTCTCTGCTGAAGTAGCCGTCTCATCATAGATGCTGGTTGGCAGATTTGATTCGGTTGCCGACGGAATCGGTTGCCTAGTTTCGTAGGATTCGGCTAATGGTTGGCTGGGTTCATGCGAGCTATCCACGAGAGCGGATTCCGCGTCAGGCGTTGCTTCGGGTGTAGTGTCAAGCTTGGGTTCCACCCAGTCAATGTAAGTCGTGGCGGGACGAGGTCTAGGGGGTCTTTGCTGATGTCTGCGCGGAGCTTGTTCCTGTCTCGTTGGGCGGGTGGATTCTGCTGCTTCGTTGTCGCCTACTTCAGGGAGAAAAGTAATCTCAGGTGTCTCATCTCCCCCGGAGTCGCTGTCAAAATCCATGGTTGATGGCACTGGCATCGGGATTGATTGTACTATTTCCCCACTGTCTGGCTGAGTCGGAATGGATTCGTCGTGCAGAACCCCATCATCAGCCGTTGCGGATTCTTGAGGCAAGGAGGAGCTTGTACGCTCAGCATTCTGGTTGCGATTGCCACTTTCCCCTCTACGACCACGGCGGCGGCGCGAACCCCGCTTGGAATTTTCCCGCTTCTGGGGGGCATCCGTCATTTGCAAGCCGTCTTCGTCGGCAACAGGCGGATTTTCGAGGGTGGAAGCGGCACGAGCGGAGGGCTGCATGGCGAAGCTGGGAACCGACCCAGATGAGATTGAACCATGTCTAGGCAGAATTTGGCGGCGAGCCGAGGGTTCCTGCCGTTCTGGTTTTTCATGGCGCTCCTGCCGCGCTGGCTGCTCGGGAGGTGTGGCACGTTGAGGGGAGGGGTGCCTTTCAGCTCGCTGTTGTTGGCGAGCCGGACGCGAGGCTTGGTTTCTGCGGTCTTGTCGTTCGTTTGTCGGTTGCCGTGGCCTTTCTTGAATGACTGGCATGGGCCTAGGCGGCGGCAGATTGACTTTAACCGGCATCGTTTCAGCGTCTTCCTCGTGTTTGCCCGTGAGGATATTCAAAAAGCGTTTAATCAATCCACCGCTGGCAATGGGCGCATGATGCTGCGGCATTGGCGGTCTGGGTTCTTCCGCAATTGGGCTAATCATCGAGGGTGCAGGGGACGGAGGCATGAACTCCCTGATGGCGGCCCTTTCTGATGCTTGTGGTGCTTCACGGGCAAAGTCAGGAATCGGCTGGTTTTCCGATCTGATGAGTTGATAGCTTGATGTTTTGGGTTGCTCCTCTTCGCCGGCCAAGGTGCGGATACGTTGGATGTCGAAATCCGGCGTCACCATGTGTTTGTTTGGCACGATGATGATCGACACGCCTTGCCGTTTTTCGATCTGCTCAATGCTTGAGCGCTTTTCGTTAAGCAAGTAGGTTGCGGATTCAATTGGCAACTGGGCAATGATTTTGTCGGTGTTCTTCTTCATCGACTCCTCTTCGAGGATGCGAAGAACAGACAAGGCCAGCGATTCGACATTGCGGATACTGCCCTGACCCTTGCAGCGAGGGCAGGTGAGCAAGCTGGCTTCGCCTAGGGAAGGGCGCAGCCGTTGCCGAGACATTTCCAATAAGCCGAAACGGGAAATTCGACCGAGTTGGATGCGCGCCCGGTCAAGTTTTAGCGAATCCTTTAGGCGGTTTTCCACGGAACGCTGGTTACGGGCCGCCATCATGTCGATAAAGTCAATGACGAACAGACCGCCCAAGTCGCGCAGCCGCAATTGACGTGCAATTTCCTCGGCTGCTTCCATATTGGTGTTGAATGCCGTCTCCTCAATATCGACTCCCTTGGTCGCACGGGCCGAATTGATATCGATGCTAGTGAGTGCCTCGGTATGATCAATGACGATTGCCCCGCCTGACGGGAGAGGGACTTCACGGCTGTAGGCGGTTTCGATCTGGCTTTCGATCTGATAGCGGCTGAATAGCGGAACCGGGTCCTGATACAGTTTTGCCTTGTTGATAAACTGCGGCATCACCTGTTGCAGGAAGCTAATGACCAGGTTGTGAGTCGAAGGGTTGTCGATCAAAATTTCGTCAATGTCACCGCGCAAGTGATCCCGCAAGGCACGGATAATGACATTGCTTTCTTGGAAGATCAGGAAGGGGGCTGATTTTTCCCTGCCCGAGGTTTCGATGGCATCCCACAGTTGCAGCAGATAGTTAAGATCCCATTGCAACTCTTCAACTGATTTGCCGCCTCCCGCCGTTCGGATGATCAGCCCCATGCCTTCGGGGATTTGCAGTGCGGTCATGACATCACGCATGTCCGAGCGCACTTCGCCCTCAATCCGGCGGGAAATGCCTCCGGCGCGAGGATTGTTCGGCATCAGCACCAGATAACTGCCGGCCAAGCTGATAAAGGTGGTGAGGGCCGCACCCTTGCTGCCCCGCTCCTCTTTTTCAATTTGGACGATGACTTCCTGACCTTCCTTCAGCAAATCCTTAACTTCGCGGCGGGTGAATTCCTCATCCTGCTGCAAACCCATGTAGACAGGCGCTATCTCTTTAAACGGCAAAAAACCATGGCGTTCCGAGCCATAGCTGACAAATGCCGCTTCCAAACTGGGTTCAATCCGGGTGATGGTACCCTTGTAAATATTGGCTTTCTTTTGTTCCTTGGAAGGTATTTCTATATCAAAATCGTACAGTTTTTGTCCGTCCACCAAGGCAACCCGCAATTCCTCGGGTTGAGTGGCGTTAATTAACATTCTTTTCATTCGGCTGTTCCTTTAGCGTCTTGGCGGGTAAGCGAGCGAATCCGAATCGCACGGGGGCTTACAATAAAGTCAAACCAAAGCAGTCAGTTGCGATGTCTATGGCATCCGCTTGACATGACGCGGGTTTTGTCTATGTGTCTAGGAAGTCCTCCGCAGTGCGGGCATAGTCGCGGCCGGCTCCTTGTTAGGTTCGGCTGTCGTTCCAGGCAAAACGCCGGTTTCGCTCATCAAGGGTCGAGCGATTAAACCCTGTTCTTATTGCTTTTAAGGGCGTTTGTTTGTTGGGGATTGCTTTTATTCGCGATCCACCAGATTTTATTCTGTAACTGTGCCATCTGATTTTAGCAATGATTGTTGAACAACTCATTTGACTGATGCACAGGGCGGTATCATAGGGATGCCACCTATTTCATAGGTGCTTACCCTTCTGCGTAGGACTCAAGAAGCGATCTGTTTACGGACAGTGCTTCGAGTTCGCGCCAGTTTCACCAAAGCTCCCAAATAATGATACCCTAAGATACGGTGAAATATAAACAGATACAATGGCGAACCCTTTATCACTATAGCAATAATGCTAAAAATCATCAATTTTATTGTTATATGAATGCATAGGATGCGAATAAATACGCAACGATTTAAAAGTAGATAGGGGAGACGTGACGGGCTTGGGGGAGTTGCTGATCGGCAGGGTGACAGCTAACTTGACGGTGGCGGAGAGAGAGGGATTCGAACCCTCGGTACGCTATTAACGTACACACACTTTCCAGGCGTGCTCCTTAAACCACTCGGACATCTCTCCACAAACAAGAATTATAGCTAATCCAGAACCGTTTGTCAGCCTGTCTGCGTGAAATAGCAGAACATTAAGCTGGAAAGCAGTCCAATTGATGTCATTGGCTGTCGGTAAAGTCAATGCCAAGGAAGGCCAATTTGTCAGTGATGTCCTTTTCAGAGGCTATCCAATCTTGAAAATCATGACCCGGTTCGAAGCCTCTTTGTTGTGCCTTGTAATAGGCATATTCAGCAATGATGTCGCGTACCTCCTTATCGCTCAAATGTAAGTGGCTTGAGGAATTATGATAGGATGCCGTTTTATTGGTTGAACCCATGTCATTTGCACAAGCCTTGGAACAATTTGTAGTTTGAATAGCATAATTTAGCGATTTGGGATTTTCTGTCTTGGTCATCATTATTTCTCGCTGTAAAGAGAATTATCACAAGCTAAGTCAATGGTTGCGGTTAACGCTCTCTCGTTCACTCAATGGTGGGCAACTATTTAACTAAATTCTAGCAGGGTCCTTGCCAGCATGAGGCTGCGAGCTTATCACTTTTGCAATCTTAGGGCATTTAGAATCAAAGCCAAGGAACTGACCGACATCGCGATGGAGGCTGACAAGGGGCTTAGTTTGCCAAATGCCGCAAGCGGAATTGCGATGGAGTTATAACCAACCGCCCAAACAAGGTTTTGCCGAACAACCCGCAATGTGACCATGCCTAGCGCCATAGCCTCAGCCACTTTGGAAAGGTCACCCCCGGCGAGATTCATGTCGGCGGTGTCAATTGCCAAATCAGCGCCTGACCCGATGGCGAAGCCAACATCCGCAGCAGCCAAGGCCGGTGCGTCGTTAACCCCGTCGCCAATCATCCCAACTTTGCCGCCTTGAGCTTGCAATTCACGGATGATGTCCAGTTTTCGCTGTGGGCTGGCTTCGGCGATGATGGTATCAATGCCGACTTGTTTGGCGATATGCTCGGTGGTAGCCAGTGTGTCGCCTGTCACTAACAAGGTTTTGACATTTAGCTTGTGCAAATTGGCAATGGCTTGCTTGGCATTCATGCGCGGACGGTCGATTAGGCCAAATAATGCAGCCAATTTGCCATCTAAAGCCAGATAAACAGGTGTTTTCCCTTCTTCAGCCCATGTCTTGGCCATTTCCAGTGCGGGTTCAAGCGTAATTCCTTGCGTTTCCAGCCAACTGCGATTGCCTATGAGCACCTCCCGGTTTTCCACCCATGCGCTGATGCCTTGCCCTGGTCGATTGTGAAAGCGGTCCGCTGACGGAATGGTGAGTTTTGCTTGTTGGGCCTTGTTGATGATGGCATTGCCCAAATAATGTCCGGCGCTGGATTCTGACGCCGCAGCTAGGGCAAGGATGGATTCATCTGTTTCGCCGGACAGGTTTGTCATATCAGAAACCGTGGGCTTGCCCTCGGTGAGGGTTCCAGTTTTGTCGAATACGACTACAGATAGTGTCGTTGCCGTTTCCAAGCTTTCGCCATTGCGGATGAAAATGCCCCGACGTGCCGCTTCCCCAGTGCCAACCATGGTTGCCGCTGGCGTCGCCATGCCTAATGCGCAAGGGCAGGCAACCAGCAATACGGAGATGGCATGGGTGATTGCCCGTTCCGGCCCGACCCCTGCCGCCAACCAGCCGATAAAAGTGAGGGCAGAGACACCCATGACCGCAGGCATGAAAACGGTCGTCGCACGATCAACCTTGTGTTGCACGGGGAGTTTGCTGTTTTGGGCCAGATCGACTCGGTGGATGATCCCGGACAACACAGTATCCGTGCCCACGGCTGTGGTACGAACCCGTAATGCCCCGCTACCATTGACACAGCCACCGACAAGTTTAGCACCCATGTCCTTGATGACCGGCATGATTTCCCCTGTCATCAAGGATTCGTCCACCGTGGATAGCCCATCGATCACTACGCCATCGGCGGGTATCCGCTCGCCTGGCCGCACCAAGAAAATGTCACCAACTTTGATGTCCTCGATGTCGACCGAATATTCTTGACCATCCTGGAGCAGGGTGGCGGTTTGTGGCTGACCGTCAATCAGTCTTCGGATGGCTTCATGGGATTTTGCCCTGGCACGGTCTTCCAAATAACGACCCAACAACACAAACGAGATGACCCCTCCTGCCGCTTGGAAATATTGGCTGCGCCTACGGGCGAGCAAGGTGAAAAAGCCTTGGCTATAGGCCAAGCCAACGCCTAGGGTAATCAGGGTATCCATGCTCGCGGAGCGATGTTTGGAAAAGAGCGACCAAGCCTTGGCGAAAAAGGGTTGCCCAGACCACAAAGCCACATGAATGGTGAAGGCGAATTCCACCCAGTGCAACCACCCGCTATGCGGGCCGGAAAAAGCAATGTATAAGGCGGGCAGATTGAGCAGGTTCGACCAGATGGCGCGATTCTTGGATTTGGCAAGCCGGACTTTTTCCCTTGCCGACAATAATCGCCGCTGGGTGATGATGTCCAAGGAAGAAGCCCGGTAGCCCATGCTGCCAATATTGGTAAATAAATCCTGTTTAGTGATCCTTCCCGATACAATGGCGGTTTCTGTGGCAAAATTGATGACGGCAGATTGAATGCGAGGGTCTCGCAACAAGCGAACCTCGATTAGCAAGGCACAGGAAGGACAGGTCATTCCTTCAATCGAAAGACTGAAGTCGCGCATGGATAGAGGTTCGTGGTCTTCGAGTGGCTTGGTCGCCAACACAACATCATGGTTAGATTTGGATTGTTTCCCTAGATTGAAGATGAGTGTGTCCAGCAACTGCAACAAGTTCGATTTGGGCAATCGTTGCGGGTCAAAGTAAACCACAAACGAGGCGATTTCCGGGGTTGCACGAACACTGAGTATGCCCACATGTTTGCGCAGCAAAATGGCAAGGATATAAGCGCGTTCAAAATCTTTGGCTAAGGAGGGAATGATTAAGCGAATTCGATGCCTCAGTTCATGAACGAGATGGAAATGCTTAGTCTGGCGATCAAAGGCTGGGTTCATGGTGAGATAATTAAATTTTATTGAAGTCATTCATAGGGTGATCATTGTACAAGTTTATGCGAAGTAGCAATATGAACTGGTCAAGAAGACCTATCATTTATGAAATAAACACCACTGTTTGGTTAAATGAGTTGACCCGAGACTATCATCAACGAATTAATTTGTCGAATGTGCCTTCCAAAGTATGGGATGCCATTGCCGAATGGCCCTTGGACGCGGTTTGGTTAATGGGGGTGTGGCAAAGAAGCCCTCTTGGTCAAGCGATTGCCTTGGATCATCCCGACTTGGCCCAAGAGTTTGTCATCACGCTCCCTGATTTCGTCCCGGAAGACAATGTCGGCTCGGCGTATTGCATTCGCGACTATCGGGTTGATGAGGCTCTGGGCGGGGAAGTGGGTTTATCCATCGCCCGACAGGCATTGGCTGACCGGGGAATTCGTCTGATACTGGATTTTGTGCCGAATCATTGCGCCCAAGACCACCCTTGGGTAGGTGCTAATCCCGACTATTTCATCCAAGCGAAGCAACAAGATTACGTCGACCATCCTTCAGCTTATTTCCAGTCTGGTGAATATTTTATCGCCCGTGGACGCGACCCCCATTCCCCGGCTTGGCCCGATGTGGCTCAGTTGAATCTATTTTCGCGTGGCCTGCGCGATGCCTTGATCCAGACCTTGCAGACTATTTCTAAGCAATGTGATGGGCTGCGTTGCGATATGGCTATGCTGGTGCTGAACGAGGTTTTCGAGAAGACTTGGGGCATGGCTGCCAGTGAAGATACACCAGAGGAATTTTGGAGTGAGGCAATGGCTGCCATTCGAAAGGAATATCCAGCGTTTTTAATGATTGCCGAATGTTATTGGGACACTGAATGGCAGCTTCAGCAACTAGGGTTCGATTATTGTTATGACAAGCGCTTATATGATCGCTTGATTCAAGGCAGTGCCGAATCGATTCGTACCCATATTAGCGCCGAATTGGATTATCAGGACAAGTTAATCCGATTTACTGAGAACCATGACGAAGTCCGGGCAAACTGGGCATTCGACCCGGTGAAAGGCAGGGCGGCGGCCATTATCATGGCAAGCTTGCCGGGGGCCAAACTCTTTCACGAAGGTCAGTTTGAAGGCAGGAAAATGCGTGTGCCGGTTTTTCTTCGCCGACGGCCCGATGAAATCGAAAATAAGGAGTTGGCTGGCTTTTACTTAGATGTGCTTAAGCTTGTGGACGATCCAGTCCTGCGCAAGGGAGATTGGACGTTACTTGACTGCAAAGGTTGGCCCGAAAATCCAAGCCACCAAAACCTTTTGGCTTGGGCCTATCGATTGGATGAGGAATACCGTTTGATTGCCGTCAATTATTCGCCAGACACTTCCCAAGGCATTATCAAAATGCCTTGGGATTCTTTGCGCGGAAAAAGCATCTACCTGAATGATGCAATGCATGAACAAAGTTATTGTCGACAGGGCAGCGAACTCTACGATGATGGGCTTTTCATAGAATTACTTCCATGGGCAGCCCATTGGTTCTCGTTCAGTTCTTTTCGCCAGACACGTAAATATTCGACCCGGATCTGAATTGCTTGTCTGTCTTTATGCCATTCCACTTGCGAAGGTCTGCCACTGTGACATTGAAGCGACGGGAAATGCTAAACAAGGTTTCGCCATCACGGGCCGTGTATTTCGAGCTTGTTGGCGTAGCCGGCTTACTGGTGAATGAAACCGGCTTCAGATTCGATGCACTGGATGGCATGGGTCTTTCTACGCTATCTCTGGAGGCAATCTTAATGCTTTGACCCCATTTAATGTCGCTTGGATCGGAGACGCGGTTGATCTTTTTCAGATCTTCCACATCCACGTCATGTTTGCGCGCTATTGAATAAAGGGTATCGCCTTCCTTCACCAGATAGGCGCCTTTTTTACCGGAAACTTCCTGATCAATCAGCTTTCGCTCGACGGGTGGTTCCTCACGACCCTTTAACTGGGTTTTAAAACCCTTGGGTTGAATGCGCTCCTCACGCTCAATTGCAGCCACCGTTTCGCGCTCGATTGGTTTTGCACGTTCTTTGACAGGAAGTTCAACTTGATTTCTACGGGCGGGGTAGGATGCTTGTTTTGAAGACGGTCTTTCCCTCAGCGTAGAGGCAGGTCTTTCGGACCATGCAATACTCGCATTGGGTTCAACCGGCTGCTCGCTGCTGTAGACTGGAGCCACTGGCAAAGGCTCCGATGTGATAGTCCTCTTGCCTTTTCTGTAGATAGCCGGAGAAGGTGTCGGCAGTTCGGCAGTGCTGGTTTGGTCAACTGATTCACTGGCTAAAGTTTCACTTGCCTTAACCAATTCAGGTTCAGCAGGGGTATCTCTGGTGGAAGGTTTAAACCTTGTCACCGGAAACGCATTTTCCACTTCAGCCCGCTTTGGCTCTTCAATCGGCGTTGGGGCCTCGGCGCCCGTATCCACAGGATCGATTTCAGGAACCGATGCTGGCGGTGTTTCGGCACTCGGTGCTGAAATCGGAATCGATGTCGGGGTGCGGAATTCAGCGGAAGGAGGGCTTGCCCTTAAATTATCTTCTGCGGGTAGACTGCCACCGCTGGGCTGGTCATTATAATTCTGTGCAGCTAACTGACGGGCCAGTTCATGCTTGAAGTCCGCAATTTTTTTGTGCGCCGGTATGAATAGACGGTAACTTCCGTTGACATCCACACGCTGACGTTTGAATCCCGGATTCAATTCAAATAATTTGTCCAAAGACATGTCGGCGGCACTTGCGGCCAAGGCCAAATCCACTTGGTCTTTCATCACGACAGTCTTGTACAATGCTTTGTTGGGAATGGGGTGCAGATTGATGCCGTAGGTTTCCGCTTCGTTGAACAACTTGGCGACCGCCAGTAACCGGGGTACGTAAGAGCGGGTTTCTTGGGGTAGGTCTAGTGACCAGAAATCAGTCGGCAAGCCACGGGCGAGATTTCTTTGGATGGCCCTGCCTACGGCCCCTTCGCCGCAGTTATAGCCAGCAATGGCGAGCAGCCAATCGCCATTAAAATCATTGTGCAGTTTTTTCAGATATTTGATGGCCGCCCTCGTCGAAGCGTAAATATCCCGCCGACCATCATACGAATAGCTGGTTTTTAGTCCATAATGACGACCTGTGGTCGGGATAAATTGCCAAATGCCGGCTGCGCGGGCAGGGCTGACGACATGGGGTTGGAAGGCACTCTCAATGACAGGGAGCAATGCCAGCTCAGCAGGCATATTCTGTTTTTCCAATTGCTTTACAATGGAGTACAAGAATGGCTCGGCGCGAGACTGAACCCGCTCAATGTAGGTCGGGTGGTTCATGAACCAAGCGAGTTCGCGGTCAATGTCAGGGTGATTGACCTCGGGAATATTGTAGCGGTCGAACAATCTATCCCAAAGATTGTCGTAACTACGCGGGTCGGGGAAATTCCCGGTTGCTCGGTTGGTGCGGTGGCCTTTTTTGAGCTTGACGAGTTGTCCAGACTGATTGGCACCGTTGTCGTTTAAATTGGCGTTTTTGAGCTTGCCGGTATTGCTAGAACAAGCAACTAGGGAAAGCGCAAAAATCGAAGCACAGCAAATTATTTTAGTATTAGGTATAAATTGTTTCATCTTAAAAATTCCTCAGGATTCAAGTCCGGTGAGTCATTGCAATTACAAATCGCGCAACACAATGAAATACAAACAAATCCGCATTCCATCGACGCATCCTCGCCATCAGTTCATGGAATGGTACGAATCCACTTCCTTTGGGCAAACACTGCGCGACAGCGAATCTTCCTACTTCCTGAATACGCTCAATCATACTTATTATCAAAGAATATTACAAGTTGGCCGCCTTGGCACGGAAACTGATTTCATACCAGAGGAGTTTTTAAGAAACTTCTGTATGCTCGTGGATGAGGACAATCAAGGCGCCTCAATGACTAATACAGTCCGTGCCAGAATCGATGAATGGCCCATTGCCTGTGAGAGCGTGGACACATTGATACTGCCTCACTTGATTGAGTTTGAATCCGACCCCCATCGGATTCTTAGCGAGGCCGAACGAGTGTTAAAACCCGAAGGCCGTTTATATATTCTTGGCTTCAATCCATGGAGCCTACCTATGTTGCTGTATTTTAGGCAGAATTCGCCTTCCTCATGGAACCGGAATTTTGTTGGAAGCTCCCAAGTCATCGAATGGTTGCATATGTTAAAATTTGAGGCTGAATTCAGTGCCGGGTTTGGCTTGCCATCATCCCGCACTTTTGTTGAACCTCAATCGACATGGCAACGGTCCATTGCCAGCCTGACACCCGTTTACTCAATTAAAGCGATCAAACGGACATGGACTTTCATCCCAATGAAACCGTCTTGGGTCGCCGAACCGGGACTGGTTACGGGTCAAGCCATGTCGCCACCGATCATGCACAAATCCAATGAATGAAAAAGTTTATGCTTACACCGATGGGGCTTGCAAAGGCAACCCCGGACCAGGCGGTTGGGGTGTGCTTTTGCGTTACAAAGGGACTGAGAAAGAGTTATATGGCGGCGAATTGGAAACCACCAACAACAGAATGGAACTGACCGCCGCGATTCAGGCTTTGGAAAGCCTCAACCGACCTTGCGAAGTCTGCGTCGTCACGGATTCTGTCTATGTGTCCAAGGGCATTGCCGAATGGTTGCCCAATTGGGTCAAGCGCGGTTGGAAAACGGCGAACAAAGCACCCGTCAAGAATGTCGATCTGTGGCAGCGCTTGGAAACCGCCAGACTGAAGCATCAAGTCGAGTGGAAATGGGTGAAAGGCCATGCAGGCCATATTGAAAACGAACGTGCCGACCGGCTTGCCAATAAAGGCGTCGATGAAATATTAAATTCACCCAAAGGAAACTAATTCGATGCGACAGATCGTACTGGACACTGAAACCACTGGCTTGGAACCCCAAGAAGGCCATAGGATCATTGAAATTGGATGTGTTGAACTCATCAACCGCAAATTAACCGGGAAACGTTACCACGTCTACATCAACCCCGAACGCAATATTGACCAAGGGGCGGTGGATGTCCACGGTTTGGACAATGCTTTTCTGAAGGACAAGCCCGTATTCGAGCAAATCGTCGATGATTTCATCCGTTTCGTTGAAAACTCGGAATTAATCATCCATAACGCGCCTTTTGACGTGGGTTTCATCAATGCCGAATTGAATCGCTTGGACGAAGCCAAGCTCCCGGTCGACAAACGAACCATCACCAAGCTTTGTGGGGTGCTGGACACCTTGGCGATGGCGAAGAAAAAGCATCCCGGTCAACGCAATGGCTTGGATGCCTTGTGCAAGCGCTATAACGTCAACAACAGCCACCGCGAACTGCATGGAGCCTTGCTGGACGCGGAGATTCTCGCCGAAGTTTATTTAGCGATGACCGGCGGTCAAGCGGAGTTGCTACTGGAGCCGGACATGGGGGCGGGGACCGCTAGGCAAAGCATTGCCACCGAAGGAGTGGCTGCCCGCAAACCGAGGGGTAAATTGACGGTGATCCATTGCAACCAGACCGAGCAAGCCGCCCATGAGGCAAGATTGGCGGCGATAGACAAATCCAGCGGTGGGCGTTGTGTTTGGAGTCAATAGCACTGGAACCTAAGCAAAGAATCGTATATGCTATCCCAACAAATTTTAGGAGAGGTGGCCGAGTGGTTTAAGGCAACGGTCTTGAAAACCGTCGAGGGTTAATAGCCCTCCGTGGGTTCGAATCCCACCCTCTCCGCCATATCATCAAGCCAGCAAGACCGCCAAAACCCGTTAAGCCTAGGTAACTCAAGGCATACGGGTTTTTTTATGGAAAATTTTAGGCTCATTCGGCATAATGACTTGTCGGTATTTCAGAGGTAATTCGGATGATTATTACCAAACAACAAAAACAGGCCATGCGCCTAGCCTGCTGTGAAGAACGCATGGATGAATATATCAAGCAACCCGAATGTCTCGTTCAGCAACAAGACCGGGCAGACTGCACCGCGCTACCAAAGCTGCGTCGCCGACACCATCCTCACCGCCAATGGCTTGAACTCCTTGTTGACGCCTAACATGACCGAGCCGGTTTCCCGCTATTGGCCGGAAGTCACTTACGACATGACTTGGCAGCACAGCCCAACCCGCTAACCCGTGGCGGCACGCCGACCTATGGCAGTGAAGGCGGCAAGCATTGGGGGAAGTACGGCGCAATCAACCGCCATGCCGAAGAAATTGGCTGGGACAGGGATGAACAAGGCCCTCCGACCCGCCGCCCTGACATCATCGCCGTCAAAGACCCGTTCAAGCCACCGACCCAAGATAACATCGACCGGATTTATGAAACTCGATCTTCAAGTTTTTAGAGGGTTTCACCCACTTGAAATCAGAAGGAAAGTATAATCGTCATTTTCCGAAGATTGACTATTCTGGTGGACAGCCATTTTTAACCAGCCATTGCCG
>CAIOOA010000034.1 GCA_903859815.1 uncultured Methylococcaceae bacterium | reverse complement strand
CTTGCTTTGACAGGCTAGGATCGGAGCGTCAACGCTTGCTTTGACAGGCTAGGATCGGAGCGTCAACGCTTGCTTTGACAGGCTAGGATCGGAGCGTCAACGCTTGCTTTGACAGGCTAGGATCGGAGCGTCAAAGCTTGCTTTGACAGGCGAAGCAATATCGCATTTCCAATTCTATTGTCAAAGCAAGCTCTTCGACTTCGCTCAGGACAGGCTTTGACGCTCCCGCCGTGCTAATTAATAACCAATTTTTTCGTATCCGTGGGTTAATGTTTTCCCCGGATAGGTGTTGTTTCAGGGACGAAATAACAACGGCATAATCCCCTATTGGCATTTTCTGACGAGATTATGCTCGGACAAGGCAGGCTTGGCACTCCCGATAAAATCAAAAACCTCTTCTTCGTTTGCATCGCATTAACCCCCTTAGCTCTTCGGTGTATCCCTAGGCACCAATGATCTATAATGGACTGACATCCTCCATCATCTGCTTAATTTGACTACACCCAATGAATATCACTGAAATTAAACAATTGCTGGAAACCGAAGTTCCCGTGATTCTGCAAGAATCTCCCGCCTTTAGGGAATGGTTGCAGGATTTGAAAAACAAAAAACTGACTGTTTTTGCTTTGTTTTCGGGTGCAGGGGGGCTTCATCTTGGCCTTGAACAGGCGGGTTTTGAAATTGCTGTTGCCAGTGACATTTCTCTTCATGCTGAAAAAACACATAAAATTAATCGGCCTAACATACCGTTTATCCGTGAAGATGCCCGAAAGCTTTCTGGTATCCAATTGGTCGAGGCAGCGAATGGGATTAAACCAGATATCATTGTAGGTGGCCCTCCCTGCCAAGGGTTTTCCACGCTTGGGGATAAGCTATCAGGTGATCCAAGGAACAATTTGTTCGCGTCATTCGCACGAATAGTCGAAGAATTGGAGCCTAAATTTATTTTAATGGAAAACGTAAAAGCTTTGACTACAATGTACGGTGGTCGTTTCAGAGACCATATTTCGACTGTTTTTCAGCAGCTTGGATATACAATATATTGCTCTGTATTGGATGCTGCCGACTATGGAGTTCCTCAATTCAGAAAACGGGTTTTCTTCTTCGGAACTAAACATAGCGCAAGCTTTTCTTTTCCCAATCCCTCACATGGCCCCAAAGGACAAAATAGCTATAACACGACTTGGGATGCCATTAGTGATTTGGCGTGGAAAGGCGAAGAAGTAGCGAACCATATAGCGCTTAACCATTCAGAAAAGGTAGTACGGCGCTACATGCTTATCCCAGAAGGTGGAAGGCTTCCGCCGCCAGAGGATATACCTATCGAAATTAGACGAGGTAACTTTGGCAATACTTATAAAAGGTTGCATAGGGATCAACCTGCCCTGACAATGGTGCCAGGCAATAATGCCTTCCCTATCCATCCCACGCTTAACCGTAGCTTGACACCAAGAGAAGCAGCTCGTCTACAGTCATTTCCTGATGATTTCATATTCGCTGGTGATCGGCGAAATCAGTGTATATTAGTAGGTAACGCAGTTCCTCCTAAACTTGCTGAGTTAATTGGATGCTCAATCATCGAACATGCCAATAGGAGAATCACTGGCGAATTTAGTATTCCCCAATTATTTGACTTTAATATAGCATCAAAAAAATTATCTTACTCTCGTATAGGCTCTGGATTTGTTGATTTATTTTGCGGTGCAGGAGGCATTACAATAGGATTGGAACGGGCAGGATGGATACCCACTTTAGGTGTTGATTTAAACAAATATGCAAACATTACCCATAGAGATAATTTTTCGCATTGTCAGCACTTGGAAGCCGACCTTTCTTTGGCAGCGGTACGGATGGATGTGGTGGATAGACTGAAAGGAATAGAAATTGGCATCGTTGCTGGTGGGCCACCCTGTCAAGGTTTTTCGATATTTGGTAAACGCCGATTTATTAATACTAAAGGTTATGCGCCACATGATGATCCACGAAATAAGTTAGTATTCTCGTTCGTTGATATGGTACGGGAAATTCATCCAAGATGGTTCGTTATGGAAAATGTTCCGGGATTGGCAAATCTCGATAATGGCTTGTTCCTGAGCGCAGTTATTGAGGAATTTAAGGCTGCCGGGTATGAGCAATGTGAAGCACGCATCTTAAATGCTGCCGATTATGGAGTTCCGCAACTAAGGCGTCGCCTTCTTATCATTGGCAATCGAACAGGACACATTATCCCTTGGCCGAAAAAGAAATTTTTTGCTGAGCCTAAGGATTGGCAAGACCCATACAGGACTGTGGGTGAAGTTATTTCAGACCTTGCCACACCAATATCTCATGAGCGATTTACCTGCCACGCACCTATGCGACACAAGGCATTGCTCGTTGAAAGATATAAGTATATCCCTGAAGGTGGTCGTCTAGTCATTGATGCTTTACCCCCTCATTTAAAGGTTGGTTATAGAACTGACAATGTGAAAAACTATTCTCATGTTTTTAAACGATTACACCGGGATCGTCCTGCTTTTACCATGGTTCCCGGGCACAATGCCTTTCCAATTCATCCATGGTTAGATCGAGCTTTAACCGTAAGGGAAGCAGCCAGAATCCAGACATTTCCCGATAGCATTGAATTTAAAGGACCCAGACAAGAGCAATGCATTCAAGTTGGCAACGCCTTCCCACCTTTGCTAGCAGAAGTTATCGGAAATAACATTAATAAAGCAGAAATGAATAATTGGTATCCAGAGAAGGTTCCTGCCTCCGCTTATTATTCATTGATAGATAGGGATGATAGTTATTCTGGCATTGAAGTGGATGAACTTGAGGAAGTAGCATGAGTCACGATATTGAAGCCGCTTATGCTGCACTGGAGGTTGTCAATCATCTTCTTGAAAAACCAGAAGACTTTTTTCTTCGCCCCCTTCTAAAATTAGTTTGAGTGGCTATGCAGCCAAGGAAGGACGGTACGAATGGCCACATGCTGATGGCATCGTCAGTCTCCTTTTCATGGGATGCTGGATTAAAACCTACCAGTCTCAGGCATTACGTCATTGTCTGGCGGTTGGTTTCTTGCTTGCCTTTGACAGTGGATTATTGCAAGAAGTAGCTTGATTTCATTGCTGTGAACACCGAAATCATTTTGAGCATAGTCCAAAAATGGTCGATTGATCGGCGAAGAAACCAAAATTTTTTAGCAAAAATGACCAATGCATTTATTCATTGCTTGCGTTTTTACAGTTTACTGCTATGTTTTGCATTCAAGCTGAACTATTATCTGAAGGAGTGACGAGCCATGCCCAAAGCCAGTCTGAAACAACGCACCATAGTCATCGCGGTCAGCGCCACCTTGCTGGTCGCTTGCGCCCGCAATGTCAGCAAGGAGGAAATGGCGAAAGCGACCGAAGGCTATATCGAGGACACCAACAAATTATTCGTGGTGGATTGCTTGCTACCGGGACAGGTGCGCAAGATGGGGACGCAGATGACTTACCTCTCTGCCCGCCGACCGATACGAACCACGGCGGCGGATTGCGAGGTGCGCGGCGGCGAATATGTCGCTTATGATCGCGCCAATTATGCCAGTTCACTCAAAGTCTGGTTGCCAAGGGCGCAGGAAGGCGACCCCGAAGCGCAGAATATCGTAGGCCAAATCTTTGAAAAGGGGCTTGGACAACCCGCTGATTTTAAGGCGGCTTTTGAATGGTATAAGAAGTCGGCGGAACAAGGCAATGGGGAAGCACAGCTTAACTTGGGCCATCTGTATGAGAAGGGTCTGGGAACCTCAGTGGACATTGAAGCCGCCAATAGGTGGTATCGCAAGGCTTCGGGTTTGGAAACTGTCGGCCTGCAATTCACCTCGGCGATTGGAGACAGGCAGATGTCAACAGGCCAACCCTCTAAAGAAACCATGCTGGCCCAAGCCGATACTAACGAACCAGACTCCTTGCGTCGCAGGGGTATAATCCCACAAGATAACAGCAAAGAATTGGAATCATTGCGCCGGGAGGCTGAAACCAGCCGACGCGAAGCAGAGCTTAGCCGTCAGGAAGCCGCTCAGGCCCGCGCCCAATTGGCAGAGGCTCAGAACAAAATCATCGAACAGCAAGAGTCTTTGCGACGGTCACAAGATGAAATGGAAGCTACTCGGATGAAAATCCAAGAACAAAAAGCGATGCCAAGCAAAAATGACGATGCCGAGTTGCGTCAGTTGGAAGCTGAATTAAGGCAGAAAGAGGAACAACTCAAAGCCCAGCAAGCTCGCTTGGCTTCCATGACCGAGTCCTTGACCGACACCGATAAAATCCGTGAGGATGCGGAAAGAAGCCGAATGGAAGCCAGCCAACTGCGTGGCGAACTGGCGGAAACCAAGCAACAACTGGCAAGCCAGCAAGAAGCACTCAGTCGCGCCCGTGATGAATTGGAAGACACGCAACGGAAAATCCAACAAGAAAAGGCGCAGCCAGCCAAAGCAGACGATAGCGCATTACGCCAATTGGAAGAAGAATTGCGTCAAAGGCAAGCCCAATTAAGATCCCAAGAGGCCAAAGTGGCGGCGATGTCGGCCTCAGTCAGCAAGGAGCGTCAAGCGGTCAACCGCGAACGGGAAGCGGTGCGTCAAGAAAAGACCATAGCCGCTTCCCCACGCGTGGAAGCATCCTCTGTCAAACCAGCCGGAAGTCAGCGAGGTGAATTGTCGCCCATGCAAGCGGCATTGAATGACAAGATCATCAGTTATCAAAGAAAATCCGGCGATCTGACTCAGTGGCTGACTAGCGGCGGGGTAGACCGAAGCCAGATCGAATCACGCAAAAAAGAATTGCAAGACGATGCCAAGGAGATTGCCTCTTTGCGCGAACAGGTTCAGCAACAGAACCGCAAGCTTGCCGATGCAGGTCAAGATTCGCTTAAGCTGACCGAAGGGCCCAAGATTGAGATCATCGACCCTCCCATGCCTTTGACCCGAGGTATGCCAACCATACAAGTAAAAAGCGGTGACAAACGCAAGGAGATTGTCGGCAGAATCAATTCACCGGATGGCTTGAATAGCCTGACTGTCAACAATCAAGCACAATCGGTGGATGCCTCCGGGGTATTCCGTATTCCGATTGATGTTTCTGAAGGTCAAACCCAAATCAATATTGCCGCCACCGACAAACGAAACCGGAAGGTGGATTTAATGGTCAGCTTGGTTGGCGAAGCCACCGCAGAAAAAATAGAAGCCTCGGCCCAATCTAGGCAAGGTAGTAATCTGCGTCCCGGAAATGTCAGCTTTGGACGGTTTTATGCACTAATCATCGGCAATGCCGACTATAAAGCCTACCCTGGGTTGAAAACACCGATCAATGATGCCAAAAGCGTGGAATTGATACTGCGTGAACGTTATGGCTTCAAGACGACTTTGTTAATCAACGCCAATCGCCATGCCATTATGTCAGCCCTTAACGAGATGAAGAAAAACTTGACCGAACAGGACAATCTCTTGGTCTATTATGCTGGTCACGGTGAAATCGACAAAAGCAATCAAAATGCTTATTGGCTTCCCACCGACGCGGAGGTGGGCAATTCGGCGAATTGGATTTCCAGCGCAAACATTACCGAATTTCTCAGTATCGTACCGGCCCGGCACGTCATCGTGGTGGCGGATTCTTGCTATTCCGGCGCAATGACTGGTTCGGGAGTGGCTAGGCTTCCAGATGGCATGGACGAGAGCAAGCGTGAGAAATGGCTGAAAGTGATGACTAGCCGCAAAGCCAGGACCGTCCTGACATCCGGCGGCGTACAGCCAGTCATGGATGCGGGCGGTGGCGACCATTCCATATTTGCAGATGCTTTTTTGAAAGTGTTACGCAGCAACAAGCAAATTGTCGAAGATTACACCCTTTATCGGGATGTTTCCCTCGCGATGCGTCCTGCTTCGGCCAAAGTTGGATTCCAGCAAACACCTCAATATGCACCCTTGCAAAATGCGGGGCATGAAGGCAGCCCATTCTTCTTCGTGCCAGAGGCTTAATCATGCGTTGAAATCGTGGGATGGGTTGGATGCTTCAGGGCGGTGCAGTTCGGACTTTAAAGTCAAGTCGTTATTGTTGGTTTGCAAACATTGACAAGACTACTGCTTTTTTACTATTAGGAACCTTACTCCAATCCTGCTCCAGCCCTTCCCAACAGTTGTTGCAGCAAGGCATCGAATTGGGACTGACTCATCAGGCTATTGATGGTAAAAGCTTTCAGCTTGAAAGCTTTAGCAAGGAAGGTATAGAGACAGGCAAGACTTTACATGTCTATTTGGAAGGCGATGGCATCCCCTGGGCTTCTATAAACCAAGTGTCATCCGATCCAACCCCTAGAAAACCATTAATGTTACGATTGATGGCGTTGGATCCTTCGCCATCATTGTATTTGGGTCGACCCTGTTACAATGGTCATGCCGAAGACTCAGGTTGTTCGCCTTTGCAGTGGACGCATCGGCGTTACGCACCTGAAGTGGTGGATGCCATGGCAAATGGTTTGGCCGGTTTCTTACGAACCCATCCTTATTCCTATTTGGTTTTCATGGGTCATAGTGGCGGGGGGGCGTTGGCTTTATTATTAGCCCAACGTTTTTCTTCTAGCTGTGCGGCGGTCACTGTGGCTGGCAATACCGATATTGACGTATGGGCAGATTGGCATGGATACAGTCGGTTGGAGGGTTCTCTCAACCCTGCGCATTGGCCCAACAGCGAATTTCTGGAATTCCATTATTTAGGCGGCGAAGACAAAGTGATTCCACCCTCAATTTTCCGGTCTGAGCTACAGAAAAGGCCCAAAGCAAGGGTTATAATAATTCCAGAGTTTAATCATGTATGCTGTTGGGAACAGCGTTGGCAGTTAATTCTCGACCAGTTGCGCCAATTTTGGAGTGTCAACGCTTGCTTTGACAGGCAAAGCTAACTGCCATTCCGTAGTGACTATAAGCCTAATTACCCGCATTGGAGAACGCAGTCCATGGCTTCGCAAGATTCCAGCAATGAAGACGAAGAACGCACACGAATTGTTCCAAAATCTAACATGGATGATCTTGCCACGATTGTTCTCAGCAATGAGGACAAGCCTACGATTATTCAGCCTGCGCTCAGTCAAGATGCCAATAAACCAAGCACACCGTCACTAGGAATTCAAAAAACTCTGTTAGAAACTTTGGCAGGGGGAAACTTAACCGCATCCTCCTCACTTCGGCCCGATCAAGAACTTAGCGTTGGCGTGGTGATTAAAGAACGCTTTGTACTCAAAGAGGAATTGGGCAGGGGCGGTATGGGTACGGTATTCAAGGCTTTGGATTTGCGCAAAGTAGAAGCCAATGACCGGGAAGCCTTTGTCGCCCTGAAGGTACTGAACATAGACTTTCGAAAGAACCCAGTTTCACTCATTGCATTGCAAAGGGAAACCAAGCGAGCGCAAACCCTGTCACACCCAAATATCATCACCGTTTATGATTTTGACCGTGACGGAGTGCAAGTATTCATGACAATGGAATACTTGCAAGGACGACCGTTAAGCAACCTGATCCGTGAAATGCCTCCGGGCGGGATGGGTTTCAAGCAGGCTTGGACAATCATAGAAGGGATGTGCGCTGCCTTGGCCTATGCACACAAGAAAAATATAGTGCATTCCGACTTCAAACCCGGCAATGTCTTTATCACAGAGCAGAATGAAGCAAAAGTGCTTGATTTTGGCATTGCCACGGCCATTGGGCGACCTGACAAGGGAGCGGATGCCACGGTATTCAATGCCCGTGACCTTGGCGCAATGACCCCCGCCTATGCTAGTCTTGAACAAATTCGGGAGCAAGCCCCAGACCCGCGTGATGACATTTATGCACTGGCTTGTGTGTGCTATGAGTTATTGTCTGGCCAGCACCCATTTCGCAAGTTGTCGGCAGAAAAGGCGCAGGAATTGATTCTACACCCAAAACCGATTACTGGTTTAAAACGAAACCAATGGAAAGCCTTGCAGCGAGGTCTGGCATTCAAACAGGAGGATCGCATTAAAAGCGTGGCAGAGTTCCAAGCACTACTGCAACCACACGGCAATCTATTCTATTTTTCAATGGCATCTGGCGTTTTGATAGCTGCCATTACTGGCGTTAATATTTACCTGAATTTAATTTCCCCTCCTCCCGCCCAGCCACCGATCATTCATGAACTTTCACCAGACCAACAATTTAAAATCAAGGATCTACTGGAACTGGCCGAGATACATTTTGATGTTGGTTATCTAACGGCACCGACGGGGAGCAATGCATTATGGGCCTATCGTGAGGTTCTGAAAATCGACCCCTATAATGAAAAGGCCATAACCGGCATTAATAAAATTGCAGACACCTTGGAACAAGCCGCTTGGGAATTTTATGAAAAGGGTGAACGGGCGCAAAGCATGAAAAAAGTCATGGAAGGATTGGAAGCCGATCCTAGACATGAAGGACTATTGAAATTGAAAAGCAAGTTGCAAGGATGAAACCTGAAATATATAAAAAATCAATTGTAGCATTATAATGTCTAAAGAAAAAAAAGTGGCTATACTTCAATCTAATTATATTCCATGGAAAGGGTATTTTGATATGATAGCTGCCGTCGATGAATTTATACTTTACGATGATATGCAATTCACGCGACGTGACTGGAGAAATCGCAATAAAATTAAAACTCCTCAAGGTTTGCAGTGGCTGACAGTCCCTGTCAAAGCCAAGGGAAAATATCTACAAACCATTCGTGAGACAGAATTGGATGGGAATGACTGGGCATTAATTCATTGGAAAACATTATGTCAGAATTACCGCCGAGCTAGTCATTTTGATAGGGTGTCTAAACAACTTGAGCCTATTTTTTTAAATTGTGAATACACTCACTTGTCACAATTAAACCGCGCTCTCATTGAATGGGTTTGCAATCAATTGGAAATTGCGACGAAGATTTCAAATTCATGGGATTATCTTTTAACTGAAGGAAAGACAGAACGTCTTGCAGATTTATGCTTACAAGTAGGTGGAACTGAGTATATCTCTGGTCCAGCCGCTAAAGCATATATTGATGAATCAATATTTTCCAAGCATGGACTTAAAATCAGTTGGTTTGATTATTCTGGTTACCCAGAATATCCACAATTATGGGGTGATTTTGAGCATGGCGTTACCATATTAGATTTATTGTTCAACTGCGGAAAGAATGCAAAGCACTATTTAAAGTTTACCAATTAATTATATAGAATTCTGGAATGAACATACTATTGAGAGAAATTGCAGACTATTATTCCAAGAAAATAGTTGAGCATGGTTTAACTCATCATGGTGTTGACTGGAATAGTCACGAGAGCCAATATTTACGTTTTGAACAATTGACTAAGGTAATTAATTCGGATGAAACATTCAGCATTAATGACTTAGGATGCGGCTATGGTGCCCTTTTTGATTATCTGCTAATGCGTTATGAGGATTTCAAATATTATGGTTGTGATATTTCTGATGACATGATTAAAGCTGCTAATATCCGCAATACAAAATATTCTAATGCTCACTTTAATTTGTCAGCCGAACTAGCTGAAACGGCAGACTATTCGGTTGCAAGCGGAATATTTAATGTTCGTTTAAGTTTTAGCAATGACAAATGGAACGAATATCTCGAAACAACTCTTAATTTATTGAACTCAAGAAGTAGAAAGGGTTTTTCATTTAATTGCCTTACAATATACTCTGACACTGACAAAATGCACGATTATCTTTATTACGCAAATCCTTGTGTGATATTTGACTTTTGCAAACGGAATTATTCAAGGGATGTTGCCCTTTTGCACGACTATGGCCTATATGAATTCACAATCATAGTCAGAAAACATCAATGATTCGTCTTTTGGATTATCTCTATATCGTCGCGACAATTGTTTTTACAGTCTATGGCCAACTAATTCTAAAGTTTAGAATATCGAAATTTGGACCATTGCCAGTCGATGCTTTTGCGAAATTAAAATTTCTAATTTCACTGTTATTTGATCCAGCAATATTCTCAGGTTTTGCAGCAGCCTTTCTAGCATCGCTTGCATGGATGGCTGCCATGACTAAATTTGATTTGAGTTACGCTTACCCATTTATGAGTTTAAATTTTGTAATAGTGTTATTGTTGAGTGGATATTTACTACACGAACCATTCACATTACAAAAAACAGTGGGTGTAACATTAATTGTTTTAGGAACGATGGTGGCAGCTCGTGGGTAATATTGAAGAGCGACATTTTTACTTGGATAAATATGGATTTTTATATTTATCTTTTATATTATCATTTATCTTTATATTTTCATTATGTTTATTTTTTTCTCCAATGTGGGAAACCAATGATGATATAGGAATGTCTATGGTTGCCCATGGTTATGGAATCGCAGCCATAAAATCTCCTAATCTAATTTTTTCAAATGTCCTATGGGGGTATATCGTTTCTTCAATTCAGCCAGTATTCGGTATCCTTGGATATTCCATTGCCACCTACTTAGTACTTATTGTCATAATTGGTATTGTGATATATGGTCTTTATCAAATGGATGCTGGTTTAATTGCTAGCATTTCAGTTATATTATTAGTGTTTACACGCCCAGTTATTTTTCCACAATTTACCATTAATTCGGGTTTACTTATGGTTGCAGCCGTCATTTGTTGGAAACTTTATGTACGAAATGATAATTTAAGTTACCTTGCGGTTGGTTGTATACTAGCATTATTCAGCTTTTTGATACGAAAGCATGAAGCCCTATTAGTTTTTATTATTTCCCTTCCATTAATTTCATGGCGACTTCTTATCCCGCGCAAATCATTTAAAATAGCCACATTAGTGCTTGTTTCAATGATAGTTCTGGCATCGTATGTTGATTATAACGCATATCAAATTGATGAATGGAATGCTTTCAATCAACTGAATTATGCGCGGGCTCCATTTACTGATTTCAATGCAGGAGAAAGCATTAAACAGCGTACTGATATTTTAAATCGATATGGTTATAGTATTAATGACATAGAACTGATAAGTAGTTGGTTTTTTGTTGATTCACACATTGCCAATCCAGTAGCGTTATCAGCAATGCTGAGTGAGATAGGCCCTTTATCTAGTCAGAAAGATATAATTTCTAATACATGGATTGCAATTAAATCCTTATTTGATCCTAAACTAGCGCCTTTAATGATATGTGGTATATTTTTATCCATTTTAAAACCTAGTTTTAATGTAATTGTAAGCTGGTTTATATGTGTTTCTTCTGTAATTTTATTTGGTATACTTGGTCGACCAGGAATATTGAGAATCTATATTCCATTATTTAGTTTGCTTGTCATTGCTCCGTTCTTTGATGGCTGTGCTGTTTCATTTACAAGAAAGTTTTTTATTTGCTTTACTTTGATTGTGTCAGCCATAATAAATACAAAGCTTATTTCATCTGAATTTGTACAAAATCAATTGTCAGCGGAGCAAGTCAGAAAAGGATTGGAAGGTTTTCCAGAAAATAAGGTGGTTATAAACTGGGGCGCAAGCTTTCCTTTTGAAGCTGTCTACCCTGTTATAAACTTACCCCCTTCTATTCGCTCATATATTTTTTATAGCTTAGGCGCATTTACATTAGCTCCTTTTTCCGTTTCATTTCAAGAACAAAATAAGGGGCAGGGAATGCTTGATCTCATTACTACTGAAGGTGGCATATCTATTATTGCCAATAAATACAGCCTAAAGCGCTTGGGCATTTATTGTAGAGAACACTTACATGGTGAATTAACTGAGATAAGTGCACAAAAATATGGCAGTATAAATTTATCCACCTATCGCTGCCATGTTAATTCACCAATGTAGAATTTCTTGATTACAGATGGTTATACCATTAAAATAAGTCAAAGAAAGTTTGTCATGCCACTCTTATTGTGAACAACCAAACCATTATTGCACTTTTATCCCTCTACAATATTAGATTTAGCATGAGTAGAAAACGATTTGCTTTAATATTATCCGCGTTTTTTATTGCAACATGTTATACGTTTACGGCAATAATGCATGTATACTTGAACAGTTCTGATTTTGTTGGGCATGTTAACCTTGTGGAGAAAATGCTCGCTGGAGAACGCACCCAGCCCCATTTTTTATTCCCATTTTTACTTATTGGGATTAATTATTTTTTTAATATTCCTTTCATGTATGCTGCATATGCTGTAGCATTTATTAGTGTATTTTTATCTTTCATCGTAGCTTATAATGGCATCAAAGACAATAATATTAGTATCAAAAATAATCATCTAATATGGTGTACCATTTTTTTATTAATTTCGCATCCTGTTTTTTTTCTTTACCCTTTTGACAATAATCTCTATTTCGGTTACATAGCAACAAACGTTTATCACAATCCGACAATCTTACTGCTAAAACCAGTTGCTCTTTTTCATTTCATATCTCTATGTAGCTTGTTGAAAAATAATAAAAATGCTAACAAAACAAACAACAAGGTCTATTTGTTGGCTTTAATGACTGCTTTAAGTATAATTACAAAACCGAATTATATTATTGCACTGATTCCTGCTTTGCTTTTATTTTTATCTATTAGATTTTGTTTCGCAACAAAGATATATCCTGCTTGGGACGTAATTTTAATAGGAGTTTTAATTCCAGCATGTTCGATTTTGTTATGGCAATATTATTATTTTTTCGGGGTTGTAGACAATAACTCTATACACTTCGGAATTTTGTATTTTTTCAAAATGACTTCCAAACTTTGGACATTACCTCTTAAGTTATTGGCCTCGCTAGCATTTCCTATTTCCGTCCTTATAATTATGAGGTCGAAATTAACCATTAGAATTGATTTTCAATTAAGTTTTTGTATGTTTTTAATATCATTAATCTATACTTATTTCTTGATTGATAAAGTTGCAGATTTGCCTGCTGGAAACTTTGGCTGGTCTGCACAAATTTCCAACTTTTTACTTCTATTTGTAAGTATAAGAGCATATCTAGCTTACTTACCTGAAATTGGAACTAGTTTTGCTAAATCAGCTAATAAGTTTATTTATACTCCTATTATAATTGGCGGATTTCAATTCTTTTTTGGAGTGATTTGGATGTTATTGAGCCCTTATTACGCGTTAACAGTTAATCTTGTACAAAATTAAGCTCTTTTTGACTCTTGCACAATATTTTATTAAACTTAGAAAAGTTTTGACTAAGAATGTTAACTATATATCATGATTTAGAGGTTTGAATTGAACAAGGATTTAATCCCATTTAACCGACCTTATATGACAGGTAAGGAACTTGATTACATAGCAGAAGCTCATTTGAATGGGATTTTAGCTGGGGATGGTCCATTCACTAAGAACTGTCATCGGTGGTTGGAGGCGAAAACAGGTTCAAAGAAGGCTTTACTGACTCATTCTTGTACCGCTGCGCTTGAAATGGCAGCCATTCTTGCTAACTCAAGACATGGCGATGAAGTCATCATGCCATCCTTTACTTTTGTATCAACAGCAAATGCATTTGTTCTCCGTGGGGCAATCCCTGTATTTGTAGATATACGAAAGGACACATTGAATATAGATGAAACAAAAATCGAAGCAGCCATTACAGAAAAAACGCGTGCAATAATAGTCGTCCATTATGCTGGTATAGGTTGCGAAATGAACAGTATTATGGAAACTGCTAGAAAGTACAATTTATTGGTGATAGAAGATGCTGCTCAGGGTATTATGGCATCTTATCAAGGTCAAGCACTAGGTTCTATTGGGAACTTTGGGACGCTTTCATTCCATGAAACTAAAAATATCATTTGCGGAGAGGGTGGAGCATTGCTTGTCAATGATGCTAGTTATATTGATCGAGCTGAAATTATTCGAGAAAAGGGGACGAATCGTAGTCAATTTCATAGAGGACAGGTTGATAAATATAGATGGTGTGACATTGGATCATCTTTTCTTCCGGGTGAGCTAGTATCTGCATTTTTGTGGGCACAAATGGAAGAAGCTGAAAGTATCACCCAAAGACGGATTAAAATTTGGAATATTTATCATCAAAAACTAGCAATTCTCGAAGAATCCGGTTTTATTACTCGCCCTACAGTACCCAATGGCATACAACATAACGCTCATATGTATTACATACTTGTACCAAGCATTGAAATAAGAACTTATCTAATTCAATGGCTTGCACAAAATAATATTAATGCTGTTTTTCATTACGTTCCATTACATAACTCGCCAGGTGGCCTACGATATGGAAAAGCATTCGACAAATTACCTATTACTGAAGATGTCAGTAATCGACTATTACGATTGCCTCTCTGGCCCACACTTGAACCGTGTCAGGTAGAGATTGTCGTAGATGTTATACAAACGTTTTTTTTCAAGAAAATGTAATATTTCACTACATCAATATGGCCTCAATCTCATTTTCTTGGATTAAATCTTATGTTCCCACAATGGATATGAGACAAGAATATTGTGGAACATTCTTGTTGGGCTGCGGCCTATCAGTTGCTTTATTGATTCCAATTGTTATAGGAGCAGGTAAAGTAACAGTGCCAATGGTTTTCATTATTTGTGCAATATCAATAACCTCAATTATTTTAGGGACTGATATTTCAGCAATGGTAAAATTGCGGCCAGTCAATGGTTTTAATTCAGCTTTCCGAATCATTGTAGGTTTTTCAGCTTTAAGTTTGTTACATTTGGTTATTACCGTAGTCACTTATACATCTGGACAACAAGCTATAATAATTGATATTTTTGTAATCGCCATATTACATTTTTATTTACAAAAAGGACATAAAGAGAGAGTTAACTATATTGATTGTAATTCGACTGGCAGATTACTCATTATTGACTTGTCAGTATTGTTGATGATCTCGGTTTTTACCACACTTTGGGTGCATGAAACAATTGTTTCGGAAAGATATGCATATGATTCTGGTCTGTTTCATGCTTGGGTTGACTTTTTCCTTCATGCTTCCGAGATCACCTATCTTAGAGATTATTCATCGTTTGGGCATCAATCACTCTATTTATCTGGCTACGCACAGCCCCTCTACCATCGTGCAAGCTACGCCCTACCGGCTATTTTTTCATTTGTGAGCGGTCAATCATCGTTGGCCAGTGCAACTTTCTTCTGGTTACCTGTTGGAATTATTTTATTTGGGTATGGTGTTTATGGTTTTGGATGTACCCTTGCTGGAAGGTTTGCTGGTTATGCCTCTATGTTGGCTGTATTTACCTTGCCTGATGGTTCAATGTATGGTGTGAGAAACGGCTTTTTCGGATTTCATTGGTTATTACAAATATCCCCAAGTTCAGGCTACGCTTTAGCAATAATTTTCATCGCCTTAGGACTGTATGTAATTGAATGTAGAAGATTCAAACCTGTACCATGGTATTTGATTGGCGTACTTATGTTGATCACTACAGCTTTTCGTGTGCATCTAGCGATTCTATCAATCATCATGTTCGTTATGCTGGGTTTATTGACATGGAGACCTACCAAAGCTTCACATTCTGTTGTCATTTTATTTGTATGTAGTGTACTTGGATTCATTCTAATCTATATCCTTGAAGGCATACCATTCGCCCCTCACTTTATCACCGGAAAAGTAAGAACTTCTGAACTCTTCAGTATAGTACATTCCCATGCACCCCCAGAATACTTTGAAACTTATAAGCGATTGACTGAAAACAGCAATCAAATTACAATTATTATTATCGGATATTTGTTATTATTATATTCAAGTTTAGGTGTTATATTGCCATTAATGTTTATAGTTGCGGGATTATCTACCCGATTTAATAGTGGGTGGCGCATTAATTACGTACCCTTTATTCTAATAGTGTCTTATTTTATAATGATAAATGTAATGCCTTCCCCTGACTATTTTGGAAAAACCGAATATTTACATAGACCATTTTTGTTGGTTTATTCGGTTAGTCTATCCATGCTGACTGTTTGGATACTAGATCTTTGCAATATATATATAAGCATACCTTGTAAGTATATTCAGTCTAACTATTTTATAATTATTACAACCATTTTTAGTATAATTATTATCTGGAAGCTATCTAATAATATTCAACAATCCAATTTGCCTTGGGGTCTAAATTTAGCGAATACACCTATTTCAAAAGGCATTTTTAATGCTGCACGATACATCAGAATTCACTCATTGCCAGGAGAACGAGTCTTCTCATCCGATGAAGATCCTCTCGCAATAGTTGTAGCACTTACCGAACGACAGGCTTTTTTGTCTAGGAAAGACTCCTATCAGAATATGCAAAACGATGCAGGAGCAATTTATGCTCAAAATTCTTCGATAGCCTTACCATTAAAAAATTTAGAGAGTCTCGATCAGCTAATAAATTTTGGTAAATTGTCAAAATCTAGATGGTATCTAACAAGAATAAATGAGATAACTCACTTAAATCAATATATTCAAAATAATATCGTTTATCGAAGCGGTGATATAATTGTATTTGATTTGAATGTCAACTCAATAGAAGACTAAATTAAACAAGCACATCCAATACAATTTCTAATGATTTATTATCTGGGATCATGAGTATGAGTACGAAATTTCAAAATTCTGATAATGATGATAAAACTGTTTTTGTCTCTCGATCAAAACAAGATGAAAGTGAAACCCATATCTGCCCAATGTGCGGTACTTCAAATACCTTGGATCAGCTAATAGATCGAGAATATCGCTGTAGTAGCTGTAAGCTCGAACTCGCCCATTTAGACTATGGTCCCAATGATTTCATACGTGGTATTTTTGGCTGGCTTCTTCCCGTCGGTGTTGTGTTCTCTAATAGATATAAAATAAAACAAGTACTTGGAAAAGGTGGTTTCGGAGCCACCTATCTTGTCGACGATTTAAGGCTTGAAGGTAAACGCCGTGCCTTGAAGGAAGTCCCTGAGTTATTATTTGATCAATATGAAAGTTCATTGCTTAGTCGCTTGGATCACCCATCCATACCTGATATAATTGATCATGTAGTTTCCAATGGCATGCAATACCTTGTTTTAAAATTTGGTGGTAGCCGTACTTTGGGTAATGAGCGTAAAATATCTCCTAATCAACGTATTCCTTTAGATAAATTAATACCTTGGATGATTCAACTCTGTGAAGTATTGATTTATTTGCATAGTCAAAACCCACCTGTAATTCATCGTGATCTAAAACCAGATAATATCTTGTTAAATGAAGATGATCGAATTATGCTTATTGATTTCGGAATTGCGAAGGAAATATCCACTGAACATACCCGTACTTCTGCCAATGCAGTGAGCGAAAGCTTCAGTTCGCCTGAACAGGTTGCAGGCACTGGAACTGATGTGAGGGCCGATATTTATTCTCTCGGCGCTACATTTTATGCTTTACTGACTGGACTGAATCCTCCCGGAGCTTTTGCACGTTTGTCAGGCCAGGAATTGATACCTCCTTCTAACATTGTGACTGATGTCGCCCCTGAACTGGAGTCTTCAATCATGCAGGCTCTTAATTTGAAAAAAGAAGAAAGACAACAATCGGTTAGGGAGTTCGCCATTGCGCTGGGGACTGGTGACATCGGGCGCACAAGGTTAAATGCAACATCTCAATCAGTTGGTTCGGCATCCTTGACATCCCGAGAAAATTATTCGATTAATAGGGAATCTGCCCCTCAAGTAAATGATAAAATTGAGTCAATTGAATCGATGGATTCAAATGTTCGAATTGATACTGGGCGCACTAATCCTTTCAAGCAAATTTTATTATATGGCATTGTTCTTTCCTCCATAGTGGGTGTTATTGTTTATTATTTCAACTCCTCTGAAACCATCAGATCGAAGGATATTAGTCCATCATTAACTCAACCGATACCTAATAATGAGAATATACCTATTGCTACTAACACCCCTCAATCTGCAAGCCCATCTCAGGTTGAAATCAAATCCGAACCTACGCCCATTCCTTCCCCTCCATTAAAATCGGCTGAACAGTTGCTTGTTGAACTGTTACCCCAGCTAAAAAGCGGTGATGCTGACCCAAAAGCATACTCCAATGATCTGGAGAAATTGTTAGACCAATTTATCCCCCCCATTAAAGGATTTCCTTTGTCGCTTTCCCAAGATGGGATATACCGTGAAAAAGACTTGATAAAATTCAAACTCACCTTACCAGTCACTGGTTATTTGCATGTTTTCATCTTTGAACCCAACGGCAAAGCAACATTGATATATCCAAGTCAATACGCTAAAAATAACCGTGTTGGACCCGGCTTATTGAATTTGCCAAACGGAAAACCTCCTATTATAGCCGGTCCCCCTTATGGGAAATCTTGGCTTCTAGCTTTCATTGTAAGTGAGAGCAACAATCTTTATCAGACATATAGTAATGACAAAAAACGAATGAAAGACGGTCTGATTGAATTGAGAATTTGGGAAGTCCTTGGACTTTTACAAGAACGGCTTGGTGATTCTGAAACTAAGGCAGTCGGGTCACAAATATTTACATGCCCAAAACTGGGGCCATGTCCATGATGAGAGCAACTTATGCTAACTTGTAGCTTTTGACCCTCTGTATTATGCCTTTTTCAATGAAGTTTCATTTCAAAATGCGAGAAAGTTGCCCGATCTCTAACCTGATTTGGAGTTTTTACTTGAAATGATGCCGGTTCAAATGGTTGAATAGCAACAAGCATGTCCAACTTTTCAAACGGGAAAAACCATGGCACTTGTCCTTGAGGTCATCAGTTACCGGGGCTCACCCCCTATCAACCCGCTGATTGCCCGCTTTAATGAAAATGGTGGTTCGGTGGGACGCTCTTTTGACAATCACTTAGCTCTCCCTGATGATGAAAAAATTATTTCCCGCCATCATGGCGACATACGCTATGAAAATGGAGCTTATGTGTATGGCGATGTCAGCACAGGTGGCACTTTGCTATGCAATGAAGGCCGCCTATTGGAGAAAGGCAACTCAGTGATATTGGCGGATGGTGATCTTCTGAAAATCGGGGAATATGAAGTGCGAGTTCAGATAGAATCCATTCCCCAGGCTTCACCGGAAATTTTTCCTAACATAGATCAGCAACCGTTTATTGATCATTCAGCACCGAATGCATTCGATTTCGACATCCAGCCTTTGTTCAACGACAGAGAACCATTGCCTGCTTTCCAACAAGATGTTGCGCCACTTCAGCCTGATACCACGAGTGATTTTTTCAGCCAACCTGATGTGCCGCCTTTTCAAGAAAATTTTACTCCGCCAAATGTTCAATCCATTTCAGACGACTTTTCGTTCGACGCAATATTAAAGGATGGTTTTGTTTCCTCTCCTGCCCCGGTTGTCAAATCGGATGGCTTGGATTTTCCTGATGATTGGTTTGGTGATTTGGGTTTAGACCCCGTCAAGCAAGACACTGGCTCTAATCCTATGATTGGAAACCCTACGATTTCCAATCTGCCATCCGCAACTCAGGAAGACGTTTTCCCTGATATTCAATCCTTCAAACCGACGCCAGTCGAGTCCGCTGGAAGTCGCGATGCCCTAGAATCAACACCTTTTTCGTTTGATTTAGGCGATGACTCTGGAAGTGCAAATCCATTATTTGGGGGTAATAAACAAACTGATCAGACTTCTCTTATTGGCAATGACTCTGCACCCCAGCCTGCCGGATTTCCGACTGAGTTTGAGGTCGAAGTGAAAGATGTGGCACCCCCCCCGCATTCCGAGCCTTCAGATCAGACGGTGATTGACATTCCAAGGCCTGGACGTCAAATTCCACCTTCGAGAGTGACCGCTGTGACGCCTGCATCTGCCAACGCCAAGGCTTCTATCGTTCAAGAACCAGCGTCAACTCCGGTCACGCAACCCGCAGAGGATTCAGTGACTGTGGATTTGTTCCAATGTTTTTTAAATGGCTCTGGGCTGACTGAATTACCTAAGTTGAGTTTGGATGAACAGGCGAATGTCATGAGAGCGCTAGGCGAGGTCTATCGGGAAATGGTAGAGGGCATGATGATGATTTTAAGGGCTCGCACTAAGGAAAAAAGTGAAATCCGCACAGACCGCACAGTTATCAACAGAGAAAAAAACAATCCTTTGAAGATCCTGCCATTGGCAGAAGATGCCATGAAAATCATGATAATGCGCAAACATCCAAGTTATATTGATGCAACTGTGGCAGTCAAGGAAGGATTTACCGATATCATGAAGCATCAAATGGCGATGCGTGCTGGAATCCAAGCTGCTTTAGGGGAAACACTCAAACGGTTTGAACCCTTAGGCTTTGAGAAGCGGTTTGATGAAGGCATAGTCTTCCAGAAGAAGGCTAAGTGCTGGGATGCCTACAGCAAGGCATATCCGGGATTGGTGGTCGAAGCCATGGAAAATTTATTTGGCGACGCATTCGCCAAAGCCTATGAAGAACAAATGAGGATGTTGCGAGACTAACGCCAAACAGGTTAACCCATTCATAAAAGCTGGGGAGTTTATGTCCGAATACAGCAGAGTAGTATGGTCCGAGGGTATGTTTCTCAGGCCACAGCATTTCCAGCAGCACGACCGTTTTCTTGAGAATTTGGTAAACGGCCGGTGCAAAGGCTTGCGGGGCTTCGACTGGGGATTTAGATCGCTAAAACTGGATCATGGGCAATTGGCCATCGGGCGCTTAGCCCTGTTGGAATGCCGTGGCATATTTCCTGATGGCACTCCATTCGACTTGCCCGATCAAGATGATATCCCTCTATCTTTAGAAGTCCCGGAAGGTGTGCAAAATAGCCTTGTCTATCTGGTTCTGCCGCAACGGAGACCAGACTCTTCCGAAATCGACAGCGAATCATTTGCCGATAGCTTGGCTCGTTTCCGCATGCGTGAACGGGAGGTGCGCGACCACAATAGCGGCGCGGACGGACGCTATCCAGTCCAAATTGGTGGATTACGCAGCCGACTCATGCTCGAACGTCAGGAACGTTCAGGGTATGTTTGCCTAGGCGTGGCGAAAATTGTGGAATTGCGAGCCGACAAGACCGTGTTGCTGGATGAGAAGTTCATACCCGCCATCTTGCAATGCTCGGCATCCACAGTGTTAAACGGTTTTCTACGCGAATTGCATGGTTTGTTGCATACACGAGGGGAGGCTTTGGCTGGGAGAGTGGTCGAATCGGCACGAGGCGGAGCATCGGAAATTGCCGACTTTTTGCTGCTTCAAGCAATCAATCGATATCAGCCCATGCTGGAACATTTAGGTGTAAACGCTGCATTACACCCGGAAGAGTTTTTCAGATTAGGATTGCAAATTGCCGGGGAACTAGCGACATTCTACAAGCCAAGCAAGCGGCCGGCCAATTTTCCACCTTATAATCACGATGATTTGCAAGCCTGCTTCGAACCGCTCATGGATGAATTGCGGCAATTGTTAGGCATGATATTGGAGCAAAATGCGATTCAAATTCCATTGACGCAACCTAGGCCCGGAGTGTTTGCGGCTAGGCGGCCTGATGTCAACCTGCTGGATAGCGCTATATTTGTGCTTGCAGTCAAAGCAAGTGTTTCACCCGAATTATTGCGTTCTCATTTCCCGCCTCAGGTTAAAATTGGGCCAGTCGAGGAAATTCAACAATTAGTCCGTGCGGCATTGCCGGGCATTTCCATACATTCGCTGCCGGTAGCACCAAGGCAATTGCCTTATCATGCGGGCTTCTCCTATTTCGAGTTGAACAAACAGAGCGAACTGTGGAAGAAAATGTCTAACTCGGGTGGGTTTGCGCTTCATATCGGAGGCAGCTTCCCCGACCTCGAACTTGAATTTTGGGCAATCAAGAAAGGATAAACCAGTGAGCCAAGACGATCCATTTACCCCGTTTGGGGATGACGACAGGACTATGATCCGCAGGCCATCGCCGGGGGGTCGTGCGCGACCCAGTCCTGCTGACGATCCAACCAATGCCCCAGCTTACAACACACCAAGAGTGTCTGCACCCCCTCCGTTGCCCCCTCAGGATGTCAATCTACCAGCGGGGCTTGGACCAATGGTCTCGGGCAATCCGGCGACCGCAGCGGCTTTGTCTTTGCTTTCATTGGCTTCGAGACTGCGAAATACGGCATCCCACCGTGACATTCCCGGTTTGCAGCACCAACTGGTGAGTGAAATGCGCGGTTTTGAAAATCGTTTGTTACAGCAAGGGGTAACGCAGGAGCATACTCGCATGGCAAGCTATGTCATGTGTTCCTTGCTGGATGAATCCATACTTAACACCCCATGGGGCGCACAGAGCATCTGGGGGCAACAAAGTTTGCTGATACTATTCCACAAAGAAGCTTGGGGTGGTGAAAAGGTGTTTCAAATCATTGACCACATCCTGCGCAGCCCTGCTCAAAATATCAATTTGATCGAACTTTGCTATTTATCCTTAAGCTTGGGGTTCCAAGGTAAATTCAGTCAAGCCAGGACTGGCGGTGTCAACGAACTGGAAAAATATCGCTTGGAACTTTACCGGCACATTCAGCGAGTCCGAGGGGATTTTGAACGTGCGCTGTCGCCGCGTTGGCAGGGGCTTAAGGATGTGCGCAATGCGCTTATGAAATTTGTACCGCTGTGGGTTGTGGCTGCGGTTGCGGGTGCGGTTCTGCTATTGGCTTATTTGGCATTTTTGTTTTCGATTAGCAGCGCATCCGACGAAGCACTCTCCCATCTTGCCGCTTTAGGCAAGGAAAAAATCAAGACTGCACAAGCTTTGCCGCAACCTGTCATCAAACCTCCCGTACCCGGCAGGAAAGCACGTTTTACCGTGTTATTAAAAGACGAAATTGCCAAAAACATGGTTGAGGTTGTAGATGATAGAACCTTGCGAATCCGCAACTCCTTTCCGGCTGGAAGCGATCAAGTCAAACCGGAGTTCGGTCCCATGATCAAACGGATTGCCGCTGAGTTGGCAAGCGGGCAAGACAGGGTGCTAGTCACCGGTCACACCGACAATGTTCCTATCCGTAGCGTCCGGTTTCCATCGAATTGGGATTTGTCGGTTGCTCGCGCCAAGCATGTGGCGGATATTTTGGTGGATTCGGGCGGACTAAACGCCGCCAATGTAAAGTCTAAGGGTAAAGCCGATGAAGAAGGTTTGGCGCCTAACGACACGCCGGAACACCGTGCGCTCAATCGGCGCGTGGACATCTTGATCCAGTAGGGGAAGAACGTGAAAGGCTTGATCGGTTTTTTTACAAACGTATGGGTAGTCCAATTTTTCGGTGTGCTGGCTTTGGCGCTGTTAATTTGGTTCGCTGGCCCTGTCATCGCCATTGCAGGTAAGGCACCTTTAGAGTCGGAAATTGCACGAATGGTCGCCATTGGCGCAATTTTCTTAATTTGGCTGATTTTCCGCCTAGTCTCGCATATCCTTGCAGCACGGAAAGATCGCCAACTCATGAGCGAACTTGCCGGCGCGGAAGCAGGCAAATCCGTGGAGCAACAAGCTTCGGAAGAGGAAGCAGAAACCCTTAAGCATGGATTTGAAGAGGCACTTGGCGTGCTTCGCGATTCTCGTGCGCAAGGTAAAGGCGGCAAACAGAACCTCTATGAGTTGCCTTGGTATGTCATCATTGGCGCTCCCGGGTCCGGCAAGACCACTGCGTTGGTCAATTCCGGGCTGAAATTTCCACTAGCCGAGCGATTGGGCAAAAACTTCGTCAAAGGAGTCAGCGGCACACGCAATTGCGACTGGTGGTTTACCGACGAGGCCGTGCTGTTAGACACCGCCGGACGATACACCACACAAGATAGCCACCAGGCTGTTGATGCCTCCGCTTGGCAATCCTTTCTGCAGTTAGTCAAAAAATACCGCCCTCGCCGTCCGCTCAATGGCGTTTTGGTGACCTTGAGTCTCTCGGACTTGCTTCAGCAAACTGAGGAGGAGCGCAATCAACATGCCGCTGCTGTACGTCGTCGAGTCCAAGAATTGTACGAACTATTGGGGGTTCGCCTACCAATCTACATGATGTTCACCAAAACTGATTTGGTGGCGGGGTTCAACGATTTTTTCGCCGATTTTTCTCAGGATGATCGTGAGCAAGTTTGGGGGGAAACTTTCCCCGCCGATGATCCTGACCATCCCCAGAATTGGCTGGAGAAATTCGACGCTGCCTTCGACGAACTGTTGCAACGGCTGAACAGTCGGACACTCACTCGCATTCAGGAAGAACGCGACCTCCAGCGCCGTAGCCAAATACTGGATTTTCCCCAGCAAATGGCGCTGTTGAAACCCAGCATGAACGGCTTTTTACAAAAGGCATTTTCGCCCAATCGGTTTGAGCAAGCATTTTTGCTAAGAGGTATTTATTTTACCAGCGGAACCCAAGAGGGAACACCGATTGACCGAATCATGGGCATCCTAGCCGGTGCATTCAAACTGGACCGTCAGTCTAGCCCTATGTATAGCGGACGAGGCAAGAGTTTCTTCCTTACCCGGTTGCTGAAAGAGGTGGTATTCCCCGAAGCCGAACTGGCCGGAGCCGACCCTCGGGTTGAACGGCGGCAGAAGTTAATGCAGATTGTTGCCTTGGCAAGCGCTGCAATATTGACCTTGGGTGTCATTGGTCTATGGGTCATCAGCTATCAATCGAATAAAAGCGCTATCGCCAAAACGGAAGAACAAATCGCCTCGTATCAGGCAGTCGATGCAACACCTACCGATTCACTTTCCAATTTCAAACGGTTGTTGCCAAAACTGGACGCCTTGTTGGCCGTCAAAGGCATCTGGGATGAAACTGGCTTTCTGTCTCACTTTGGCCTTTATCAAGGGGGCAAGTTGGAGGCGGGTGCAGACGATGCTTACGAGGAACTGCTACGTGGCTATTTCTTGCCCTCAATCGTCAGCCGCTTGGGGGATCGGATCAGTGCAAAACCGGATGGTTTGTTGTTAAAGGCATACCTTATGCTGGGTCAGCCTGAAAAACTAGACCCTAAAGTGGTGGATGCCGTTGTCAGGGCGGACTGGGAAGTGACATTCAACGGAGAACCGGACACCATCGCCAAACTGACAGCACATTTGAACAACCTGTTGCAATTGAAGCTGGATGGAACTCAATTGGACCAAAACCTCATTTCGTCGGCACGGGCCAGCCTTACCCAAGTCGCCCCGGAACAGGAGTGCTATAAGAGTTTGCAAACCGAGATGGGGGCCAGCGACCATTCCCATGATTTTAATTTATTGGAAGCCCTCAAACCCAACGGTCAAAAAGCGTTTGCCTTGCCAGATGGGAAGGACAAGGGCTATGCATTAATTCCGGGATTGTATACGGCTTGGGGATATGGGGAGTTTTTAAAAACGAGTGTTCCGTTTGTGAAAGCTTGCATGGAACAAAACTGGGTGTTGGGAATGCCAGAGTCTGCCTCCGACCCCAGGGAGATCGATCGGTTACACGAGAAAATCAAACTTCTCTATTTACGCGATTACCAGAAATACTGGTCTGGAATGCTGGATGGGATCAAGTTGCTTCCATCTCAAAACATGAGCCAAACCATCAACCTGTTGGATGTTTTATCCAGACCCGACTCACCCTTGCGGACTTTGTTGCAGGCGGTTGAAAAAAACACCTCTTTAACCAAAGTTTCGTCAATGTTATCCCAGGCAGGCGGGAAAATCGCAATACCGCCAGATGACCAAACCCGTAAATTGCTTGAAGCCGCCAAGCAAGTCGCGGGGTTTGATGCCACTTCATCAGCCGACCCTGTCAGGGTATTGGAAAATTACTTTCAAAGTTTAAATTTACTGGTTCGCGGGGATGCAGACAAACCGGTTCCTTTGGATACCGTTTTGAACAAAGCCAAGGAACTTAGGGATTACTTCATGCAGACGGGCGGCGGAGCGCAAATGCAAAAAGGGACAGGGAGCGGAAGTGATGTGGTTGGGCAGGCAAAACTCGACTTTGCACGTTTGCCTGAACCGGTTAGAAGCTGGCTAATGTCATTGACTGACTCAGGGTTAAAATTAGGGCAACAGGAAGCTGCGCAGGCAATGGAAAAGGCCAAAAAAGAAGAAGCGCAAAAGAAGCAGGAAGAAGCCCAAAAGAAACAAGCAGAAGCTAACAAAAAATTAAAGGAACTCGGCGTTGCAGGAGGCGCCGCCGGGGACGGCGGAGGCGGGGGCGGGGGTGCAGGGTCTGATGGAGGTGGGGCATCTCGATGCAAGACTGCATTCTCAGGGCGTTACCCCTTTGTGAAAAGCAGCCAGCAAGACACCCCACTGGCTGATTTCAGCAAATTTTTTTCTCCGAACGGCATCATGGATCAATTTTTCCAAGCCGTAATGAAAGATTTAGTCGATACTTCAGGCGCTCAGTGGCGTCAAAAACCCTCTAATGGGCCAACCCCTACCCTATCGCCAACAACTATCTACGAATTTCAGCTTGCTGCAAAGATACGCGATGCTTTTTTCTCCGGCGGAGGCCAAATGCCCGTCGTCCAGTTCGATTTGAAACCGCTGGAACTTGACCCAAACGCTGACAGCTTCCACCTTTTCATTGAAGGTCAAGAAATTGTGTACCGGCACGGTGCCGAGCAAGTGACCAGAATTCAGTGGCCGGGGCAAGCATCCGGTTCAGGCGCTCGTGTCGTGTTTGAAAAACCAGACAAAAGCCAAGCCGTACTTAGCAAAGAAGGCCCCTGGGCCATGTTTCGCCTGTTTGACACCTCAAACTTAATTTCCGCAGGTGGGCAGGATCAATTCAATCTGACTTTTCAAGCCGAAGGCTTATCCGCGCGGTTTGAACTGCGGACAGTCAGCGTGAACAACCCTTTCAGCCTAGGTGACTCATTCAATTTTCGCTGCCCGGAGTCATTGTAATGAGTGCGGTGACGCAGCAGGGATTCTATGGCAAATTGCCTGTTTTAGGCGACTTTGTAACCCGTCGCTTGCCTAAGTCTTTCGTGTCGGTTTGGGACGGCTGGTTACAAAGCGCAATTGCCGCAAGCCGGGAACAACTGGGTGAGTTCTGGCTAGACACCTACTTGTTTTCACCCATATGGCGTTTTGGCCTAAGCCCCGGTTTATGTGGCGAAAATGCGTGGGCGGGGGTTTTAATGCCCAGTGTGGACAAAGTCAACCGGCATTTTCCACTAACATTGGCATTTTCTCTTGCCGACCCAGAAAACTTAACCTATCTATTCGGCACTAAAGAAGGGGAATCATGGTTTGGCGAGTTGGAGAAACTCGCCCTGTCCTGCTTGGATGGTCTAAGCGTGGATATAATCGATCAGCGTTTGCAAGCCATCAAAGCCCCTAGTTTCTCGCCAATCTGCCCTAAAGTGAACACGCCAGCTTCACCGGGTTCAAAACAAGGGAGACTAGCATTTCATGTTGGCACCGAAAACTTCGGTTTGGAACCTTCCGCATTCATGGAATTGTCTGCTTCCTTGCTGAGCCAATTTGCACCTTTGCACAGCTTTTGGAGCCCGCTGGATTCAGACAGCATCAACCCTACACTGTTAGTGTGCGACGGATTGCCCCCAATCGATACTTTTGCTGCCTTGTTGACGGGTGAATGGGTGCAGCGGGGTTGGGCTTTACAATGTGGCGCTGTCCGCAGTTCTTCGCAGCAAGTTGCCAAACCTATCGAACCCAACAAGCAAGACACATCCGGCAACGTTCTGTCTTTTTTTGATCAAGAAGTGATTACGCGCCCACGCAAACCCCGGGTGGAATGGCGATGGCAAGCTTGGGGATTAAGTGTCGTGGGTATGCGTCGCAAAATAAATGAAGATGCCATGATCGACAAATCAGAGAATGGCTTATGGGCCGTCGCCGACGGCATGGGCGGGCATAAGGCCGGCGATGTTGCGAGTCAAGCCATTGTTGAAGCCCTGTCATCAGTGGAGCTTTCCATCAATCTTCAAGAATTTGCAAATAATGTTGATAAATCATTACAGGGCGTCAATACCGAGCTTTGCAAGTTAGCCGCCGAAAGCGGTGAGGAGAACCAAATCATCGGAAGCACCGTTGTTGTGCTTCTGGCACAAGGCAATCAATGTTTATATCTATGGGCAGGCGACAGCCGTCTCTACCGATTTCGCGATGGCAAATTGGAACAATTGACGCAAGACCACTCACTATTTGACGACTTTGCACGCGAAGGCTTGATCAGCCCCACGGATTTGGCTGAATCGGGCCGTTGTAATATTATCACCCGCGCAGTGGGGGCAAGCGATTCTTTACAATTGTCCCGTGGGGAATGCCTGGCTCAAGACGGCGATTTATACCTTTTGTGCAGTGATGGCTTGGATAAAGAATTGACTCGGGATGAAATCGAGGCATTGTTTAGGGAAACTGCCAAAGAAAATATCGCTAAAGTCCTGATTGAGCAAGCAGAGAAACGGGGGGCAAGAGACAATGTCACGGTCTTGGTGACCGAGTCAATTTGCCCGGACAGGGGGGAGTTATTGTAGAGTGGATATAGCTCTCCATAAATTTAGAAGTTAAAGCTTGGTTGATATTCCCAATGGGTAATTTTCACTTACCTTCATTCGCTAACTTAGTCTAAAATTGCAGTGGACAAGATTATTCCAAGTTTTTGCAGCAACACAATTCACTGAAAAAAGTAGGAGAGTTAACTTGGCTTCGCTAGACATCGATTCATTGCTAAAAGTTGTTTCCGAAGATGCACCCTGTGGGGAAAACTTAGAATACGATCCTGCTTTCACGGCCATGGAAATTGAGGCTAAGGGAACGCCGGAAAAGCAAGTTGGAGGGACGGTAGAATCCTCACAGCCACCCAATTGGAAAAACCTTAGGAAGATGGTTTTGGAACTGATGCAAAGGACCCGCGACCTACGCCTATTGGTTGAATTGGCTCGAACGGATTTGAATCTGGAAGGATTGGCTGGTTTGCAAAATAGCCTGTCACTCTTGCGACAAAGCGTGGAGACATACTGGGACACTATTCACCCCCAGCTTGACCCAGAGGATGACAACGACCCGACTAACCGGATCAACATTCTGTTAGGCTTGTGCGACAGAGATACCATGCTTCTCCCCCTGCTCAACGCACCCTTGGTGGAGTCCCGTGCAGTGGGACGTTTTTCGTTGCGGGACATAGAGTTAGCCACTGGCAAAATGTCGCCCCCAGCAGGGCAAACACCCCCTCAATTGACATTGATCCAAGGGGCGTTTTCCGATGTGACACCAGAAAGCGTGAAAACCACACACGAAGCACTAAGTAATTGCTTGAGTGATGTGAACGCCATCGAAAACTTCATTACTCAACAAGTCGGCGTGGGCAATGCCCCTAGTTTTGCGGCTATCAGGGATATGCTGAAACAAGCATTGCACTTTGTTGGTGAGCAAATGGAACATCTGGGGTTGAATGAAAATGCGAGTGGCGAAGGAACCGAAAACCAAGAAGTGGTTGGGGTTGTGAGCGCAAAACAAGCAAAGGTGGGGCAAATCGACTGTATCAATAACCGCAAAGATGTAGTTCGCGCATTGGACTTAATTTGCGAGTATTATAAGACCAATGAGCCATCCAGTCCGGTGCCAATGTTGGTGCAAAGGGCGAAACGTTTGGTCACTATGGATTTTTTGGAAATTCTTCAGGATTTGGCACCCAGCGGTGTCAGCGAGGCAGAGAAAATCACGGGTACAAATTCGCAATAATACTAACACAAGTGTATATTTTGTTTAATATAAACTCATTAGGGGTCTAAAATGGCGCAAAGCAGTCAGAAATTTATAGCACGAAATCGTGCTCCACGCGTTCAAATTGAATATGATGTGGAACTTTACGGTTCTCAAAAGAAAGTTCAATTGCCCTTCGTCATGGGGGTGTTAGCGGATCTTTCGGGCAACCCTTCGGAACCATTGCCCCCCGTAGGCGACCGTAAGTTGCTGGAAATTGATGTGGACAATTTCGATGAACGATTAAAATCCATGAAACCGCGTGTGGCTTTTCAAGTACCCAATACCTTGACTGGCGAGGGTAACCTGAATGTTGACCTTACCTTCGCAAGCATGGACGATTTTTCGCCTGCGGCCATCGCAGCAAAAGTCGACGGGTTAAAGGAACTACTCAATGCACGAACCCAGCTTTCCAATTTGATTACCTATATGGACGGCAAATCGGGGGCTGAGGAACTCATCGGCAACATCTTAAAAGACCCTGCCTTGTTGCAAGCATTGGCCTCAGCACCTAAACCCACTGCAGATGCGCCAAAGGAGGAATAAACCATGGCTGAACTGGAAACCCAACAACAAGCCGAAGTCGGATTGACTGAGGCAAGCGACTTTTCGTCACTTCTTAACAAAGAATTCAAACCTAAATCGGATCGGGCAAAAGAAGAGGTGGAATCGGCGGTTTCAACCCTAGCCGAGTATGTGCTCAAGGATGTCAACAAAATTTCTGACGATACGATCAAAAGTATCCAGAATATCATTGCCGAAATCGACCGCAAGCTAACCGATCAGGTTAACTTGATCTTGCACAACTCGGAATTCCAAAAACTGGAAAGCGCATGGCGGGGTTTGCATTATATGGTGAACAACACCGAGACCGATGAAATGCTCAAAATCAGGGTTATGAATATCTCGAAAAAGGATTTGGCGAAGACTCTGAAAAAATACAAGGGAATCTCATGGGATCAAAGCCCGTTGTTCAAAAAGATCTATGAAGAGGAGTTTGGGCAGTTCGGCGGCGAGCCTTTTGGTTGCTTGGTGGGGGATTATCATTTTGATCACTCTCCGCCTGATGTGGAACTGTTGACTCAAATTGCCCAGATTTCCGCCGCCAGCCATAGTCCGTTCATATCTGGTGTATCACCGACCACTTTGCAAATGGAGTCTTGGAGCGAACTGGCTAATCCGCGTGATTTAACTAAAATATTTTCAACCCCCGACTATGCCGCTTGGCGGTCTTTGCGGGACTCGGAAGACTCCCGTTATATCGGTCTAGCCATGCCGCGTTTCTTGGCTAGACTTCCCTACGGCGAAAAAACCAATCCAGTTGATGAATTCGTATTTGAGGAGGACACCTCGGGGGCCGACAGCAGCAAATATAGCTGGGCCAATTCTGCCTATGCGATGGCAACCAACATTAACCGCTCATTCAAACTTTACGGATGGTGCTCTAGGATACGCGGTGTCGAATCGGGTGGCGCAGTGGAGAATCTTCCTGTCCATGCTTTTCCGACCGACGACGGTGGCGTGGATATGAAATGCCCGACGGAAATTGCCATCAGTGACCGCCGCGAGGCAGAATTGGCCAAGTCTGGCTTCATGCCGCTCATTCATAAGAAGAACTCCGACTTCGCCGCTTTCATCGGTGCGCAATCGTTGCAAAAGCCAGCCGAATATGAAGACCCTGATGCCACCGCCAACGCCAATTTGGCGGCACGTCTACCCTACTTATTTGCGACCTGCCGTTTTGCCCATTACTTGAAATGTATTGTTAGGGACAAAATTGGTTCATTTAAGGAACGCGACGATATGGAAAGATGGTTGGGTAATTGGATAAAACAGTATGTGGATGGAGACCCTGCCAACTCCAGTGAGATTACCAAGTCAAAAAAGCCATTGGCAGCCGCAGAGGTAGTAGTCGAGGAAGTTGAAGGCAACCCTGGATACTATTCCTCTAAATTTTTCTTAAGACCACATTATCAGCTTGAGGGTCTGACCGTATCTTTACGTTTAGTATCCAAATTGCCATCAGCCAAGGGTGGATAATAAGGCGTTGGCAAATAACTGTAGGGATTTTTTCAATAAACTTTAATCTTTTAACATTAACTGGAGAAAAAAAATGGCTGTAGACATGTTTATCAACATGGGTGACAAAATCAAGGGCGAGACACAGGATGCGGCCCAGTCAGGAGCTGGGGATATAGATGTACTTGCTTGGAGTTGGGGCATGAGCCAGTCTGGCTCTTTCCATACAGGTTCCGGCGGTGGTGCCGGCAAGGTGAATGTTCAGGATCTTTCCTTCACTAAATGGATAGACAGTGCGACCCCAGCAATTCAATTAAATTGTTGCAAGGGTTTGCATATTCCAGAGGTCAAATTGTTAGTGCGAAAAGCAGGGGAGAAACAGCAAAAATACATTGAAATAACCATGAAGAAGGTCATCATCAGCTCTGTTTCAACAGGTGGTAGTGGAGGTGAAGACAAGCTGACAGAAAATGTCACCCTTAACTTTGCTGAAGTGAAATTTGAATACTTCAAGCAGGATGAGAAGGGTAGTACGGCTTCTGCTGGAATATGCGCATGGAATATCGAAAAGAATGAGGCAGCAGGTTAATGGCTTTTTAGCCATTTTCCATAGGGCTAGCTTTGCGAGTTAAGGGAATTAGCTACGCTTCAAGAATGAGTCTTGCGCAAAGCTAGCTGAGTTTTCGGCTACGATGAAACTCGACGAGAAATAAAGCTTGTACCTGTTTTACGGTAAATTGTTATCGAACTATTGGACAAAAGCATTTTGGATTGACTGTTGAATGTCGTGCCTTTTTTGTATCAAATCATATATAGACTGTTGCAAATAAAGATGAAAACCATGTCTGCCGAACAATATCTGCTAGAAGGTAAATTGGCCTTGTCTCTTGACCATTTGCAAAAGCAGATTCGGGAAAACCCAGCCAGCCCAAAGCATCGTGTATTTCTTTTTCAACTATTAACGGTTCTAGGACAATGGGAAAGGTCATTGAACCAACTAAAGGTAGCGAGCGATCTTGATGCTACTAATTTATTAATGGCGCAAACCTACCGCGAGGCAGTTTTGTGTGAGGCTTTCCGCACGGAAGTATTAGCTGGGAAACGGACTCCTCTGATTTTTGGCGAGCCGCAACCTTGGGTTGTGTTTCTGGTGGAAGCATTGCGTTTGGATGCAGAAGGTCATCTTCAGGAAGCCAAGCATATGCGCGATAAATCATTGGCAACCGCCGATGTAGTGTCAGGCAAGATAGATGGAGTGGATTTCAATTGGATAGCCGATGCGGACAGTCGACTAGGTCCGGTTTTAGAGGTAATTGTGAATGGTCGTTATTATTGGATACCTTTTCAGCAAATTAGCAACATTCAAATTGAAGAACCAAAGGATCTTCGTGATGTGGTATGGATGCCTGCTCAATTCACATGGATCAACGGTGGGAGTTCCAGTGGCTTGATTCCTACTCGATATCCCGGTTCAGAAAACTCCGAAGATTCCACTATTAAATTATCGCGTAAAACCGAATGGGAGGAAATATATGAAGGCACTTTTAAAGGTTTTGGACAGCGGCTATTAACGACAGATGTCGATGAATATGCGCTAATGGATGTGCGTCTAATCGAATTCAAATCAATGGAAGAATAATGGCGGAATTACTCCCGTCTGAACGCTTGCAGCCTTCTTTATTGGATCGTCTGTGCGACGATGATCCTGCCAACAGTAAAGAATCACGTGAACAGCGCGTACTCTCGGTAAAACG
>CAIOOA010000033.1 GCA_903859815.1 uncultured Methylococcaceae bacterium | reverse complement strand
GCCCCTGCTTCAGTCGGCATGACAAGCGGGAGCTTGCAAGGGAAGGGTTCCCAAACTGGAGTTTGGGAACCAGCGCAAAAAATACGGGTTGTAGATGCGCTAAGGCACGAAGCGCATCAATCGGGCCGATGAAGGCGCAGGCAAAAAGCAAGACCTGACCCCATTCTTTTTTCCAAATGAGAGACAAAAGCCCGTCGAACTGAAGACATCGCCTCAGTTCGACAGGCTTTTTCGTGCGTCTGCTTCCCTGCAAAATCCCGCCCAACAAGTGGACGAATCTACGGCCTCTCATGCTCCAGCAACCCATCGTTGCCTTCTGTCTGCACGGGACGGGGGTTTTCATAGGCTTCCCGGAGTTTGCTTTCCAACGCGTCGGTCTCCTGCTGGCTGATGCGCTGCGCTGGATTGGAGTGGGCCGGCAATGCCTTGGCGAGTTCCGCCGGCGACGGTTCCGGTGTGGGCGTTTCTTCCCGGTTGGCGTCGGCGGTTTCCAGTAGGCTGATGTCTTCGGTGAGGGTCGGCTGGATCACGCTTTCCCCCGTTAGTGCGCCGGTTGGAGTGATGCTGGCAAGCTGACGCCCGGAAGCGTTCAAGGCTGCGGAGGATGTGTCAGACTCCTCGGTTTTCGCAGCGGTCGGCATGGCGGCCTTGCCTTCATCGCCGCCGATGGCGAGAAAATTTGCCGTGCCCGCGCCGATGGCGAATCCAAGCCCGAGAAAAAGAGCGTATTTGGGCAGATGCTTTGACGGTTTCATGGTGTCGCCTAGGGTTCGAATGGTGTTTTGGGCCGGTCTGATGCCTTCGGGGCGAAGGCAGGCGCGCTGACGGGTACGGGTATTAGCCTAGCGGCCTGCCTGACGTGTCCAAGGAAGAAGACGGGGAATGTCGCCGTTGCCTGCCGGGCGGCGGAACGGCTTGTCTTTAAGATAATCCGTTACGGATTGAAGAAGTAGCTCAAGTTGCCAAGCCAACCCGCGCCGCCGGCCACCGGCACTGCCGGGCAAGCCGCAACATCGCCGGTGAAACTGGCAGTCCGGCCACTATTCATGTAGGCGGTCGCATTGCTGATCATGTCGTCATCGTTGCTGACGAGATAGTAATAATAAGGCGACAAAGAACTCGTCCTAAAATAGATGTAACCGCCCGTTCCGCTATAGACATCATCGTAGTTGGTGACACGGACGACGACCCCACTCAGGGTGCAGGCCGCGTTGGATAGGCTCGGTGCCAAAACCGCGGTCAGTATGAAACTCAAAACGAGCCAGTATTTTTTTGCCATTGAAGTATCCTCATGGTTAACCGTTTCCGGTTTTTAAAAGGTAAGCAAACGTTTTCATGACTTGGTTTTAGTACTGTCAAAAAAACAATGAAAACCTTTGCTTTGATTTCGACCAATCCAGCAATAGCCCGAAGTATCCGCTGCGAAAGCACGCTAAATGTCCTTTATTAAACCGTATGTATTAAGCGGTTCAATCGTCACCCACTATTGCTGTTGGCTTGTTGATAATCATATTCATTTAGACAAATAAAATATGTGACCTATTACCCAATATAGTGGGCAATATTCACCTATACCGTAGGTTTCTAAGATGATTTATACCATAGAATATAAAGGTAATATGGACTATTGGCATCCACCTACCAATCAAGCCGCAAGGTTTACGACATCCCTAATCCCTAACCAAAGGGCAGGCTAGGCTTTACACCGTCACCAAGCTGACCAGCACGGCCTACTCTTTAATTCTTTAAGGAAGGATTAAGCCAACCCGCTTTATCCTGAAACCCATATCAAATCAATGGCAGGGGTTTTTGGAATGAAACAATGGGTCTTTGCGGTGTGCGTGTTGCTCGATGCCTTGGGTTTTGGCGGCTGTGCATCCAATGGTTACCAATCGGGTTTCAGCCGCCATCAAAAGGCGCTGGCCGGGACGGCGATGGGGGTGGCCGGTGGCGCGTTGCTCGGCGGCGCGGTGACTCAGGACAGCGACGGGGCGGTGGTC
>CAIOOA010000032.1 GCA_903859815.1 uncultured Methylococcaceae bacterium | reverse complement strand
GGCGCGAAAATACACGCGGCGGATATTAAATTCGCTCGGCAAAACGGGCGAGGAATTTTTAATCGACGACAGGATTTTCCAAGCTGCGGAAATCGGCAGGATTCATGCTAAATCGGCGTGATTTTTGGCGAAGGTATTGAAATCAAGAAAGGGCTTGAATATGAGCAATCCTAAGAAAAACACCATGACAATATCGGTGACAATAAACGACATATACGACTATGACCTTTACATGTTGCTTGCCAAGGTTGATTCGCGCAGACGGGGATTCATGGTGGCAGAACTTTGCAAAAAGGGGATTGCCTTGGATAAGTCGATGTGGAGACAGCCGGTTGAGTTGATCGACGGCACGGGCATCTTGCCGCAGAATGAAAGGGCCGGTGATCGGCAAAAGACACCGAATCATGTGGCTGTTGAAGACGGTGCGAATAACGACCCGTTTGCGGATGATTTGAAGGCGCTTGTGGATAGCTAATAGATTGCAACGGGCAGGGCGTGGATTGCCGCCAATCCATGCCTGCGTTTGAAGCATCCCCGTCCAAGGTTGCCGTGAACCGGCGCATTGGTTTCCGGTACTTGAATGGACGGGTTTCCCGCCTTAAGGCTATTTGCTTAAGAAAGTGCCTGGGTTGCATTATGCCCGACATGGGTTAGCCTGATTCCATGTGTACTTATCCAGGCTTTGCAGGAAACTAAAAAATGAAATTAACCGGGGAACAAGAACAGGTCGTTTCAAGCGATGCGCGTTGCATCGTCGTCAAGGCATTGGCCGGGACGGGCAAGACTTCAACCTTAATCGAGTTTGCAAAGCGCAGGGCCAGTCAGAAGATGCTGTATGTCGTGCTGACGAAATCGGTCCAATTGCATGCCGAAAACAAATTCAGGGGGACCGGCGTGGTGGCAAGGACATCCCATTCGCTGGCTTTTCAAGCCTACGGGAAGCCCTATCGCGACAAGCTGCTCAACACATCGCTAAAGCCCTGGCAAATATCGGAGGCGCTCAAACTGGAGAATGTGGTTTCCGGCCATGTCGGGAGGAACGGGGCGATGGCGCTGGGTGCAATCATTGGCGATACGCTGAACAAGTTCCTGTACAGCGCCGACGAGGGGGTTTTGCCGCGCCATGCCGCCGCCGATGAAAAAGTCGTCGGTCGGTTTTTGCCGGGCGGCGGCTTAAGCGAGCAGGATGCAAAACTGTTTTTGGCGGAAAAGGCGGGCATCCTCTGGGGGATGATGCTGGACACGGGAAACCGCGACGTGGGCATGCTGCACGACGGGTATCTCAAGCTGTTTGCGATGAGTTTGCCCAATTTGGACAACTACTCGTACATATTATTGGACGAGGCACAAGACCTGAACCCCTGTACGCTGAACATAATGAACAAGCAGCAAACGGGGAAGTGCTTCATAGGCGATTCAAACCAGCACCTTTTCGGGTTCAGGGGCGCACGGAATGCGTTGGGCGTGGCGCTCAGGCAAGGCGGCTCCCCGTACCATCTGACCGGCAGCTTCAGGTTCGGCGGCAACATCGCCCATGTGGCGAACACCGTGCTTCGGCAGAAGCTTGAAAAGGCCCGTGTGCAAGGGCTGGGCGGCGATGACGCCATTCGCAGGCTTGGTGCCAGCGAGCCCTTCATCACCCTTTGCAGGGCGAACGCCACCGTTTTTGGCGAGACCGCCGATGCCATCGAAAAGGGCAGGCCGTGGTTCCATGTCGGCGGCACCCCCCGGTATCGCTTCGAACAGGTGCTGGATGTGCATTCGCTGTCCAAGCAGCAAAAGCACACCATCAAAGACGGCTTCATCTCCACGTTTTCCAACTTGGACGAGTATGCCGAATACGCCGTCGAGGCGAGTGACGCGGAAGCAATGTCGAGGGTGAAAACCGTCAGGCGGTATGGCGACAAAATCCCGTCAATACTCGATGCCATCAATGCCCGCAGGGGCGCGGCCGCTTCGGAAGAGGGCGCAATGCGGTTGATTGCCAACACCCATGTCGTCAAGGGCATGGAGTACGACAAGGTGCGGCTGGCGGACGACTTCATCGAAGTGTTTGAGTTGCCTGATGTCGAAGGGCTTACACCGGACCAGCAGCGGATCGTGATGGCCCCCCACTTGGACGACTTGGCAATCCTGTATGTCGCCGTGACCAGGGCCAGGAAGGTTCTGGAATTGAACAAAGACCTGTCGGATGTCCTTGCCGCCGAAAGGCAGGCCGAAAGAAGAAGCCGTGCGGCAGGGGGTTGCCTTGCCCAGGATTGAAACCATCGGCCTTGCGACGCTCTGCCTGGGCGATTGCCGCGACATCATGCCCGGCTTGCCAGCGTCACATGACGGAGCATGCCGAATTGAACCTATGCTCTTGGCTTGCGCCTTGGCAATCATGCACCAAACCCGATACCCGAACCCTACAGCAGTTTCGGTCGGCGACAGTGGGATATTCCGATTGCATATTTGGAGGCCGTGCCATACTGCATAGCAGGTAATCAAGAATCGTATCCATACTGTAATTGAAGATAATAAAATGAGAAATCTATCGTGTACTGTAAAAAAGACAAAAAACCGAGCCTTCACGGTATTATTAGTCGACGAAGAAAAAAACACATACACCCGTATATGGGATGAGCAGGGGTATGAATTAGGGGATTTTGCCTACATTGCAAAACCAGCGGGCGTAAAGGACACCTACAAACTATACAAAATAAGAATTACTGATAAATGGTATTTTGATAATGGAAGGTTTCTGGTTGACCATCTCCATAACATTGCTGCGAAATTTAAAGGGGTTGAGAAATGACCAAACACGCTTCTTTTCAAAGAAGTGTGCCGGTGTCCAAGGATGACGCGAGCCATTCATGACATGTGCGCCTACCGACATGGTAGGCGCTGGCGTGTTTGCCGTTGCCGTCTTTTTTTTTAAAAAAAAAGCAGCAGCAAAAAAAAATGTTGAACGGGTTCAAAACGTCGAATCGCATTAATAGCGCGCGTGCGCGTTGCTGCTGCTTTTCAAGCTTTTACTGCTTTTAAGAGCTTTTAAGGGCGCTGGAGGCCGCGTAATACGTGGCTTGTAGCGACAATACACCCACAGATTCCGACTCATACACCCACAGATTCCGACCCATGCACCCACAGATTCCGACTCATACACCTACAAATTCCGACCATGCACCTACAAATTCCGACTCATACACCCACAAATTCCGACATGCCCACACAGATTCAGACCATGCACCCACAGATTCCGACTCATACACCCACAAATTCCGACCTATATACCCACCTTGTTTTATGTTGTGGGTTTACCTGTGAACCCACATTGTTTTATGATGTGGTTTTATTTAGGGGCTGCCGCTTTTGGAAATGCCGATGAACAACAAAACCGAGTTGGTGGTGAAATCGAATCGCCTGGTTGAAGCCAGCTACCGCCTTACCATGGTGGAACAGCACATTGTGCTGATGTCGATTGTCGAGGGCCGCAAGACGAAAACCGCACTGACCTCCGACACATCGGTGGAAATCAGGGCTACCGACTACGCCAAAACTTTCGACATCCCTGTAAACCAAGCATACGAGCAGATGATTGAGGCAGAGCAGATGCTCTTCAACCGGTATGTTATTTTGCATGAAATAAACCCGAAGACGGGGAAGGAGGACAAAATAAAAACCCGATGGGTGTCATCGGTCACCTATCCAAAAGGGGGCGGTTCGATTTACATTCAATTTGCCGCCAAAATAATCCCTTACATTACCCGGCTTGAAAAGGAGTTCACTGTCTACAGGCTGGAAAGGATCGCAAAAATGACCAGCATCTACGCGATAAGGATTTACGAAATTCTCATTCAATGGGGCAGCATTGGGAAGCGGGAAGTCGAAGTGGAATGGCTGAAGAAAACTTTGATGGTGGATGATAAATATGAAAGGCTGGAACATTTCAAAAAACGGGTTCTTGACGTGGCCATTTCCCAAATCAACGAATTATCCGACCTGACCGCCAGTTACGCCCAACGCAAGACGGGCCGCGTCGTCACCCACTTGATTTTCACATTCTCGCAAAAGCCACATCCCAAACAAGAAGCCGCCGCCCAACTGCCCTTGGTTGACCAACTGCCCTTGGCTGAACCGGAGGGGGAAAATCCGTTCCGCATGGCCCGCGCCCCTATTCCGCCAGCGACCCAGGCCGAATATTTGAAACTCCGCACGAGCGAGGAAATCGGGCTTTGCATCGGGCGGGCGAACGAGTACGGCGGCGAACAGGAAAAGGCGGGCAAGCCGGTCAGGTACGGGGCGCTCTACCGGAAGGCCATCGCGGAAGGGTGGCATCAGGAGAAGCCCCCGCAAAAGGCGCAAGACGACACCGCCAGGAAACAAGCCGAAGCATCCCGCCAACAGGAAGCCCAGGCGAAGCGGGCCAGGGCGGAAGAAATCAGGCGCAGCGAAATGGAAAGGGAACTTGCCGCCGCATGGTTCCGGGCTTTGCCGGACGACGGGAAAAAGGCCATGGGGGGCGCTTATCTGGCGGAGTCAAACCCGGTTGACGCGACGGGGTTCAAGCGCAAGGGATACGATTACATCGGCTTCCTGTTCTTTGTCAGTATGACTCCGGCGCATCCACATGTCATATTGACGAATAAATTGGCATTCTCTGGCTTTTGCACGAGGATGAACAATGGCTATAACGGCACGTTGGAAAAACCACATTGAGGACTGGCAGGCCAGCGGCTTGTCGCAGGC
>CAIOOA010000031.1 GCA_903859815.1 uncultured Methylococcaceae bacterium | reverse complement strand
CGACATCATCTACGATCCGGACAGCCGTTTCGCCGGCCTGTTGTTCTTCTTCGACGCTGGCGGCAACCGCATCATCCAGCAGATCGATGCGCCGCTGATCCCGTCCTTCATGTAAGCTGAGTCCCCCGCGCCCCCGGGCGCGGCGGGCGAAGCCGAAAAGTCGGCCGAGACGTTAGGCTAAAGGCCCCCCCGGGCAACCGGGGGGGTTTTTTTATGCCTAAAAAAAGCCAAGATTGCTCGGTCTTAAAACAAGGAATTTTTGTTGATTAAATTGGTCAGAAATTAAAGTATTCGAGGGAAATTTTGCCTATGTAAAGGCTCGCCACTCATAAGTGTCGGAAAGAACTGCATTTTAACAATGATCAAGCAGGTTATGACGGGTAGCCTGCCCATAAAGTCAAGTAAGATCGGGAGGCCATGCACAATGATAAAGCTCACAAAAAGTTCGCTAAACTGGCATTCATTATCGAGTCGAATTTTTTCGCTCAGTAACGGTGCGAAAAACAGCGGTACTGACACAGTTGGGCTGCGTCTGGGCTTGCTTTGGGCAAGTGCGGCAGTCTGCATCGCTGGTTTGTTGTTTGGTTTTGATCTGATTGGTCAGGCACTTGAAAGTGTGCTGACGGTGTTGTTCGAGTATATCCAAGAAAACTTGGAATCGTTTTACCGAAAAAGCTTCAAACTGGATCTTTATCATGCCCAAATGGCAACGGCCTATACTGGTTTTTTGGTTTTTATTGGCCTAGCATTTTTCCTGTTGAGAAAATTTTCCGTCGTCTACCAAGAGTGTCAGGTAAGCTGGAGGAAAGAGCGTGAGAAATTTTTGGAACTTTGGTTCAAGCACTGCGAAAACATCAAAGTATGGTGGAATGGTTTGGATCAATTCAATAAATTTTTCGCAACGATTGCCCTAGTCGTTCTGGCAATACCCGTGGTTTCGATTGTATGTTTTGCGTTGGGCAAAGTGGTTGCGGAGCTAGTCTAGCTGTCAACTTTAAATCAACCATAACAACATTTTTTTCAAATATCCAACCCAAGCAGAATCTTGTGTTGAGTCAAGTCCTTGTTTAATCCTATTGTTGGCGGATAATGCATAAATTAATGCGAGCATTTATCAGATTAATGATAAGATAAATCTATAACAGTACAAGGCATATCTCCATGAATATCACCCTAAGACAATTAAAAGTTTTCGAGCGAGTGGCTAGGCGCTTGAGTTTTACCCGTGCGGCTGAAGATCTGTATCTGACCCAGCCGGCAGTTTCCATGCAGGTCAAGCAATTCGAGGAAACCATCGGATTGCCATTATTTGAACGCTTGGGCAAAAAAATTTATCTGACCCGTGCCGGGGAGGAACTTCACGCGCTGAGTAAATCCATTTCCCGGCAGATCGACGAAGCAGAAGAATTAATCGAAGAATTGAAAGGCACCGAAGGGGGGCGTCTGGTGGTCGCCGTCGCCAGCACCGGGCATTATTTTGCGATACGCATGTTGGCAGAATTCTGCCGACGCTACCCTAAAGTCAAAGTCAATTTCAAAGTCACCAACCGTAAAGGGGTCATGCAGTTGTTGGAGGACAATGAAGCCGACATCGTGTTAATGGGCAAGCCGCCGGAGGAAATGGACTTGGTGGCGGAAGCCTTCATGGACAACCCTTTGGTAGTCATCGCCCCAAAAGGCCATCATTTGGACGGCAAAGTTGGCATCGCTCTCGAAGAGTTAAGAACCGAAACCTTTTTGATGCGGGAACAAGATTCCGGCACGCGAAGTTCAGTGGAGAAAATATTGCTGGAAAGGGGGGTGACCCTTTCTATCAGCATGGAAATGAATAGCAATGGCGCTATTAAGCAAGGCGTCGAAGTCGGCTTAGGGCTAGGCGTTGTCTCCTTGCATACCATCGAAAAGGAGTTGGAAGCCGGTAGCCTAGTGGTTTTGGATGTAGAACCTTTCCCCATCATGCGTCAATGGTACATCGTCCACCGGGCCGGCAAACGCTTATCTAGTGTCGGATTGGCGTTTGAAGAATTCGTCAGGACCGAGGCAAGTCATTATGTCAGGGTGGATTTGCAGGATTTTAGGCACTCATGATATTTTCAATGATATTTTCAACGCGGAGCGTTGAAAATATCAAATCAAGAGAATGGCAAAGGGTATTGTTGGTTCTCAAACTCTAGCTTAGAAACCCATGCCTTGCAAGCTTCTTATTGAATGTTGATCGGAAAGTAAAAGCTTCAAAGACTTCATTCCCAAACTGGAGCTTGGGAACGAGCCAAAAAACAAATTTCTTTGTTTCGACTACTAATATACAATATGAAAGAAGATTCTTTACCAAGTCCAGAAGAGTTACTTCTCATTACGCCAATTTATAAAGAGTTTGAAATTACAGAAGAAAACATTATAAGATTGATAGAGTTAGAGATATATAATGAGCCATTAGATGCATACTGTGTTGAATGTAATCAAAAATCAGTTTATCGGAGAATAAACTCCCCTACTGGATATTTACATTACGATAGTTCATCACCCACTCAAGCCTACATTAAATCTCTTACAGCTTATGGTGGGAGGACCGAAACCAGTGATAGAACTTTTGACATAAGATTTGCCTGTTCACGAAATACACAACATGTAATCTATTTCTATTTTATTCTCTATAAAAGCTGCTTGAGTAAGATTGGGCAATATCCTTCTCTAGCAGATTTTGACTCACAAGATATTAAAAAATATAGAAAAGTATTAGATAAGGATAGTTTAGGTGATTTGAAAAGAGCCATAAGACTTTACTCGTATGGAATAGGCGCAGGGGCATTTGTTTATTTACGGAGGATATTTGAAAATTTAATAGAGGAAACTCATTCAAGATTGGCAAATCAAGAAGATTGGGATGAAGAAAAATATCAGAAATGTCGAATGAATGAGAGAATACAACTCCTAAAAAATGAGCTTCCAAGTCATTTAGTCGAAATGAATGCGCTTTATCCCATATTGAGTAAAGGGGTTCATGCCTTAACTGAACAGGAATGTAAAAAGTATTTTAGACTTTTAAGGATTGGCATAGAAATAATTCTAGAGCAAAAACTGAATCAAATTCTAGAGAAAGAAAGGCAGAAAATAATAGAAGATCAAAAAAAAGCTATTGCCAACATTAGAAACGAGATTAGTTGACCTATATCGAGTTAAAGTGAAAGAACTACCAATGCGTGACGTGGTTTTCAAATTATGTGTGCAAATTTAGCAAGCATTCTAAACGCGGCGCAATAACGGTATCCCGCGTATTGCGAGGAATGTTTAATAGTAGATTTCGAGTTGCGTCAAAATCTAAAACCAAATATCTATAACTATGAATCTCAAAAAACACTTCCCCATCCTTGTCGAGCAAGACACAGACGGTATTTTCATTGTCAGTTGCCCATTATTTCAAGGTTGCAACAGTTATGGAAAAACCATTGACGAAGCCTTAAGCAATATTCAAGAGGTTATTGAAATCTGCCTAGAAGAACAACAAAATGATGAGCCTACCAATAGTTTTCTAGGTGTTAGGGATATTGAATTGGCGGTTTGACAATGCCTACTCTTCCGAGAATATCGTAATCACAATTTTGAAGAATCGTCGAACGAAATTCAAATCCTCGAAAAGGAAAAAATGATGTCAATCCGATCAGGGATGTTGGACAAATCGGAAGGCCAGCCGATTTGCACAACTCCGATGCCCGAAGGGTGAGCAACAGGGACGTATCGAATGCATCCATCATCCAAGGATGGCAAACTTTCGCAACGGACAAGGGTTTGGGGCATCCCTGCAATCTGGATTCCGGCGATCCATGCCGGAATGACGAGGTTCTAGCCTTCATGCGATTGCCCTGACTGCCGTACCGGTATGATTATACTGGACACTAAAATCACATTGCTCGCCACCATTGACGAATAAAAAGTTACAGTTCAAGAATTAGCCTTCTCCGGTCTAATCAAAACTAGACCAACTTCACGCAATTATGCAAAATATAGTCTTCCCCTTCCCCCATCAATTTCCTGCTTAGAGGAGGCGTTCGGCTATGTGTTGGAGCGGCGAAGCATCGGCTGCTTTGGCGACGGTTGGCTTTGGGACAGCCGGCTATGTCGCCTATAAAGGAGAGTCTAAGGAGCTTTGGATTCCCTTGCTTTCCATCGCCTTGTGCGTGTCGGTTATCAAATCACCCTTGCGTAAATTCTTACATGTGAGGAGATGGCTGTTTTATGATAGGCTTGAACCATTCGGGCGGGATGTTCCTTGGTTTGCGGATAACCTTCAAGAACCCTGTGCGGAAACGGCTTCCGAGGATTAAGCACATGCGGTCTCTTTAAAGATGAAATGGATTGGCTGGGTGATCGCTGTAATCCATTAGAAGCGTTTTGCCTTTTACAATAACTACAATATTGGCATTTTATGGGTTCCACGACGATCAATTTTTATTTCGATGTCGTTTTTTTTGTTTACGGCCTCTCGTTCATCTTATTGGGAATAGTCATAGCCGTCAGGCCCAAAGAAGAAAGCCGTTTCGAATTGGCTCATTTAATTTGGTTGCTGGCCGGCTTTGCCTTTATCCACGGTGCCTTGGAATGGATGTATTTGTGGGAAGTGGTTCGCGGCGATTACCCAACCCTGGGATTGGTTAGGCCAGGTTGCTTGTTTCTATCCTATATTTTTCTATTCGAGTTCGGCAGACGCCTGCTGTCAGTTTCATTGATACCCGATTGCAATTCCAAGTGGCTGCCAATTTTGCTATCCCCTCTCGCGCTATTCGTGATGCTGTTTGGAATTCTGCTGGCGGTGATGCTGACAGATCAAAAGATTATGGCCTTGGACATAGGTTCGCGCTACTTGCTCGGGTTCACGGGTTCGACCATGAGCGGTTTTGGATTTTATTTCTATTGCGACAATCGAATTCGGCCTGCCCTTGTTGCCAGTAACCTTACACCGATCCGTCATGCCTGTTACTTGGCAGCCGTGAGTTTCATCGCTTATGGTGTGTTTTCCGGCTTGATAGTGCCAAAAACCCACTGGTTCCCTTCCAGTTGGCTCAATCAGGAGCAATTTCGAGACATGGTGGGTGTGCCCGTGCAGATTTTTCGCACCACCTGCGCAGTCCTTCTGTCTTTGTCTGTCACCCAATTATTATGGGTCTTCCATATCGAGACTCATCAACGTCTGGTGATTAGCTTGGCTGATACTGAACAAGCGTTGATTGAAGTCCGTAGGCTGCGCCATCGCGACGAATTGATTCTACAGTCTGTGGCAGAAGGAATCTGCGGTTTCGATTTAAACGGTAAGATTGTTTTTATCAACCCCTCGGCCTTGACCATGCTGGGTTACACAGAAGAGGAATTGCTAGGGCAATATTTTGATGCCTCAATTGCCGAAAAGCGAAGGGATAGGGCGGCGTCGGATGAGTTGGGGATGATCCAGAAAGTTTTGCATGACGGACAGACGCACTGGGGCGAGCTTTCCACCTTGCACCGTAAAGACGGCAGCAGCTTCCCGGTGGAGTTTCGGGCTGCGCCTATCTTTGACGAAAGCAAGCTTTCCGGTGCCGTCGTGACATTCCAAGACATCACCGAGCGTAAACAAGCCCAAGATGATTTGGACGCGCAAAACAAAACCTTGAACGCCATCACCACGTCCACCAGCAATGCCATCGTGATGAGTGATAATGACGGAAATATTTCATTCTGGAACAAGGGCGCTGAGACCATGTTCGGCTTTACCAGTGCCGAGGCCATCGGCCAGAATCTACATGAGCTGATTGCCCCAGCCAGGTTTATGCAAGCGCACTGGGATGCCTTTCCTAAATGGCAAAAAACCGGCAAGGGTAAAGCCATCGGCAGGACTTTAGAATTGGTTGGGGTCAGGAAAGGGGGGCAGTCATTTCCGATTGAAATTTCATTGTCATCGGTTTTTCTACGCCAGCGCTGGCATGCCGTAGGCATTGTCAGAGACATCACCACTCGCAAGCAAGAAGAAGAAATCCTAAGCCAAGCCAAACTGGCTGCCGAGTCAGCCAACCGGGCCAAATCGGAATTTTTGGCTAACATGAGCCATGAAATCCGCACTCCGATGAATGCCATCTTAGGGCTGATTCAATTGGTGCTGGATACCCCCCTCACAACCAAGCAGGAAGATTTTTTGCGCAAGGCCCATGCTTCTTCAAGGGCGCTGCTGAATATTCTGAATGACATCCTAGACTATTCCAAGATCGAAGCGGGTCGGCTGGAAATCTATAAGATGCCGTTTCGAGTCGAAGAGCCTCTCAGGGATGTGGCCGACTTACATGCGGCCCAAATGGCCGAGAAGGGTTTGGAATTATTCATTGAAATAGAGCCTGAAGTCCCGCAAATGGTGATCGGCGATGCCATGCGTTTGACCCAAGTGTTAAACAATTTAGTGGGCAACGCGGTCAAGTTCACCGAACGGGGTGAAATCCATGTCAAAGCGGAAGTGGCTCAATCGAAAGAGGAAATGCTCACACTTCGCTTTTCCGTGCGCGACACTGGGATTGGCCTTTCCAAGGAACATATAGACCGACTGTTCCAGGCTTTCACCCAAGGGGACAGTTCCATTACCCGCAAGTATGGGGGCACTGGCTTGGGGTTGACCATTTGTCAGCGCTTGGTGGGCTTGATGGGGGGTGAAATCACGGTCTCTAGCACGGAAGGGCAAGGGGCCACGTTTGTCTTTACCATTGCAGTCAATGCCGCCCCGAATTTAACTGAGCAGCCTGACCCGCATCAGTTGGAAAATTGTAAAATTCTGGCGGTCGATGACCAAGAAACTGCCCGCATGATTTTGAAACAAGTGCTAGATGCTTGGGGTTTGGAAACCCATACCGCCGCTTCGGGCGAAGATGCGCTGGCACAAATCGAAGAGGCGGAACTCTCGCATCAGCCATTCAATGCGGTGTTGTTAGATTGGCGAATGCCGGGCATGAGTGGGCTGGATGTGGCTAGGCGGCTACAGGAAGGGGCAGGGCAAGGCCAGCTCATTCATCCATTGCTAGTGGTCATGATCACGGCCTATGACAAGGAAGAATTACTCTCACAAGCCGGCTCCATTCACTTGGACGGGGTATTGACAAAACCTGTCACGCCATCCAATTTGTTTGATGCGTTATCAACTAGCTACCATTCAGCGTCAGCCACTCCCTCAAAACCCCGTCATGCGAAAGCCAAGAAGCTGCCAGATTTAACCGGGGTTCACGTTCTGCTAGTGGAAGACAATGCCATCAACCAACAAGTGGCCGCCGAGTTTTTGAAAAAGTTCAACTTAACCGTCATCTTAGCCAACCATGGGGCAGAAGCCGTCGATTGGGTCAAGCGGGAGTCTTTTGATTTGGTGTTCATGGATTTGCACATGCCGGTCATGGATGGTCTGGAGGCTACCCGCCGCATCCATAAGTTGCCAAAGGGTCAGAATTTGCCTGTCGTCGCCATGACTGCCGCCGTCATGCCAGAGGACAGAAAACGATGCGCCGCTTGCGGCATGGTCGATTTCGTGTCCAAACCCATAGACCCAGATGAATTGACCCAAGTGCTAGAACGATGGGTTAAAACAAAGCCACATGGACAACTCAAGAATGATAAGGAACGGTCTTCTCAATCATCATCCTGCAAAGATGGGTTGCCAAACTCTCTGCGTGGGTTTGAGCTAGGCCAAGCCTTAAACAGACTCGATGGAAACCGGCAACTGCTGTCCCGACTACTGGTAAGCTTTAATCAGCAGCATGCTGACACACTGACAAAACTGGACGCTTTGCTGGAAAAGGGTGAAACCCACCAAGCAGCCGATTTGCTCCATTCTTTGAAAGGAGTGGCGGCCAATTTGGGTGCGCTTGACTTGGCCCAGGCGGCACAGCTTTATGAACTTGAAATCAAAGCAAGCAAACCTTTGGATTCACGCGCCGCTTTTGGAAATATCCTGATTCAGGTGATGGAGGAAATCGCAACCCATGTTGTTGGCAAAGAAGTAATAAGCGGTTCGGATGAATTAAACCACGCGGAGTTGTTGGCTTTGCTCGAAACTATCATACCCTATTTGCGGGAATGCGAGGTGATACCCGACGAACCCATGCTGGCTTTACGCCGTATTGCGCAAAATGGTCGGCGCGACGAAATGTTGGTAAAGTTAATTCATCAAATCGACCAATTCGATCATTTCGGCGCATTGGCCTCGATGACGAAACTGACTGAAAAACTGGGTAGGGAGCTACCGCTTTGAATTCAAAACGAGTGGATAAATCATTGATATTATTGGTTGACGACATGCCTGCCAACCTCCATGTCTTGGTGGCGGCGTTGCGGCCAGACTATCGAATCAAAACTGCCACCAATGGTGAAGTAGCCTTGGAATTGGCTAGGCAACAAGATCGGCCCGAACTGATACTGCTGGATGTGATGATGCCTGGCATGAGCGGCATTGAAGTGTTGCAACATTTGCGGGAAAGCCCGGAAACGCTTGACATCCCAGTCATATTCATAAGTGCCGACACCTCCGAGCAAAGCCAACTGGACGGTTTGGAACTGGGCGCAGACGACTATCTCACCAAGCCAGTGATGCCAACTATTCTCAAGGTTCGCGTTCGTAATTTGTTGCGTCGGATTCACAGTGAACAAGAGCGCAATGAGGCTTATCGCAAACTTGCCGAAACGCAACAACGACTGGCCAATGAAGTGGCCGAGGCGGCAAAATACTTACGATCCCTATTGCCAAAACCCATCAGGCAGGGTCCTATCCGGGTCGATTGGCGTTTTTTCCCATCGACCGAGTTGGGTGGGGACTCTTTCGGCTATCATTGGGTTGATGACGACCATTTTGCCGTTTATCTGCTGGATGTCAGTGGGCATGGTGTGGGGTCTTCCTTGCTATCTGTGTCGGCGTTGGATGTATTGCGTTCCGAAGCCCTGCCCAACACCGATTTCAGAGAGCCTAGCCAAGTTTTAAAGAGTCTGAACACCGCTTTCTCGGCAGATTTTCACGATGGCATGTTTTTCACGATTTGGTATGGGGTATTTCAAAAGAGTACCCGGACGTTGTCGTATGCCGGCGGGGGGCATCCACCCGGGTTGTTGTTCAATGGGCAGCGAAATGCCTCAAACTTGTTGCGCTTGGAATCTCAGGGAACCCTGATCGGAATAACACCCACCCAAGATGCGGAATTTGAAACCAAAACCTTGGAATTGGGGCCTTTTGCCAAGCTTATTTTATATAGCGATGGTGTTTTTGAGGTTGAACAAACAAACGGCGAAATTTGGGAATTGGAAGACCTCATCGAATTCTTATGCACCACGCCTAACGACTCATTCTTGATGGATCAACTGCTTTATCATGTGCATGAGCTGCATGGGTCCGATCAATTAGCCGACGATTTTTCGATCATGGAAATAGACTGGATGGGCCGTCGGGCGGAAGACCATAGGCATTGATCCGGTTGGCTATGCTCTTCCATGTATCAGCCATCATGTTGTCATGTAATTCCCACTAACTGCGAAATTGATGTTTATCGCTCAAATCAATGCGCCTCATCCCAATTCATCCCCACGCCGACATCCACCACTAAAGGCACATCCAATACCGCCGCCTTGCTCATTAAATCTTTGATAATCGGAATGGCGGTTTCGATAGACTTATTGGCAATTTCAAACACCAATTCATCGTGGACTTGCATAATCATTTTAATCTGCTGGTTCCCAAGCTCCAGCTTGGGAACCTCTTGGTTTGTGGGTTCCGCTGAATCACGCTCCCAAGCAGGTGCTTGGGGACGAGCCGCAGTGAGTTGAGAGGGTGAGTTTTGTATCCACCCATCCACCGCAATCATCGCCTTTTTGATAATATCCGCTGCCGTGCCTTGCATGGGCGCATTAATTGCCGTGCGCTCGGCATATTGGCGTTTTTGTGCATTCTTGGCGTTAATATCAGGAATGTATAATCGACGACCAAACAAAGTTTCCACATAGCCCTGTTGACGAGCCTGTTCGCGGGTGGCATCCATATAGGCTTTGACCCCCGGATAGCGAAGAAAATAAAGGTCGATGTAGAGTTGGGCCTTCTCACGGGCGACGCCCAATTGCTTGGCAAGGCCGAATGCCGACATGCCATAAATCAGGCCAAAGTTGATGGCTTTGGCGGCTCGGCGTTGTTCATTCGTCACCTCGGCGAGAGGGTGATTGAACACCTCGGCAGCGGTGGCTCGATGAATATCCTCGCCTTGGGCAAAAGCCTCCAATAAGCGCTGGTCGCCAGACAAATGCGCCATGATGCGCAATTCAATTTGCGAATAATCCGCCGCGACCAATTGACAGCCTTCAGGGGCGATGAAGGCTTGGCGGATGCGCCGACCTTCTTGAGTCCGCACCGGGATGTTTTGCAGATTGGGGTCGGAAGAGGACAAGCGCCCGGTCGCCGCGACGGCTTGATGATAAGACGTGTGGACCCGCCCAGTTTTGGAGTCAACCTGTTCCGGCAGCTTGTCGGTATAGGTGGATTTCAACTTGCTCATGGACCGATGATCGAGGATCAAGCGGGGCAAGTCATACATTTCCGCCAAATCCTGCAACACCGACTCGTCAGTGGAAGGCTGCCCCGTCGGCGTTTTCTTAATGACCGGCAAATTCAATTTGTCGTAAAGAATTGCCTGAATCTGCTTAGGCGAGCCCAAATTGAACGGTTGACCGGCAGCGGCATGGGCTTCTTTTTCAATTTCTTTCATGCGTTGCGCCAGTTCCCCGCTTTGCCCTGCCAACATGAACACATCCACCAACACGCCGGTGCGCTCCATCCGCGATAAAACCGGCACTAGGGGAATTTCGATCTCTTGATAAAGCTTTGCCAAACTGGGTATGGCTTGCAACTGCGGCCACAAATGTTCGTGCAAGCGCAGGGTGATGTCGGCATCTTCGGCGGCATAACGAGTGGCTGTTTCAATGTCCACTTGGGCGAAGGGAATCTGCTTGACGCCTTTACCTGCCACGTCTTCATAATGGATGGTTTTTTCTTTCAGGTAAACCTCGGCTAAAGAGTCCATGTCATGCCGCGTTGCGGTGCTATTGAACACATAAGATTCCAGCATCGTGTCATGGGCAATACCGGTCAAGGCAATGCCATGATTCAATAAGACATTGGCATCATATTTCAAATGCTGGCCCAATTTGGGTTTATTGGCATCTTCCAATAATGGGCGCAACTGTTCCAACACCCACGCACGGTTTAACTGCGCTGCTGCACCGGGATAGTCATGAGCCAAGGGGACATAAGCCGCTTCATAAGGGCTGACGGCAAACGACAAACCGACCACTTCGGCCTGCATGTAATTTAGGCTGTTGGTTTCGGTGTCAAACGCAAAAATCTTAGCGTGTTCCAGCTTCAGCAACCAAGCCTTGAAATCGGCTTCGGTCAACACGGTTGAATATTCTTTGCTTTGCTCAGGCTTAGACTGTTCGGCGGGTACGGAGACATCGCCCAGTTGTTTCAGCCAAGCGTGGAACTCAAACCGCTTGAACAATTCGGCCATCTTGGCATGGTCCGGCGGATTGGGTAATAAATCATTGGGGGTGACATCCAATTCCACATCGCATTTTATCGTTGCAAGCTGGCGGGACAAAGGGATGTTTGG
>CAIOOA010000030.1 GCA_903859815.1 uncultured Methylococcaceae bacterium | reverse complement strand
TTGTGCGATGTTGAGAGCGGGTTTGACACGCGACGAGGTGATGAAAATGTTGGCGGGCTAGAACTACCTGTCGACTGAATGAAGAGACCTGCCAGTGGCAAGCGCCGGTTCCAACGCCGCATGGTTTGTATCAATGGGACGAGGCGACTCTGACCTGGGTGGCTGTCTGATCCGCTTTTCGAATCGCATGACAGATGACAGCGGATCACTACTTCTGAATTGGAATAGATCGGGGAAATACTTCAGGCGCGTGGAGTGGCGGTGGGGTGGGCAACCACCCCGCCGACCATAATTAGCCTGCGCCAATTTTGCAGAGAACTTATTTACTACCCAATACCGAACCAATAAAACTTTCACCAGAATAACCGACAAGAAAACCTATAAATATACCGCCCCAAAAATCCTCAACAGATACAATTTGCTGAACGCTGTTTTTACGAGCGAAAGCAACTACGATGATGACGGCAAAGATACTTGAAGTTAATAATATTCGCCCAACTTGAACCGAATCTGTGAGACTATTTTGAGGGTTTACTATTGCGCCCAACATACTGCCAATTATTGCCCCAATTAAGGTTGAGGCGGTTGCTGCTCTGATATTCAGCGCAAAAGGTATTGTATCTGTATGAGCATTACCATCAATTTCATACCGTACTTGTATTTGAAATGTGTGCGCTATAGGAGTAAACGTTAACCATCTCGTAGTTTTTAGAACAAAGTGTTGTACTACCGAATCACCTGGGCGCAAAGTTACGGGTCGTCTACCGTGCTGATATTCATTGATATCCCAAAATATTTTTCTGATTTCATCTTGCCCTAACCCTTTGAAATCAAGATTCCATTGGTCTCCAAAAACAGCGTCCCTTTGACTATTTACACTGCCCTCAATCACAAACGACTTAGTAATGGGTTCAATAGTGCTTTGCGTTTCAGGGCTAACCGCAATTGCAACTCTTGGACTCTTGGGTGGATTTACCCATAAAATAACATCTTGAAATATGTGTTTAAATTTTAGTACAGTTTTGTCCCATAAATTAATTGCTTTTTCACCTTGTTTTATTCGGTCGTTATGAATTTCATTAAACTTATTCCTAGTCCAAATCTGGTCAGATAATTCAACAGGAATGTGAGTTTCTGTGCTGTAAATTGTTACAGGAACAGGAAAAGGATTACGAATAACAAGAAAAATTGAAAATTCGGTTCCTGCTGTCACAATAGGCGTTGCTGAAGAAGCCTCTAGTTTTAGAGAACCACGGAGTAAAGGCGCTTCATTTTTTATTTTTTCTTTGCTTGATTTTTCGGGCTTATTTGTTGTGTTAGTCATAAATTATCCTTTGCGAAGCCGCCGAACGGCGAGCATTACCGGCAAAAGCGGGGATTTGACGGGAAAAGCCAAAAAACGAATCCGCTTTCGGGGCCGAATCCCTTCGGGCGGGGGCTTTCGCCCCGCCCGTCCGCGTGCACGCAATGTTGGGCAACTTTACGCCTACCAGAACCCTATTGTTATTTATAACTTGCGTCTTCAACTCTCATGCTACATTTGCCATCAGTATAGTTCGGATTATCTATATAGATTGTAAATGTAGAAGTCTGGTTAGCATAAAGTATATCCGAGTCAATATATCCTGTGTTTGTGTTTACGACATTGCCAGAGTTGTCCTTGAGGGTTGCCCGTAATTCAACAAACTGCAAATTTAATGTTCCTGTGTTTTTTACTGTTCCTTCAAAAATTACATTACCTATGCTATCTGAATGGCAAGTGCTATCTACGATTGTTACATTGTCGCTTGCGCTTGAATAACTTCCGCCGCCATCGCCACCGCCGCCAAGCAAGATTAGTGAAAAGCAACATGAAAATAGATATACTCCGCCAATAATGAGCGCAAGAATTTTTACCCATGACCCTTGTTTCTTATCTGTCAGAATCAGTATTGCCCACAAGGGAGTAATAAAGATGAACAATAATACATAAGCCAATGTAGAACGATACCAGGGGACATTGTCTATTATTTGAGGACTCTGGGTTTGTGGTGGGACTTCAACAGATTTTTGGATAACCTGTCTTACTGGTTGTTCTAATGGAGGTTCAAGTTCAGTCAATTTCGCAAGAAGTTCTTTAGCCTTTACATTTTCAGGATTGATTCTCGTTATTTGTTTTAAGCAATGAATTCGCTCTTGGTCTGTTTTGCAAACAGTGTAAAGCCATCCCCAAGCATGCTCACTATCAGGGTTTTGCTTAGTGGCGGATATAAAAAGTATTCTGGCAGTTTCGTGGTTGCCAGATTTATATGAATTTACGCCTTGTTGTAATAAATCATCCATGATGCCCTCTTGAAATTTCTTATCGCTTTATCGAGTGTAATCCGAGACAAATGGGAATCCATTTGTCCATATCATTTCTCTAAAGGGAATATCTAAGATTTTACATAATTCAAACAAGATTGAGCGATTTGCTGTTGAAAAATCAGCCCCGATAATAACTTCCTCAATAATCCCCTTGATTGGCAAAAATTCGGCTTCCTTGTTTTCGTTTTCGCTATTTACGAGCCATCGAAACTCAGACTCGGTTTTCCAATCTGTTGATTTTGATAGGAAAAATTGTTTTCGATATTTTCTTAAATGTCTACGAAGCCCATTTGTGACGCCAATCTTTAGAAGCTCTACGTAGTCAATTGAAACAGAATCCTCGGTATCTCCATAATCAGCATACTTAACTTTACCGCAATACACTTTTCTGCTTTTATCTATCCCTTTAAGGTGCATTCTTATTTGCTTATCAAAACTTCTACCGTTGAATTTTAGACAGACACCCTTGTGATTTTCGCCGTAACTTGCCCACATTCTAGATTTGCAAGCCCCGTACAAAAACCCTTCATCTATATTTGATTTTGGATGACGCTTATACCTTGAATTGCTTATCGCAAAACAAATAACCTTCCATTCCGCTTGTTTTATTTTTGTAAACTCTTGATTTATCGAAAGTTGTTGAGCGAATAATGAGCCTTTTGGTACACCAGTAAATTTTGGAAGCAATGTCCAATCTTTTGACTCTCTTGGGTCATTTACGCATTTTATCAACCCAACTTTTATCTGCTGATTAAGTAAAATTTTTTCTAACGCTGTGCTTGCCGATGTGTAATGAAACAACTCAGTAGGTATCATTTGATTTTCACATTATATTTCGCAAGATGGTTGCCCAACGGTTCACTGCACGCTTTGTTCGGCGGCTTTTCTAAGTTTTTATCCTACACCATAACCATATCGTAGCAGACATCCTGTTCCCAATCTTCTACTGCGTACAGATGGAAGACGGTTTCGTCGCAAACCCCCAGACTTTCTAGGCGGTCATTTTCTGAATATGAGATTTTAGTTTTACCATCTTTGGTCTTAACTATTGCCATAATCCTTTGTTTTTCATTTCGTTCCAATCTCTTCCACATAGCGTCTGCATTAGCGTCAACAAGTACCCATCTGACTCGAAATCGCATAGCACCACCCGTATTTAGCATATCATTGAGCCCTGCCCCTTGTTTTGCTTGTTCAGCCAACCACCAAACGCTAACACGAGGGGAAACTTTCAAATTTGACAATTTTCCTGTGTGAATTGATTCAATAACAATCCGAATAGTTTCACTATTAGCGAGGCTTTTTACTGAGGCTAGCCTTGCTAACTCTGATGCAAGTTTTTCAGTCCCTTCTCTAAATTCACGGTAAATCAAGCCCCCGATAATAGGATATTTATTGAGGATTTGTTCTTTTGAATTTAGGATTAATGGCAATACTTTTTTTGCCCCTGCGGAATTTTGCATTGAAAGCGCCGCGCTCATTTCAGTTTCAGGCCAAGGTCTTTCAACAAAGTTTTTTGATAAACAGAGAATAACGAATTTGCTTCTACTTAGACCTTCATTCACTTTCATGGCAAGATTATCGCCCCAACTCATTTCAAGGGAGTCCAACCAAAAAGTTGCTTGATACTTTGTAAGTGCTTCTGTTAATGGCTGGACGTATTTGACCTTATCTGCACTGGCATGGCTGATAAAAAAATCTTGCTGATTATCTATTTGTGCTTCCATAGGTCACTCCTTTGAATATGTAGATTTGGTTTAGCCGCCGAACGGCAGGCGTTAGCGGCAAGAGCGGGAGTTGGCGGACAAAACCAAAAAGGCGAGAAAAGCCATTGGTGTTGATTCCCCGAAAGTGTGGGCGACAGCCCGCACTTGTCCGGTGCACCCAATAAATATCGCGAGAGAGCGATCATTTTTCCCGAGAGGACACGATGCGTGTCCTGAGAACGTGGTGTGTGCGACCTGTTCGCCCGAAACTGCCCGCAAGGGTGGAGGCTGGGCGGCGGAAGTCGCTTGACTTTCGTAACTGCATATCCATGCAGGTAAATGATACTGCGCAAGCAGTATCGCAACAACCCCTGCCTCCCTGGTGAACGGGAGACAGCCCCTTCCCTCGGCGTGCGCCTGGTAAACGTGGGTCGAAAGCGGGAAGCAAAGAGCGGAGCTGCCAAACCGGATGGCGGAATTGCTTGGGCAGGCGACTATGGATAAGACAACTAAAGGTGCATTGAGGTGTCGTAATTCTCAACTAGCCAAAGCCGGATGATAGGCTGGACCCAAAAGGGAAAGGTCCCCAGGTCTATCGGGCACAACGCTGATAGACGTTCACTCACAAAGAGACCCGGCATAAAGCACCGTCCTAACGTCGCGCAAAATGGATGTGCGGAACAGAGTAACCCGTTTGACGCTCTCCAAACCATCGGAGCAGGCAACCAACCGCAAGCCCAAACGGGAGAGATTGCCCAAGAAGCTAAAGCCCCAGGGAAAGCCAGGGGATACGCAGACGTGGGCACGGACTACAGGAAGGTAAAGGTACTGGCAGATGTCAGGTCTTATGGCAGGCGAGCCAACTCGTACTGAAGACTGGAAGATACTCCCGTGGAAGAAATTCCAGCGGAATGTTTTCCGCATCCAAAAGCGCATTTACCAAGCCCAAATTCGTGGCGACTTCAAGCGTGTTCGCGGGCTGCAACGGCTACTGCTTCGTTCTTATTCAGCCAGATGCCTGGCAGTACGACAGGTATCGCAAGACAACAAGGGGAAGAAAACCCCTGGCGTGGATGGGCTTGCCCGTCTCACGCCGCCGCAACGGATACGGATGGTGGGACAACTACGCAAGTTTAGTCCGTCCCCCGCCCCTATCCGGCGGGTCTACATCCCAAAAGCCAGTAATCCAAACGAACGAAGGCCGCTCGGAATTCCCATTATGCACGATCGGGCCGAACAGGCCCTGGTCAAGCTGGCCCTCGAGCCAGAGTGGGAGACTCGCTTTGAACCGAACAGCTATGGTTTTAGACCGGGCCGCAGTCCCCATGACGCCATCGAAGCCATCGTCAGCAACATCTGCCACAAACCCAAGTACGTGCTAGAGGCAGACATCGAAAAATGCTTCGACCGGATCGACCACCAAGCCCTATTAGCCAAACTCAACAGTTTACCAATCATCAACCGACAGGTGCGCGGCTGGCTGAAAGCGGGCATCTTTGAAGATGGGGAAGTCTTCCCATCCGAAGCTGGTACACCTCAAGGTGGGATAGTTTCGCCCATCCTCGCCAATGTCGCCCTGCACGGACTTGAAACCACCATCTCTAACGCCTTCGGGAAAAAGCACCGGGTCGTGGTCATTCGCTTCGCCGACGATTTTGTTATCATTTGCGAAGACTTAGCGACCCTCCGGGCCGCCCAAGTCCTGGCCGAAAGCTCGTTGGCTTTGATGGGATTGGCCCTGAAAGCCTCCAAAACCTACATCACGCACACGCTCTATGAACATGAAGGCCATATAGGTTTTGACTTTCTGGGCTTCACTGTACGTCAATTCCCGATGAGTACACACCACAGCAAAAAAGGCTATAAGGTCATCGTCAAGCCAAGTAAAAGAGCACAAACGCGTCACCTGGAACAGGTGGAAACTCTCATTCAGACCCATCGCGGAAGTAACCAGACTGCGCTCATCGCCGCACTCAACCCGCGCATCCGGGGATGGACGAACTACCACCGTACCTGTTCGGCGAAACGCACCTTCAATCGAATGGATCACCAGCTTTACTGGAAACTAACCAAGTGGGCCAAATGGCAAAACCCGCGCAAGAGCGACGCCTGGCGTAAGCAACGCTACTGGCCGCGCAAACGCAACCGTTTCGACTTCTCAGACGGGAAAGCCACCCTTGCCAAATACGCAGATACGCCAATCAAACGGCATGTTAAGGTACAGGGTAACAAAACCCCATTCGACGGAGATTGGGCCTACTGGATAGATCGATTAGGAAGAGACCCATCCAAACCCAGGCGGGTTGTAACACTGCTGAAAAGACAAGAAGGCCGCTGTATGCTTTGCGGACTGCGTTTCATGTCAGAAGACCACCTCGAAGTTCACCACCGGGACGGCAACCACAACGACAACATGCCCGCCAACCTGGTCTTGCTTCACGGTCACTGCCATGATGAAGTCCATCGGACAAAGCGCTCATGACAAGAGCCTGTTTTCTGAAGAGCCGGATGAGGTGAAAGTCTCATGTCCGGTTCGGGAGTGGCGGCGGGGTGAGCAATCGCCCCGCCGACCATAATTGGCACGCTTTTGGAACTTGAAGATACTGAACTTTACGATAACCAAACCATAGTAACTGCCAAAATGCCAAGAAGGGCTGTCGCTGAAACATAATTAACTCGAAACACCCTTTTTGCAAAACTTACACGTTTATGGTAGTTTTTCGGTAAACCCCATCTTTCTGGATAAAGGGAAACATTGTTCAGAGAACCGTAATAATCTTTTTCAAAACAGTGAAGTAAATATTCAATTTTATTTTGGGTTTCTACAACTTCTTCTTGAAAATCCCGTGTTCGTTGTTGCCAACGAATAGAAAACATAACTACGAGAAAAAGTGCTGCCGATGCAATGGACTTTCCCAACATTCCCTGATTTGCCCATACAGGGATTTTTGATTGGTCAACAATTAGCAAGCCGCCAATTACAAAAAGCAAAATGTAACTTGACCAAGTAAAAATTCTATTTTGTCGGTCACGGAGATTGTTTAATTCATCACGAATAACCAAGTGTAAATGCTTGAGTAATTCAAGTTTGGAATTTTCAATGTTTTCGGTCATCGTGGCTTTCCTGTTTATATTGGATTTTTTCATTTTCAACACAGGCATTTATTTGGTTTTTTTAGACTTCAATACAAATCACTTTGGGGTAAAGGGTTTATACCTTTGCTATCAAGGGCGTGCCAACGGCAGGCGTTACCGGCAAGGGCGGGATGTGGCGGACAAAAACACCAGACGCCGAATCCGCCGTTGGGGCTGAATCCTGGAAGTGTGGGCGAATGCCCGCACTTGTCGGGTGCACCGAATAAATATCTCAAGAGAGCGATCATTTTTCCCGAAAGAAACCGCCCAGCGGTTGGCCGTAGATAAATTATACTCCGGGAAGGCAGGTCTGGAGGCCGTACAACGCAGGGGATTTTTTTTGGACATCAGGGATTCTGGGTGTAAAGTAAACTCAGGTATGTCCCAGCAAAATTGACAGTTTCAGCTTGTAAGCCTACTTCTATGGAATTTATCCTCCTGTTTTTGCGATATAATTACCCCTAGAAATCAGTACCATCTAACTTAGCACACCTAAATTGCGGTAGAAATTTTATATCCTTTTTTGGTGGTGGTGTTTGGATGGTACTTTTGATTCTGGCGGTGATACATGGCAATAAATCCCAACTTAATTACTCTTTTATCGTCATGGGGGCAAAATGACTGAGGCCGTCTACATCGCCCTGATCGGCGGTTTCTTTACGTTGGCAATCAACTTCTACTCCACCTGGGTGCAAGTGAAAAAGTTGAGACTCGAACTTGCGCTCAGGGAAAAGCAGGATAGCGAAGTAAGAAAAGATGGGGAAACTGAGCGAGATGCCAGAGCCGCAAAGGATTTGGGCGATGCTCTTTCAACTGTTGTCGAATCCATGCGCGGCGAATTGAACATGCTGAACGAAAAGTTGCTGATCGCCAACCAGAAGATCGAACACCTTACCGCGGTCGTGGAAGAATACTCCAGGGGCGTGGATATGCTGATCGAGCAAATCCGCAAAGATGGCGGCATCCCTGTCTACACCAAACAAAAGGTCCA
>CAIOOA010000029.1 GCA_903859815.1 uncultured Methylococcaceae bacterium | reverse complement strand
TGACTTTGACCCCTTCAATATCAAGAGGGATTGTGACATACTCGGTCATGGCGCACCTCGCCTAAAATTCGCGTTGCCGGGCTTGGCAACTATCTGTTTAGATGGGGCTTATTTTTTACCATTCAAGTTCCCAAAGAGCCTCTATAAATGCTGGCGATTTGCCAATGCTTTGTAATCGTGCCGTTTCTGTGCCATGCCAATACGCGGCTTCTTTTGTATATAAGAGCACAGGCAATACCGCGATGGTGTCTTCAATATAGTGCAAAATACGAGTGCGTTTTCGTGATTCAGGTAATTGATAAGCCCCTTGTATCATTTCGTAAATGGCAAAGACAGGTAGGGCGATTTGTTTCTGGAATCTTTCAAGTTTTTCTATGACGTTCTTATTTGGCGATGGTTTTGTCGGTTCAGAAATCGTATTGGTGTCTAATAGATAAATCAACCCTCCCATGTGAATTCTCTGTTAGTGATTGATTTTCTATAGTTATCAAACATGGCGGTGTCAATATCTATCGGGTCTGATTCAACTTCTTGCATAAATTGTTTTAATAATGCGGCAAAAGAAGCTTGGGGTGCAGTGCATTTATTTTGAGGTTTGTCACTGATTGAATCCGCAACGGCTGTAGTTTTCGTTTGCACGACCAGAATAATCTCGACATCTTGATTGGCAAGGCTTTTAGGCAATTGGATTTGCAAAACTCCTTGCGGGTTAATATGCGAACTGAGTTGAAAGCTTTGCATTTTATATCTCTTTTTTAATCAAAGATGGTAATATTGCTCAGGTGGCTTAATTCAGGCGGCAGGGATTTAATAGGATTTTCTCTTAAATTTAATCCTACCAAATATGCTAAGCCAGTCGGGGTTTGCAACCCCGACTAAAACCATTGAAATTCGCGCCAAGTTACAAAACGGATGCGACGGGGTTGCAAACCCCGTCACGCTTTGGAATCGGAGAGTGTCTAAACCTTCTGATAAATCTGCGCCCCATGCTTGACAAATTCCTCGGCCATTTCCTCCATGCCGACTTTCAAAGCTTCTTCGGCTTCAATGTGATGGGCTTTGGCATAGTCGCGCACGTCTTGGGTGATCCGCATCGAACAGAAATGCGGGCCGCACATGGAACAGAAGTGCGCTTGCTTCGCGCCTTCCTGCGGCAGGGTTTCATCGTGGAATTCTAACGCCTTTTCCGGGTCCAGCGACAGGTTGAATTGATCCTGCCAGCGGAATTCAAAACGAGCTTTGGACAGGGCGTTGTCACGGGCTTGTGCGCCGGGATGGCCTTTCGCCAAGTCGGCGGCATGGGCGGCGATCTTGTAGGCGATGATGCCGTCACGCACGTCTTGCTTGTTCGGTAAGCCTAGATGTTCTTTTGGTGTCACATAGCACAGCATCGCCGTGCCGTACCAACCGATCATCGCCGCGCCAATCGCAGAAGTGATGTGGTCGTAGCCGGGGGCGATGTCGGTGGTCAGCGGGCCAAGCGTGTAGAACGGCGCTTCGTCGCAGTGTTTCAATTGCTCGTCCATATTGGCCTTAATCATGTGCATAGGCACATGACCGGGACCTTCGATCATCGTCTGCACATCATGCTTCCACGCGATTTTGGTCAATTCGCCCAAAGTCCGCAATTCGGCAAATTGGGCTTCGTCGTTGGCATCGGCTATCGAGCCGGGGCGCAAGCCGTCGCCAAGCGAGAACGCCACGTCATAGGCTTTCATGATTTCGCAAGTTTCCTCAAAATGGGTGTAGAGGAAGCTTTCTTTGTGATGGGCCAAGCACCATTTCGCCATGATCGAACCGCCGCGTGAAACAATGCCCGTCACGCGCTTGGCGCTTAACGGAATATGGGCCAAGCGCACCCCGGCATGGATGGTGAAATAATCCACGCCTTGCTCGGCCTGTTCGATCAGCGTGTCGCGGAAGATTTCCCAAGTCAGTTCCTCGGCTTTGCCGTTGACCTTTTCCAAGGCTTGGTAAATGGGCACGGTGCCAATCGGAACCGGCGAGTTGCGGATGATCCATTCGCGGGTTTCGTGGATGTTCTTGCCGGTGGACAAATCCATCACCGTGTCGCCGCCCCAACGGATGGACCACAGCATCTTTTCGACTTCTTCTTCAATCGAAGACGTGACCGCCGAATTGCCGAGGTTGCAATTGATTTTCACCAAGAAATTCCGCCCAATAATCATCGGTTCGGATTCGGGGTGGTTGATGTTGTTGGGGATGATGGCCCTGCCCCTTGCCACTTCGTCGCGGACAAATTCCGAGGTGATGATTTTAGGCGTGGCTGCACCAAACGATTCACCGGGGTGCTGGAATTTATACATGTCGTGGATGGCTTCCAGCCTTTGGTTTTCGCGTATGGCGATGAATTCCATTTCCGGGGTGATGATGCCTTTTTTGGCGTAATGCATCTGCGAAACATTGGCCCCGGCTTTGGCACGGCGGGGACTACGGATATGCTCGAAGCGCATGTCGGAAAGTTTTGGATCGTGCTGGCGCTCATGCCCGTAGGAGGAGCTTGGGCCGCTTAAGCGTTCGGTGTCGCCACGTGCCTCAATCCATTCTTCCCGCAGGGCAGGGAGGCCAAGCCGCAAGTCTATGGAAGCTGCCGGGTCAGTGTAAGGCCCGGAGGTGTCATAGACATAGAGTGGTGGGTTTTTTTCCGCGCCAAAGCTGGCCGGAGTGTCCGATTGGGAAACTTTGCGAAAAGGCACTTGGATGTCTGGGCTAGAGCCTTGGACATAGACTTTTTCCGAGGCCGCAAACGGCTGAATGGAAGCTTTCATGGCGGTGACCGCCTCATGGACTTGTTTTGGAACAGCGCTCATCGCTTTCTCCTAGGGATTTTCAATTTTGGAAAAAGGGGGCGCTAAAGAGACAGTGCTTCGGCTTCGATCAAAGATAAGACTCGAAACGGCTTCCCTACGCCGGCATTAACCGGAATCAGGTTCGAAGGGTGTCTCTCAGCCCGACGCAATGCGCGAGCACCCCCAGCCTTGTACATAGCGATTAAACTATAGTATTACGCTAGGATTTGCAAGAACAAAGGCGCACAAAATTTAGCCCAATCAGACTTTGTGGTAGTTTTCTAGGCAAGTGGGCTAGAAAATACGGCAAGCTGGGAGCGTCTACCAGATCAACATCCGTGACTTTGTTAGTGGTGTGCCACCCATGTTTTTCCACAAAGTATGCACCAGCCACCAACGCCAAATCACTTCAGGGATGGGGGGGAGATCATAGTGATCCAAGCGGTCATCGAAATTCAATGACGACTCGAAAACGAGATGGCAGCGTGCCGCTTCAAGGGTGATGGGTTCGAAAATCAGGTCTTCAAGATTGGGCGAAACCACAATGCTTCCATTGCGGAGTTCTTCCTCAGTGGCGGAGAGGCTTGCCTTTCCTCGTCTGACCGCTTGTTCGTCGATTAATTTGCCATCCGGTCCAAATAGATAAAGATGGATGTCGGCGAGCAATGCATGGACTTTTTCAAACGTAGGATGTATGCAGACCGTCTTGTATTCAATATTTTTGGATAATGATGCGTTCATATTTTCACCGCAAATAATCTATTGGCGACTCTTGGGAGGCAAACCGGTTTGCGACTGCTGTATGCTATTGCCAGTTTTCTGATACACCTTAGCAGTGTAGGAAAAAAATTTCTGTGAACTATTCACCATTTTGCAAAGAAAAATGAACCGTTTCGAAGTGTATAAAGACAACAATCCCACTTAACTTTGTGGAAACCATCCTCTATCATCGGCTTATACAAAAAAATGATGCGGCGTGACACATGAGAGGGTTCTGGAAAGCTTGGCGGGCAAAAAGATACTTGTTTGGCCTTGCCCTTGGTTTGAGCATGGCTTTTCTGAGCCTATTACCTTATTTTTCCTTATTGGAAGAAAAAATCGGTTTGGGCCTATTGTTTGCCGTGCGCGGAAAATTGAATCCGCCCCAGGAAGTGGTGATTGTCAACATTGACCGTGACTCCGCCAATCTTCTGTCAGTGTCGGAAGACCCCGAAGAATGGCCGCGCAGACTTCATGCGCAGCTAATCAGGCGTTTGAAGGAATTGGGCGCTGAACTGATAGGCTTCAATATTTTTTTCAGTACGCCACAACCTTCAGATGATGCCGAAATGGCGGCTGCAATGCGGGAGTCTGGTGTGGTGGTGCTGGCCAATTATCTGAAATTAAAGCATCTGCAAGGGGATGCTTATATTGAAACCTTGGACGAACCACCCGAGCCACTCGGCAAGTCAGCATTGACGACGGTTCCCTTTCTATTGGCCCAAGGCGAGGAGACTGACCGTTTCTTGATCCGATTCGGAGAAAATGCAGATCAACCAACGCTTCCTTTGGTTTTGTTCAGGCTTTATGTGTTGAAACAATTTGGGAGTGAATTGGAGTCTTTATTGTGGGAAGGGGTGAACGAGTCTGGAAAGGCGGGGGGCGATACCCATCCTCTACACCCATTATCTGTCTATTCGCCGTACTTTGCTGCTTTGGAAAGCCTTTTCGGTACCAAGCCCCAACTTTCAGACCGGACGCTCAAGCTTTTGCGTGACAAGCCGTTGCCACCTGCCCAGCGACAATCGATGATGTCGCTTCTCGAAACTTTATACGGTGAAAATACCCGATATTTCAATCATTACGGAGAGGCCGGCACAATTTTACGAATTCCCTACCACAAGCTACTGCTGCCAAAAGCGGGGGATAATTTGCCCGACTTGCATGGTAAAGTAGTCTTGGTTGGGTTTGACGAGAATTTCGAGTCGGACAAATCCGGCAATGTTTTCTTTTCGCCGTATTCTCAGGTGAGTTCCTTGGAGCTTGTCGCAACTGCCATCGCCAATTTACTGAATCATAACCACATAGAGCCAGTGTTTGAGCGCTGGGGGCAATTTGCTTATTTGCTTTTTTGGGGAAGCCTGCTCGGATGGTTTGCCATGAAGCAATTGCGAGTGGGCTTGGCATTGATTTTACTTTTATCGATAGGCTATTTCGCCACAGCCAACTGGCTGTTCAGTCGGTTTTCACTTTGGCTTCCGCTTATTTTGCCGCTGTTTTGGATTTCTCCGTTGGCGATGTTCGGTTGCCTCATTGACAATTACGTCATGAGATCCCGTGAGAATCGCAAAATTCATTCGGTCATTAACCGGTTCATACCGGATGAGGCAACGAATCGCTCGTCTGGTTCGGATGACGATGCCCAATGGGAAAGCAAAGTCTCCTTCGGTGTCTGCCTTGCGACTGATGCAGGGCAATACACGGCATTGGCGGAGACCATGAACCCCATGGAACTTGGGGAACTGATGAATGATTATTACAGTGCGCTGTTTCCCGCTGTCAGGCAAAATGGCGGTTGGGTTTCCGATGTGATAGGAGACGCCATGATGGCGATTTGGACAGTTCCGATTTCCAAGAATGACATACGACTTGGCGCACTGTGTGCTGCGTTGGATATTTTACGGGCAGTCGATACATTTCAAAGCCAACGCAAGGTCTGCCTACCCATTCGTATGGGCCTGCACTGCGGTGAAATGCGGGTAGGCTTTGTGGGCGGCAAGGAAAATGCCGCCTATCGTGCTGTTGGGGATACAGTGAACACCTCTGCTCGCTTGGAAGGTTTAAACAAACTATTGGGGACACGCATTCTCGTCTCCCTGCCTCTGATTGAGGGGCTTGCCGGTTTCCTGACGCGGCCCATGGGAAGTTTTATGCTGGCAGGCAAAGCCCATTCGGTCAATGTGCATGAATTAATCTCGCCTATCGACGAATCCGAAAGAAGCTTGCAAGAAATGATTTTGCATTTCTCCGAAGCATTGGCCGTATTCCAACAAGGTGATTGGAATGCTGCTGCCAATGCCTTCGAGTCTTTGGGGCGTGAATTTCCTAACGATGGCCCGACCCAGTTTTATGCAAGAACTGCACGGGCCAATGCTGAAAATCCTTTGGCAACCCCAGATATGGCTGCGATCAAAGTCAGCAAGGCACCACCGGGGGCGCTTGCGACCCACTAAGTCATCGTCGCAAGCCTTCATTCTCCAGTACGGCTAGGCGCTTAAACCAATCCTTAATTAAAAGCAGTCATGAACCATCCCGCTCAACAATCCGTCCCCCTTTATCAAACCTTGTACTTCCAAGTCATCATTGGCGTAATTTTGGGAGTGGTGGTGGGTTTGATTTGGCCAGAATTTGGCGCGAAGTTGAAGCCACTGGGCGATGGATTCATCAAGCTGGTCAAGATGCTGATCGCCCCTGTCATCTTTTTGACAGTCTCCTTAGGGATTGCCCATGCGGGCGATATGCGCAAAGTCGGCAGGGTGGGTTTGAAGGCGCTGCTATATTTTGAAGTGGTCTCATCATTAGCATTATTGATTGGCTTGGTTGTTGTAAACGTTTGGCAACCAGGAGTAGGTATGAATATTGACCCCAAAACCTTGGACGAAAGCGTCGTTGCAAACTATACCGCCGGGGCGAAAGCCATGAGCACGGTGGATTTTATCCTAAATATCATTCCCAACAGTGCCGTGGATGCCTTTGCCAAGGGTGAAATTTTGCAAGTGTTGCTGTTTTCGGTGTTATTCGGTTGGGCGCTAGGGTCTCAATCCGAGCATGGCAGGCCAGTGTATGAATTCTTGGAGCGATTGTCAGCCATCCTGTTTAAGATGATTGACATGATTATGCGCTTGGCTCCGTTGGGCGCGTTTGGTGCCATGGCCTTCACTTTAGGCAAGTATGGGGTAGTTGCGTTAGTGTCTTTAGGCAAACTCATGGCGGGAGTTTATTTAACCTGCGCCCTGTTTATCATCGTGGTGCTAGGTTTGATTGCCAGAATCAGCGGGTTTAGTTTGTGGAAGTTGATTAAGCATATCAAGGACGAACTTTGGATCGTGTTATCCACCTCATCCTCGGAAGCGGCATTGCCGGGGATGCTGGCAAAGCTGGAAACTTTTGGTTGCGCCAAGCCCGTGGTGGGCTTGGTGATTCCCACTGGCTACTCGTTCAACTTGGACGGAACCTCCATCTATTTGACCATGGCGGCGGTGTTCATTGCCCAAGCCACCAATATCGAATTGAGTCTGACCCATCAACTGACCTTATTGGCGGTGTTGCTGCTAACCTCCAAGGGGGCTGCTGCGGTCACTGGAGGCGGTTTCATCACCTTGGCGGCCACATTGTCTTCCATGGATGTCCTGCCGGTGGCTGGCTTGGCCTTGTTGCTTGGGGTGGATAGGTTCATGTCCGAGGCCCGTGCCATCACCAACCTGATTGGCAATGCGGTCGCCACCGTCGTCATCGCCAAATGGGAAGGGGCATTTGAAGAGAAGGAAAACTAACTTCAACCTAACCCACCAAATCAGGCATCAAGGACATGATGGCATTTTTGATGAATTCAGATGCGACTAACAGGTCTTGCCTTTCTTGGGTGGTCAGCACGGGATGCAAGCTTCGGACAACGCCTGACCGTCCGACGACAACGGGGATGTTGATGCAATTGTCGGTGATGCCCATCCACTCATCAAAGCGGACGGCTAAAGGAATGGTACGGTTATTGTCCGCTACGATGGATTCAAGCACCACGCTGGCGGCGGTGGCAATGGCGTGGTTGGTGTAGCCTTTCAATCGATACACTTCAAAACCGGCTTCTATCACCTGATTGAACAGTTGTCGGTGAGACGGGGTGTCGCCTATGGGTTCGCCACCGGCTTGGGCGTTGCCCAGCACGGGGAATTGATGGGGTCCATGCTCCCCCAGCACATAGGTGCGGAGGTCATCGGGATGGATGTTTAATTTTTTCGAAAGCATGGTGCGAAAACGGGCCGAATCCACCAAGGTTCCCACGCCCATGATCCGGTGGGGAGCAAAACCAGATAATTTGCCTGTGGCATAGGTCAATAACTCCACTGGATTGCTGAGAATGAGGAACAAGGCTTCTGGATTATTGGCGGACAGAACGGGTATGAGTTCGCGAAACAGAGCGACGTTCTGTTCGCCCAGTTCCATGCGGTCATTGAATTTAGAGGACATTGGCGTTGATGCCGCAATCACGATGATGTCGCAGTTTTCAACTTCGGCGCTGACACGGGATTCTATAAACATAGGCCGGGTGCAAAATGACTGCGTGTGTTGCAAGTCCAGCGCATCTCCGAGCGCCTTTTCTTGGTTGCGGCCTGCGATCACCAAGTGGTCGCAAAGTTGTTTTAGCACGATGCAATAGGCCAAAGTCGATCCGACCCGCCCGGTTCCGATAATAGCGATTTTCATGGTCATAGTCCTGATGAAAAGTTAAAACCTGAATCTTATGGTTGAGTCTAAATGCTTATTTTAACCGGGTTTCGATTTTGTATTGCCGGTTGCCACAGCCCAAGGGTTCCTTGGCGGACATATCCCCGGCCAGGCCAACGCAAAGTGTAATAAACAAACTCTCCATTTGGGAAATAAACCTTTGAATCCAAATTTCGCAGACAATGGGTACGCAATCTCAAATCTTCCTCAATTCCTTCAGGGGACACGAAAGGATAGCCGGATACCTTGTCACCGTCACTATTATGTTGCCTCCAACGATGGCGCCACCACCTTGAGTTCCCCAATCTTCGGCGACCCTCTGATGGTGGTGAAAAACCCATTGCCAGCCTGAGTCTAAAGCTACCCATATCGATTTGCTGGCTACCAATGATTAAAATATCGGCTAATGAGGGTTTGTGTTTGCCTAGTGCATTTTCCAGTTTTTCGTGAGTATGGAATCCCGGCAAGACCAAAAAATAGGGGGAACACAAGTAATAGCACAGGGCATTCGAATTGGCGGCACCGTCGAATCCTCGGGTGGTCAGGTAAAAGGACTGTCGGGTGGCAAGGGCAATGACGAGGTCACAGGCAAATTCGCAAGCAAAATGCTGCTGCATAGTCAGGGCTAGACCTGGGGAAATCAAGAAAGGGATGCTGTCACCTTGATGATGGGGAATAAAGTAGCGCAACTGGAATATAGTCAACAGGCCCTTTCGCTGTAGCCGTTTAAGCAGTGCCACTTTGGGCTGGTTTTCGTGGGGCAGTGGGCGGTTCCCGTACAACTTTCGATAATGCCCCGCAAAACTATGATCTTTAAATGTCCTACGATTTAGCGGCATTGGCATTCTCCCCTTGAAAATCAACAAGCCAATGGTCGATTTTGTTAGTGTGTGGGTTTGTCTACTTGACCCAGACTACCCTTTCCTAGTTATTGCACTCAATGGATGAATTGCAATAACGAAGGAAAGGGCAGCCTCTATCCATACCAAAACATCTAAGTTATGTTTTAAGCAAGTGACTTATCGACAGACCATCACATAATCACCGCCAATATTGACGGCTTTGCACGGGTCGGGAACGGTGGCTGGGGCATTGGATGATTCCAAGGCCACCGGTTTAGGAACTTCGGTGTAGGAAAATATATTGATGACTTTGGTGGGTTCTTGAACCATATCTTTAAAATTGGCTTTGCAAGAGGCTGGAATATCGGTATCACCGGGTTTGCCTTTGCCGCAGCTTGTGAGTTCTTTGCCAACAGGAACTTTTTGACCTTGATGGTCTTTACTGGCTTTCTCGGCATTGATGGCTCTGACATTGCCTTGATCATCAATCAACAGTATCAGTTGTATCTTATCTTTTTCGAGCCACTTGGTGATGTCTTTCTTCAAATCTTCTTTATCACGATGGTGCTTAAATTCTTCTTTTCCCTCTGCATAGTTTGGGTTCGGCATGGCCTGTGGTTGACTCGTGGCTGCTGGCGGAGCGGCTTGAGGGCTTGGTTGGCCGGATTGAGCAGATTGAGTCATCATACTCAAACCAACGGCGAGTATGGATAGTAGGATTGAAGGCTTATGTTTGCTTAAGATTGGCATGATCGAATCTCCTAGTGTACTTGGATAAAAACGGGATGAAACAGGTTCTGTTTAACGGTTTTGCACAAACTATTCTACCACCTCCCTAGGTTTGGTTATCTAAATGAGAGCATTCTTTTAGAAAGATAGGGTTATGCGCCCATAAAAAGCACGAGCCGGAAAAAATGGCGCTTGCTCCTGCACCTCAGACCGTAAATTATAGCTTTGATAACGAAAGGTTTGCCCCAATAAATTGCGTATGTCGAATTGAATAATACCTAAGCGCTTTGGCAAGCGATAGCCGATAGATGTGTCAACTAAGGCGAAGTCATCTTGGGAAAAGCCTTGTTCATCGTTGACAAATACTTGTTGGTTGACATAAGTGGTTTTTGCTTGGGCAAACCAACCCACCGGGTCAAAATAAGATAGGGTGAATGGCAGGGTATGAGTCCGGGTGCTTGGTGAGCCTATATCCTTGTCCAAGGGGGGGATTGAGTCTAATTCGCCAAAATACGCTTGATTATTAAAATCCTCATACGTATATTCCAAGCGAGCGCTGATGCGATCCGTGGGCATCCAATAAAGATAACCATGATACAGTTGCTCCCGCCAAGAAAATGTCCCGGTGGTTTCTCCGCGATAAAAGGGGACTTCCAAATCACGCTGGCTGATTTCCATGCCGGTTGACCATTCCGCATTGATATGTTGGTCCAAGGCAATACCATAACGGGTGGCTTGGGTGCCCGTGCGATCATCATATAATTGATTGAAGCCAGAAACCTGAACGGGTTCCAAGGTTTGCTCTCCTATTCTGATCTGCCTGGTGTTTTGGAAATAGACTAAACGCAGGGCGGTTTTATCGAATACTTGCCAAGTAAGCCCTACTTTAGGATTGACTTTGGTGGTATCGATATTCAGTGCGTCAACCTTAAGGGAATCAACGCTGAGTCCAAAGGTCCAGACCATATTTTCGGGGAAACGGGGATGAAAATAGGCATACCCATTGGTTTCCACCCTATGCTGGTCTCTCTGAGAAGTAAAGTCTGGCAGCAGTAGTTTAGTGGGTTGGGAAGTGCTGGGAATTTCCGAAGCAAGCATCTGATAAAAATCGAAAATTGCTTGCCCGTTCATTTCAATATGCCCGACCCCCATCACTGAATCAACATACTGATGCCTAAAAATGTGTTGCAGTTCACCACTGTAGGCATGTCTCCCTAGGGTCGTGTTATATTGGGTTTCCGGGTCAAAATAAATGCTGATATTCTCATGGGAATCCTGATAGGCAAACGAAGACAGCAAGTTGGTTGACTGGCTAGGCGACCAATGGCTACCCACCCGATAGATATCGGAAGTTTCACGGCGGCGATAAGTATTTTGCAGTAGTAGGCTGTCAGGTGTTGGGTTGGAGAATATATCAGTGGGATGATAAAACACAAGGGGTAAATAACCGTTTTCAACATCGCGATGACGATATTGCGCCATGACATTAAAGCTTGGGGTGAGTTGGGCTTGTAGGAAGGCTGAATAGAGGTTTTGATCTATATCGTTGTTGTCGCGAAAACCCGAAGTGGCATAATGCATTTGCCCGAAGCTTGCGGAATATTTATCGTATATGCCAGATAACACCGTTTCGTTGCCCCACGTGTTGAAACTGCCGACGGTGGCAGACGGAAGCAGGGACACTTGGTTACGGGCAAATAAAGGGTTGAATTCGTTCATGGACGGGTCGACCGGTCCTAAGCCGGAGACGGTCAGTAGGTTTCTTTCCGCCTGTTGCGGTTGCAAGGGGGTGATGTTGATCGGTTGCAGCAATTGGGCTTGGAGCAGCGAACTGACGCGGGCCATGTCATGGCGGGGAATGTTGACAAAAGAATCGGATAGTAGTCGGTGCGCGGTATAGTTGGCCGGATTGCTTCCTAACGAATTGAAGGCTTCCAGTTGGCCTAGCCGTTGAAAACCGACTTGATTATAAATCCGGCCCAAAGCCGAACCTCGCGATGCAAGGTCGTCATCCAATAATAACTTGGAACGGTAAACCGCCCGGTTGTTATTCAGTTCCATGGCTTTGCGCATATCCTTCACCGCTTCCACTTCCCGGTTTTCAGTTTGCTTCTTGATGGCTCCATAAAACCAAGGGGTCGGGTCTTTAGGGTCAAACTTTTTGGCTAACTCGAACTCTGTCGCCGCGACCTTGCTGTTTTTCTGTTCGTAATAGGCTTTGCCCAAGTAACTGCGGAACAGTGAGTGATTGGGGTCTAAGTTGGTGGCGATTTCCAAGTCTGCCGTCCCGGCATCCAAATCGCCGGCTCGGATTTTTGCCAATCCCAAACCGAAGCGGGGCAGGGGATCGGAATTGTCGAGGTCTATGGCTTTGCGGAAGCTGATGGCGGCTTCGGAGTAGTCCATTTCATTGAGTTCGGCAAAGCCTTGCACCGCCCATGCACGGGACAGCTTAGGATTTAACCGGGTGGCTTCTGTGGCTGCATCCCTGGATTCTTTCCGACGGCCTAAGGATGCCAGCAATTCGGCCTCACGGGCGCGAGCCAAGCTGTTGTTAGGGTCGAGTTTCGCCGCTTGGTTGGCGGCTTGCAAGGCTTCTTCCAACTGGAAGTCGGCTTGTTTGGCGTAGGACAAAGCCGTCCAACCCATCGGAGATTGAGGTTGCCGTTCAGTGGACTGTCGGGCGAGTTCCAAGGCTTTGGCTTTGTCGTTTTGGCTTAATGCCACCACAGAGCGTAAAGCCATCACCTCGGCAATGCGCGGGTCGCTGTCGCCGATGCCCTGTAATAAGCGTTGTGCTTCGTCCGCTCGGCCCATGCTGATGAGCAAACCGGCTTGAAGCACCGGGTCGGGAGGGTTCATCGATTCCAAGCGGCTGAGAGCACCTAGGCTGTCGCCTTCAAGATAGCGGGAGAGGGCTTGTTTGACGGCAGGATTGGATGATTCTTGTTGCAAACGGTGCAAATCAATGACGGGCGGATAATAGAGCGCCCATTGCACCGCATCTTGGGGGGAAATCATTAAGGTTCGGGTCGGTGCCTCGCCTGATTTGGCAATGGCGGCTTGCCCATCCGTCAAGCTGACACTACCCTTGTCGTTGGAAGCTTCCACCGTCCCTTCAAAGACGATGACTTTGCTTTGGTCGTCGTCGGCGGCAACCAAAAACTCTGTTCCCCGGATGGCGGCATTGACATAGTGAGTGCGGACATCCAATGAACTGATGGTTCTGCTGCGCACATAGATGATGCCCTTAAGCAAGTCCAACCAAGACGGGGCTTTGGATTTCAGCCCCGAAAAAACGATGGTGGTCTGCTGGTTGAGGGAAATGACCGTCTTATTATTCAACTCCAAGGTGGCACGGCTTTGCGAACGGGTGCGTATTCTGTCGCCGGGACAAAAGTCCTTTTCTGGGGAAACGGGCTTCCATTCTTCTGGCCCTTGTTCTTGAACATCCAACCCGCCTTGCAACGACATCAGCCGGGCTGCCCACTGTTCACAATTGGCCCTTGCCGTTTGGGGTATGGAAACACCTAAGCTCAAGGCTAGTAGAAACAAAGGGCCAAAAAAATAAAATGAACCTCGGTGCATTTGCCATCTCTTCAGTTGTCAAGCCAGTTGTTTGGCGTAGTTTTTATTATTCCGCCGACTCATTTCGTTTACAAACCTCACTGATGTTAACGAAAAATTTTACAATAGCATTTCCCAACTGAGATTGTGCTTCTGTTTGCCCTGAAGAACAAGAAAAAATTTTCTGGATTGGACTAATTTCAGTATTAATGGTATACGCTCATCAACCGCACACCCCCGTTTCACAACGCCGCCGATAATGCCAACGGGCGAAATGGGCATAGCCCCAGCGCATCAGCGGCAATAAATGCAGGGTTTGGCACAGACTGGCCAGCCAACGGAAATAGGGCAGGGCTTGCCATACCACGACAAACCCGTCCGCCCCTTTATGAATTTTGCCACTATCATCAAGCACATGAAATTCCGCCATGGCATCCTCGCGCTTGATGCCCACTTGCTTCAATAGGGTAGTATCCTGGGTGATGTCCACCCAATGGATGGGTTTCAAACTCGTCATTTTTTGATAATGGGCTATTTCACGGCTGCATAAGGGGCAACCCCCATCGAATAGGACCGTAAGACTGGTAATGTTCATAAATACCTCGATTAGTGGAAACTCTTTCTATGGTTTTGAACTCAAAACGGCGATACAGTTCGGTAGGAATGATTGGAAATGAAAATATATACCCTCACCCGTAAGCAAGTGCTACCCATTACCTTGGAACAGGCTTGGCCGTTTTTCTCCACGCCAAAAAATTTGGAGCAAATCACCCCGGCTTTTCTCAATTTCCACATCACCTCGGCTGTCCCTGAGGAGATTTATCCGGGCCTTATCATCACTTACCGAATTGCCGCCGTGGCCGGTATCCCGATGACGTGGGTGACGGAGATCAAACATGTGGTGCGTTTACGCCAATTTGTGGATGAGCAGCGTCTCGGCCCGTATCGCTTTTGGCATCATCTGCATCGCTTCCGCGAAGTCGAGGGCGGGGTGGAAATGGAGGATATAGTCCATTATGTCATGCCGTGGGGATTTCTAGGCCGATTGGTCCACGCGGGGTTCATCCAATCAAGGCTAAATCGAATATTTGATTTCAGGCGGGAATATTTGCAGGAGTATTTTTCAAGGTAGAATCCGGGGGAAATCAGCTAGAGTTTTGATGATTGACTTGGAAGGCTCTACCCAATTCGTCAGGAGGTGGGCCAAGTTTTCCAAGACTTCCACCAAATCCGGCAGGGGTTCCGCCAGCCCCGCCGGGAGTTCTGCCAGACCCGCCGGGAGTTCCGCCAGACCCGCCGGGAGTTCCGCCAGACCCGCCAGGAGTTCTGCCAGACCCGCCAGGAGTTCCGCCAGACCCGCCGGGAGTTCCGCCAGACCCGCCGGGAGTTCTGCCAGACCCGCCGGGAGTTCTGCCAGACCCGCCAGGAGTTCCGCCAGACCCGGCAGGAGTTCCACCAAGTTTTCCAAAATATCCACCAAACTCGGCAGGACTCCGCCAGACCCGTCATTCCTGCCGGGAAGCAGGAATCCAGTCACAGGGACGTGAAACTTGAGTTCACTCGTCATGCTTAATCAAACACTTAGGTAATCGACCCGTTACCGTCCCTGGCACTGGATTCCGGCAGTCCATGCCGGAATGACGGCGATTTAGCCATAATGAGAATTGCTGTTTAGCCGGTCTTCTGCGTTCTTTCCGCCTGAAGGCGGTACTACAAACCTTACGAAAAAGTATTCACCGATTAAGGATTTTGGGATAATGCTTGATAGTGATTTGCCAATGATGGTGACGGTTTTGCAACAACCCCCTAGACATTCCCCAAGCACCGGACCTGTGGTGTTTCTGAGTTATTCCCGCGCCGACCGCGCCCTTGCGGATCGGCTGCTGGCTGATTTGGAACAGGTCGGCCATGCTTGCTGGCTGGACACGACTGACATACCCGGTGGTGAGGTTTGGGAAAAGGCGATTGTCGATGGCATCACGCGAGCCTATGCCGTCATTTGCTTAATGTCTGAGGCTGCCAATTCAAACAAATGGGTAAGATGTGAGTACTATTATGCGGAGAAACTAGGCAAACCCATTATTCCCTTGCTCGGTGAAGAATGCGAACTGCCCATTCGCATGATGGATTGCCAAGCCATACCGATCTATCGAGACTATGCTGCGGGTTTCAGCCGTTTATTGGCCTCCCTGCCTAAACCGATAACCCTCTCGACACCTACCGAAAGCCAGCAACGGCAAGCGGAACTGGCCTATCTGCGCCGTTTGCAATTGGGCGAATTGGTGCATACCGAGCTGTACACGCCGATGGCCGGGGTTGCCAAAGTGAGCCCTAAAAGTCAAACCTCCGCGCCCTTGCGCACTGTGGTCATGCGCCCGGAATTCAGCCATTTGCCCCGGTTTAAGACGCATGCTGACGAGCCGCCGAAGCCGTCGCGAGCTTACGACGATATTCTGGTGACTTTTACCGAGGTGCGAAGGGCGGCGTTGTTGGGCGAACCGGGGGCGGGTAAAACCACAACCCTGTGGAAGCTGGCACGGGATGCCGTGGAACAAGCACTGGTAGACCCATCGGCCCCATTGCCTTTGTTGATTCGACTAGGCAAATGGCTAGAAGCCCATGAGCCGATTCAAGATTTTATGCAACGGGAATTGGGCGAAATGGGTGCTTATCTGGATACGCTGTTGAAAACCCATCGGGCAGTGTTGCTGTTGGATGGACTGAACGAAGTCCCTTCCGGTGAACGGGCGGCAAAAGCGGATTTGGTCAAAGCGTTCTTGAATCAACATAAACACTTGTCGGCCTTGGTCAGTTGCCGTGAATTGGACTACACCGGCGCATTGGATTTAGGGCTGGACACGGTGACCATCTGGCCTTTGGACCCGCCACGTATTCTGGATTTTGTCACCAGCTATCTGAGTAGCCCGGATGAAGCCTCCGGCGTAATCCGGGAGAACGGGCAGCAAGACCCGGATTCCGCTTCGCTCCATCCGGGCTACAACTCGGAGCAAATCCCCCCAACCCCCCTTTGCAAAGGGGGGCAGGGGGGATTTAATGAAACCGAGTCGGTCTCAGGTCATCAACGCGGCGAGGATTTATTCTGGCGGCTGGCCGGCGGGGAAGAAGTGCGCGAGGTCTGGCGGGTCTGGCAACAAGTCGGGGCGGATTGGGCGCTATTCTGGTCGGCGCAAAACATACCCGCTAAAGTTGAATACAAACTCAGTTGGAGCCAAAAACAGATTTGGCGCAAGGCGGTGCATGACCCGCGCAGTCTGATGCGGCTGGCCGGCAACCCCTATCTGCTGTATATGCTGACCCAAGTCTATATCGATTCCGGCGAACTGCCCGCCAACCGGGCTTTGTTGTTTGACGGCTTCGTGCAAGTCTTGCTATTACGCGAACATTTGGCTGAGGTTGAGGACGAATGGCGGACCACGGAAGAAGGTGAAGCATTGTTAACGGCCCTGGAAAATCTGGCTTGGGCTTTGCAGTCGCGGCGAAAGTCCAAAGACGACAAGACCGAAGCCTTTACCGTGTTATCGCGGGTTGACGCAGCCGAATGGGTAGAAGATCGACTGCTGTACCGAGCCGCCGCCGCCAGCTTGTTGGATGTGGGTGAGCGCGAGGTGCGCTTCACTCATCAATTGCTGCAAGAATATTTCACTGCACGGATGTTGCGCTCGCGGCTTGAGCAGTGGCTTGGAGCGACAAAGCCTGTCCTGAGCGAAGTCGAAGGGCTGGCTTTGTCTGTCAAGGTAAGCCTTGATGCTCCATACTCAAACGAAGAAGGGCTTGGAGCGACAAAGCTTGCTTTGTCTGTCAAAGCAAGCTTTGACGCTCCACAATATGACGCTCCAGAATTTGATGCCCGGAGTTTTTGGCCGCGCTTTTGGGAACGCACAGGTTGGGAAGAGTCCGCCGTGCTATTGGCGGGGTTTTATGCTGATGACTGCACCCCAGTCATTGACTGGTTGGCAGAAGCACAACCCGAAGTGGCCGCGCAGTGCATAGTCAATAGCGGTGCACAAACCCCCAAGGAAACCTTGCAGCACTTACGGCAGGATTGGCTACCCCGGCTGACCGATCTCAACCGTCACCCGGAACCCGAAACCAGAGCCGCTTTCGGTCGCGCCTTGGGGATGCTGACGCTTGACGGCGAACCACTGGACAACCGCCCCGGTGTAGCCTTGCATTATGATGCCAAGCTACGCAGACAAGTGCCTGATATAGCATGGGTGTTTGTGTCAGCCGGAGAGTTCATCTACCAAGACGGGGAAAAGATCAATCTACCCGGTTTCCATATCGCCCGTTATCCAGTGACCCATTGCCAATTTCAAGCCTTCATCGACGATCCCGAAGGCTATGGTAATCCGCAATGGTGGGAAGGCTTGGCGGAACGCTTTGAGCAACCGGATCAACCCGGATGGGATTACGCTAACCATCCTCGTGAGACAGTGAGTTGGTATGAGGCAGTGGCGTTTTGCCGTTGGCTGACTCAGCTTCTAGGTAATGAAGTCCGTTTGCCCACCGAACAAGAATGGGAAAAGGCGGCACGAGGAATAAATGGCTTTGAGTATCCTTGGGGCAACGGCTACCAGCCCGGTCATGCCAATATTAACGAATCGTATACCCATATATGGCCGCATTATTTGGATCAAACCTCTGCGGTGGGTCTGTATCCGCAAGGCCAATCACCCTTTGGCGCATCGGATATGGCAGGGAATGTTTGGGAATGGTGTTTGAACGAATACAAGCAGTCGCAACGGCAAGGTATGGAAGGTAATGGTCGGCGTGTGGCGCGCGGTGGCTCTTGGGACTACAAACAAGGCCGCGTGCGAGCAGCCTCCCGCTACGACCACCATCCGGACGACCGTGACAGCAACTTCGGCTTCCGTTTGGTGTGTGTAGCCCCCATCCTGATCCGCTGATCACTGATACTCTGATCTCTGTCGCCCGTTTTGCTGTTCACTGGCTTTTGATCTTCTCTTTTGCTTTTAACCGCGTAGCGGCGACGCGATTAGAAGTAGGCCGGAATAAGCCCGTCTTGACGGGCGTTTCCGGCAAATCGAATGCCGGAAACGGTCGCTGTGCGACCTTATTCCGGCCTACAATGCAGGAATCAAGCCATGAACATTATGACCTATAAAGCTTATTCGGCTCGGATCGAATACGACGAGCGTGATAACATCTTCACGGGCCGTATCTTGGGTATTCGCAGCATGATTAGTTTCCATGGTCAAACCGTGTCTGAATTACGGGCTGAGTTTGAGCAAGCCATTGAAGACTATCTGTCCGAATGTCAAGAATTGGGAATCCAGCCAGAAAAACCAGCCTCCGGCAAGCTGCTTCTGCGGGTTCCCCCGGAAATCCACAGTCAAGCATTGTTTGCAGCGTAATCCGCAGGGAAGAGTTTGAACCAATGGGCGACAGAAATATTATCGAATGCAGTCCACACTCATAGCGGATACAGCAATTCTCATTATGAGGCACAGCGTTGATGTATAGCCGTCATTCCTGCCGGGAAGCAGGAATCCAGTCACAGGGACGTGAAGCTAGGATTTGCCAACCATGTTTAATCAGACGCTTATGCACCGACAAGTTACCATCCATGGCACTGGATTCCGGCAGTCCGTGCCGGAATGACGGCGTTTTAGCCATACTTGAGAATTGCTGTAGCGGATAAGTCAAACCATCATATAAAAAACAGAACGGTTTGATTCAAAACCTATATTGGACGAAACAAAATCCCGTTGCTAACCTATCCTCAATATTTTACTTGTCGATAGAGAGGCCACCATGAACATACATCATTGGGTTGCAAATTGCCGCGCTGCAT